>JAZNME010000060.1:0-22415 GCA_045579445.1 Acutalibacteraceae bacterium | reverse complement strand
TTTTCGGTTTTCCGAAAGTCTTTTTTTGGTATTATTAGTAGGAAATAGTTATTATTTTAACAAAAAAGTATTTGCAATTTATATGTTTTGTGTTACAATAATTTGTGTTAAACTGTAATTCAAGAAAGGATGAATTATAATGGACTACAAAATGGAATTAACCCCTGAACAGCTCGCCATGCTCAATGGTGAACAGGGCGAAACAATGGCAAAGGTTGTAAAGACCCTTGTTATGTATGGTGAAGCTTTCGGTGCTACTAAAATGGTACCTGTAACAAGTGAAAAAGGGCACCTTGTTACAAGCTTCGGTCTTAAGGTTATGACACCTGTTTACGACCTTATGGATCAGCTTATCAATGCAGGAATTAAATCAAAACAGCAGTTTTCAGTTGACCCTAAGCCTGTTGATCCGAAGGTTCCTTCAAACTTCGTAAAGAATCTTGTTTTCAACAAGTTTATGTACACAAAGCAGGATAGCTATGATGAGCAGCTCAGAAAATTAGGTCTTGTCAGCGACAGTGCATATACTTGCACATGCTATATGGATCAGGTTGGTAACGTTCCTAAAAAGGGTGATGTTCTTTCATGGGCAGAATCAAGTGCAGTTGTTTATGCTAACTCAGTTCTTGGTGCTCGTTGTAATCGTAACTCAGGTATTATCGAACTTTTTGGTTCAATCGTTGGTTTCGTTCCTTACTTCGGTCTTGTAACAGATGAAGGAAGAAAGGCAACATGGGTTGTTGAAGTTAAATGTAAAAAGAAACCTGAAGCTCAGGTTCTTGGCTCTGCAATTGGTATGAAGGTTATGGAAGACGTTCCTTTCGTTAAGGGTCTTACAGAGTGGATTGGTACGGAGCTTGATGATGCTGCAAAGGCATATCTTAAAGACTTTGGTGCTGCTACAGCATCAAACGGTGCGGTTGGTCTTTATCATATTGAAGGTCTTACTCCTGAAGCAGTTGAAATGGGCGATAGCCTTATTGCAGAAAATGCACAGGTTTATGTTATCGACGACGCAGAACTTGAAAGAGTTAAGAATTCTTATCCTGTTATGTGGAAGGATCCTTCAAAGGCTCCTCAGCTTTGCTTTATCGGTTGCCCGCACCTTTCTCTTCAGCAGCTTAAAGAGTGGACAGATAATGTTTGCGAAGGTCTTAAAAAGAGTGGCAATAAGAAGGTTGCAATTCCTACAGTATTTACAGCAGCTCCTGCAGTTTGCGATGAATTCAATAAAACAGAATATGCAGCAAAGCTTGCAGCAACAGGCGTAGTACTCAGCTATATTTGTCCTCTTATGTATATGAATAACCCTGTAGCTAAGAAGGGTAGGGTTATTACCAACTCAAACAAACTTCGTACATATACAACATCTCGTTACTACACAAGTGAAGAGATTCTTGATATTATCACAAAGGGGGCAAAATAAGATGAAAACTTTTAAAGGTCGTCCTGTAGTACCGGGCACAGCAGAAGCAACAGCTCTTGTTTCACACGGCGGTTTTAACACACTTGCATCTTTCCAGAACGCTCTTCAGTTTGGTGATAAAGAAGCAAAGTGCGGAGACCAGAACAACACAGATATTTTCGAAAAGCCAATGGTTGGTACAGCTCTTTGCCTTCCTCAGACAATTGGCTCAACAACAGGTGGTATGGTTCTTTATTGTGCAAAGGTTATGGAGAGAAGCCCTGCTTGTATGCTTTTCTCAGAGCATATTGATTCTCTTGCAGCAGCAGGCGCAATCCTCGGCTCTGTTTGGACAGATACTCCAATGCCAACAGTTGACTGTCTTGGTGAGGAATTCCTTAACACCGTTAAAACGGGCGATAAAATTAAGGTTTATGAAGACGGTACAGTTGAGATTCTTTAATTAAAGTAAAACAAAACAAGCGTAAGATTCGGTGAATCTTACGCTTGTTCTTTTTTTATTTATCAGGAAGCGTGCTTGTGGCAATCTCCGTCTGTACCACCATCACAATAGACATACACATTGCAATATGCTTTATTGTTGTTTTTAGTAAGCCTTACATAGAAGGTGCCGTTGCCGGGGCAGTAGGGGATTTCATTTTTTAGAATTTCTCCCGAAATATATTCAGGGAGAGACTCATAATCATATTTTTCGTAATCAATTGAACAATTTGCTATATTGTTAAGGGTGCCTTGGCTACCATCTGATTTTATTTCAAAGGACCACTCCTCGTTAAAAGGGAATTGCATGGCCCATAAACGAATATCAGATTCTAATTTATGTGTTGTAACTCTGCAAATTTTAATTCGATTATTTTTCTGAGAATAAGAAAATATCGGAACAGCTATAGCTACGAGTATACCCAATATAGCAACAACAACTAATAATTCAACTAAAGTGAAGCCTTTTTTTGTATGTAAAAATTTATACACCAAAACCACTCCTTCTGAATAGCATTTATAGTATAGAATTAATATATCATAGTTTTAGTAAAAAGTAAACAATGAAAAAGAAAAGAGTGGTAATTAACCACTCTTCTTTTTCATTCTTATTATCAGATAACGCCCTGAGCCATCATAGCGTCTGCAACCTTAACAAAGCCTGCAATGTTTGCGCCTGCAACAAGGTCATAGCCTAAACCGTAGCTTTCTGCAGCGTTAGCTGAGTTGTCGTGAATTTCCTTCATAATCTTCTGAAGTTTTGCATCAACTTCTTCTGCAGACCAGCTGTATCTCATTGAGTTCTGACCCATTTCGAGAGCAGAAACAGCAACGCCACCTGCGTTAACAGCCTTTGACGGAGCAACAACCTTTACATTTTCTTTAAGGAATTCAAGAGCATCATTTGTTGTTGGCATGTTAGCAACTTCAATGTAATATTGAACACCGTTTGCAACAAGCTTGCTTGCTTCGTACATATTGATTTCGTTCTGTGTTGCGCAAGGCATAGCAACATCAACCTTTACGCCCCATGGTTTTTCGCCAGGGAAGAATTCTGCACCGAATTTATCTGCATAATCCTGAACTTTATCGCGACCGGATGCTCTCATTTCAAGCATATATTCAATCTTTTCTGGTGTGCTGATTCCGTCTTTGTCATAAACATAACCATCAGGACCTGAAATTGTAAGAACCTTACCGCCAAGCTCAGTAATCTTCTTTGCTGCGCCCCAAGCAACGTTACCGAAGCCTGAGAGAGCGAATGTCTTGCCCTTGATATCCTCGCCAAAGTGTTTGAAAACTTCGCAAGCATAGTATGTAGCGCCATAGCCTGTAGCTTCAGGACGAACAAGAGAACCACCATATGAAAGACCTTTACCTGTAAGAACGCCATTCTGGGAAGCAGCCTTAATTCTTCTGTACTGACCATAAAGGTAACCGATTTCTCTGCCACCTACACCGATGTCGCCTGCAGGAACGTCAACGTCAGGACCGATATGTCTGTAAAGCTCTGTCATAAAGCTCTGGCAGAAACGGAGAATTTCCATATCGCTCTTACCACGAGGGTCAAAGTCTGAACCACCTTTACCGCCGCCGATTGGAAGACCTGTAAGGCTGTTTTTGAAGGTCTGCTCAAAAGCAAGGAACTTCATAATACCTGAGTAAACAGATGGGTGGAAACGAAGACCGCCCTTGTATGGTCCTATAGCGCCATTGAACTGAACACGATAACCTGTGTTAACGTGAACCTTGCCATTATCATCTGTCCATGTTACGCGGAAGGTGATCTGTCTTTCAGGTTCAACGATTCTTTCGAGTAATGAATATTTTTCATATTCCGGATGTTGCTCAATAACAGGTGCAAGAGAGGTTAAAACCTCAGTTACTGTCTGTACGAACTCCGGTTCGCTTGCATGTTTTTTTGCAACGTCATCAATAACGTTTTGAATATAACTCATTGTCAGCACTCCTTTTGTTGCAAGGCAACAATTTTAGAATAGCTCATATAAAGAGCCAAATTAAATACGCCCATTATTTTATACCTAAAAAGTCTAAAAATCAATAAAATTGTAACACCATGTCAAAAGATTGTATCTTTTACCAAAAATGGATATTTATGCAAAAAACTTTTTTTGCAAATAGCAACATTAAAATGCCATAAACCGCGGTGAATAGCCATTCACCATTGTTTTGGGAGCTACACAAAAACTCTTTTTGTATTCTTTCTTTGTTGTAAATTATATTCAGAATATAGATATTATTATTCATTTTTAGAGTCGACTTTTGTTTTAGACTATTGAAACGTTTATGTGTTTTATGGTATAATCTAACAAACAGAAAAAAGGCGGTTGAACCTATGCAAAAATATCTTATAAACCCAAATCAGAAAATAGCAAAAATCAATAAAGATATCTACGGAACTTTCTCTGAGCATCTTGGCAGATGTATTTACGAAGGAACATATGTAGGTGAAAATTCACCGATTCCTAATGTTAATGGTATGCGTAAAGATGTTGTTGATGCGTTAAAAGAGATGGGTATACCTGTGCTTCGTTGGCCGGGCGGATGCTTTGCTGATGAATATCATTGGAAAGATGGTATTGGTCCTAAGGAAAGCCGTAAAAAAATGATAAATACCCATTGGGGCGGTCTTGTTGAAGATAACTCTTTTGGTACACATGAATTTTTTGAGCTTTGCGATCAGCTTGGCTGTGATGCTTATGTAAACGGTAACTTGGGTAGCGGAACAGTTCAGGAAATGAGCGAATGGATAGAGTATATGACTTTTGATGGCGTATCTCCTATGGCAGAGCTTCGTAAGCAGAACGGCAGAGAAAAGCCATGGAGGTTGAAATATTTCGCAGTTGGTAACGAAAACTGGGGCTGTGGCGGCAATATGATGCCCCATTACTATGCAGATGAATACAGACGTTACCAGGTTTATGTACGTAATTACGATTGGAAAAATCCTATTTATAAAATTGCTTGCGGACCAAACGCTTTCGATTTTGATTGGACAGACGAGGTTATGCATTATGCAGGCAACAAAATGAATGGTCTTTCTCTTCACTATTATACAATCCCTACAGGTGATTGGGGTCATAAGGGCGCTGCTCTTACATATTCAGATAACGAATATTATTCAACAATCAAAAATGCATACAAAATGGAAGAGCTTGTGCGCCGTCATACTGAGGTTATGAACCGCCATGACCCTGAAAAGAGGGTAGACCTTATTGTTGATGAATGGGGTACATGGTACGATGTTGAAGAGGGAACAAACCCGGGCTTCTTGTATCAACAGAGTACAATGCGCGATGCTCTTGTAGCTGGTCTTACTCTTAATATTTTCAATAAGCATTGCGACAGAGTTCGTATGGCTAATATTGCGCAAACAGTAAATGTTCTTCAGGCAGTTATTTTAACAGATGGCGAGAATATAGTGCTTACACCTACATATCATATCTTTAAGATGTATAAAGCTCATGCCGAAAACACTCTTCTTGGTAGCTTCTTGACAACAGATTATCTTGAAGATAAGGTTACACCGGTTCTTACAGAAAGTGCATCTGTAAAAGAGGATGGAACAATTATTTCAACTGTATCCAATGCTTCTCTTACTGATGCCCAGGAAATCAAATGCCAGATAGCAGATGCAAATGTTTCTTCTGTAGTAGCAGAAATAGTTTCGGGTAACGCAAGGGATTACAACGATTTCGGCAAAGCCCCATCTGTATTTACAAAAGAGTTTACAGATTTCACTCTTACTAACGACGGTTTTGTTGCTAACATTCCACCTTGCAGCGTGGTTAAATTCATAATTAAATAATGAAAAATGATTGCAAAAGGTGCCTTCTCTTTGAAAGTGCAGAAGGTGATATGTTGGCACTTATAAAAGGAAAAATTGAGAAACTCTCTCCTGAGGAGAGGGTTTCTGATGATGTATACGAAAAAAGACTTCAATTTTGTAGGTCTTGCGACGAGCTTATATCAGGTATGTGTCTTAAATGCGGTTGTTATGTTGAATTCCGAGCGGCGTTTAAAAATAAGCGTTGCCCTGATACTGCAAACAGAAAGTGGTAATCAACCAAACTTGACAACAATATTGTATTATACTAAAATAATAAAGATATATTTGTCTATGAAATAAGAGTTTTTGAAAGGAAATCTGTTCTATGATAAAACCCGAAAACAGAAATTGCTTTGAATATTTTCGCGATTGCACTAAGGATTTTGGCGTTTACGATGTTGCTGAAAGTTTCGGTAATCTTATAAGCCGTAAAAAGTTTATTAACGATATAGAATCTATCGCGGGTTATCTTGATAGTAAAGGTATTAAAAAAGGCGATGTTGTAACAATATTTATGCCCAATATTGTTCAGTGTTTTGCCGCCTTTTATGCAATTAACCGCATAGGTGCAATTGCAAATATCGTTCATCCTCTTACTCCTGCAGACGCTTTAGAGGAAATGATAAAGAAAACACGTTCAAGGGCAATTTTTGTTTTTGATTTAATAATGGAGCCTTATGTTGATGTTTTGAGAAAACTTAACAGACTTGTTATCGTTTGCTCAACATCTGACTATGCTCCAACTCTTACACGACCTGCTTTTAAGGTTTTTGAAAAGGTTAAGGTGAAACATAAAGCACCGTCATCAAATATGGCGAGATATCACACAGTTTCAAACCTTTCCTATAGAGCACCAAAAGTAGCGTGCAACGGAGAGGACGATGCAGTTTATCTTCACGGTGGCGGAACAACAGGCAAAAGTAAAACAATACGCCTTACAAACAATAATTTGAATGCTCTTGCTTATAAGCTCAGCTTCCTGGATGAGCCTCATGCACCGGGCGAAGAATTTTCTCTCATTGTTTTACCTCTTTTCCATGCTTTTGGTTTAGGCGTTGCCCTTCATTTCAGTATGTGCGCAGGCTTTACTTGCATCGGAATGCCAACCTTTTCTGCAGACAAGGCTAATAAATATATTAAGAAATACAATGTAACATATATTGTAGGCGTTCCTGCAATGTATAAGAAAATGTACGACGCAGCTAATTTTGATGGTGAACATCTTAAAAAGCTTCGTCTTCTTTGGGCAGGCGGGGATATCGTAAGCGATACCTTTATGCATGCGTTTAACTCCAAACTTGCAAAGTGGGGAGCAAAAGGCAGGCTTTACAGAGGTTATGGTCTTACGGAGGTTTCGTCTGTATGTACCGCTAATGTAAGGGGTGCTAACAAGGAAAATTCAATTGGTAAACCTCTTGACGAATTAACTATTGAAATATGGGATGAAAATAAAAATAAATTGCCACCAAATACTATCGGTGAAATTGTAATTACAGGTTCAACTGTAATGAAAGGCTACTTTGATAGTGATGACGAAGGCGTTTATACTGACGAAAATGGTAAGCGTTGGGTTCTTTCAGGCGACCTTGGTTATGTGGATGAAGAAGGCTATTTCTTCTTTACAGGCAGAAAAAAGAGAATGATAATTATTTCAGGTTATAATGTTTATCCTAATGATATCGAACAGGAAGTGTTGAAGCTTGATTATATCAATGAGGCGTGTGCTGTTCAGGGTTATATCGATTCCAAGCCTGTTATAAAGCTTTTCGTTTCTCTTACTCAGCCTACTACTCACCCTGAGGAAACATGCAGATGCATAAAAGAATATTGCAATGCGAAACTGGAGAAGTTTTCGAGACCTACAACAGTAACGATTCTTGATGCTCTCCCAAAAACCAAGATGGCAAAAATTGATTTTATGAAGCTTACAGATACACCACCTGCACCTCAGCCAACCAAAAAAGAGTTGCGCGAGGAGAAGAAGGCTATTCGTGAAATGGAAAAAGCGGCTGATAGGGCGGGTAAGGAAGCTGAAAAGTTAGAAAAAGAAGAGCGCGAAGCTGCTGAAAAAGCAAAGAATTCAAAGTCATAATTGAGGGTTAGATATGGGAAATCAGTTGAACGGAATTTTAACAAGCATCAAAAAAAATCCGTTTTTTATAGGTTTATTTGCAATAGTTATAGGTGTTGCAATATTTGTTGTGTTCACTCTTTCAGAGGCTGTTGACAGTAAAATTGCTCAACTCGAAGCAGCAAAAACAACCTCAGCACCAACTACAACAGAAGTAGAAATACCATATGAGGAAAAAATACCTGAAAACACAGTTCATACAGGCACAATAAAAAAATATTCTGACCTTGTTGAAACAGTTAGCATCAAAAAAGAAGCAAGCAGAATAGCGGTAACTGTTGAATTTAAAGATGAAGGCGCACTTTTAGAGGAGCATTATGCGCAGAATGCTTTTTCTGTTGATGTAGTGCCGGTATTCCATTTTTATATAAACAATGGAACTAAGGTTGAATTGCCCGGTGAATTAAGGCTTCTTAGCGATGGTAGGTCTGTTGTGTACTACCTTTCTGAAATCAGTGATTTTGCAAATGTTGTTGCGCTTACAGAGCAAGAGACGGTTACTCTTGATAATATAATGAACAATGATTTCAATATTTATCTGCGTCATAAAACAAGAGATGGCGTAGGAAGAACTGTTGTGGGTACATATGGACAGTCCGTTGAACAGTTTAAAGGCCTTCACGCTACATTGCCTTTGAAAACTGTTAACGAGCATGAAGATGTAGAGCGCGTTGAGACTACCGTAGCAGACGACTTTATCTGGCTTGATATTTATTTTAATAACGAGGAAAGCTACAATAAATATAACAGTAAACTTAAAGCTAATTTCATTTGCTTCGGACTTGAAAATGGCGGTAAGCTTTATAAGTGGGATTTTATTGTAACAGAATATAATAACCTTAATATGCTTCGTTGCAAGTTCGATAGATATTCGCTCACCGAGCTTTTAAAGGCTATGGGCGCAGACGACGTTACAGTTAAAACACTTTTCAACGATTATGCAATTCAGGTATGGTGTTCAGATTATTCTAATGAAACTGACCTTTTCTGCATAAACGAAGAAATTGAGGTAAGGCAGAACCTTAATAAATCAACTGCAATCCAGAACTAAATTTAAAGACCTTCTTTCAAACCGAAAGAAGGTCTATTTTAGTTCAACAAATACACGCTAAAATTAAGCACTGCCGCAAATGTTACCCATATAATATACGGAATCATCAAATATGCTGCAGTTTTTGAGATTTTATAAAATTCAAGAGTTGTAGCAATAATAAATAGCCATAGTATTATTATCCAGACGAAAGCCAACAAATACGCTCGCATATTAAAGAAAATAAAGCTCCAACAGAAATTAAAGAAAAGCTGAATATAGTAAAAAAACGTTGCACGGCTTTTACTTAAATCTGTGCTTTCATTTTCAATAATATAAGCGGCTATACCCATAAGAATATAAAGCAGAGTCCAAACAACAGGGAAAAGCCAACCGGGAGGCATAAAAAAGGGTTTTACCGCTGTTTGCGAAAACTCTTCAACGCCACCTCTTGTAAAAAAGCCTGAAACAAGACCTATAAGCAAGGGAACAGCTAAGTTTTTAAAAAGACTTTTAAAATTTATTTTCAGTACCATATACACACCCCATTTGGTAAAGTATATGTACAATCAAAGAAAAAATACCTGTTACTAAACGAATAGTAACAGGTGATTTTCTTATATTGCTTTATATTTGTATGATAAAAACAATTCTTTTGCTTCTTCGGTATATTCGCCGTCAGACGTTTCTAAAATAAGTGGAGCACTTATTCTGAAACCGGGAGCAGAACCTTTTTTACCTTCAACTAAAACAAGGCTGGGCTCTTTTCCGTCACGCTGAATAACCTCTCGCATTGATTTAGGTTCGATTTTGAATTTGCGCATAGCCTCAAAAATATCAGGGAGCCTTTCGGGGCGTTGGCATATGCAGAACCTGCCGCCGAATTTTAAAAGCTGTGATGCGGCTTTTGCACAATCATCAAGTGTGCAGGTGAATTCATGACGGGCGTTTTTATAGTCTTCGCCCTCATTCACAATACCTGTGCCAAGCTTTTTGTATGGTGGATTAATGCTTACAATATCAAAGTATTCATTAGGGAGAACACCTTTTAATTTTCTTAAATCATTATGTACAACTTTTATTTTGTCGGAAATACCATTTTCATCAAGAGTTTTGTTGAAAAGCTCCACCGCAGTTTCAGCAAGCTCAACGCCAACAATTTCCTTTGGTGCGAAGTCTCTTAACCATAAAAGGGGAATAATGCCGTTGCCTGTTCCTAAATCGCAGCATTTATCCTTGTGTCGAGGAGCGCAGAATGAAGCAAGCACAATGGCGTCAGAAGTGAAAATATGCGCTTCACTTACATAAATATTTAAATTTGTGGCAAGCGCCTCTGTACGCTCCTTGCGTGAAGCCATAAAAACACTCCTTATGTTAATACTAATACAAAGTATTTTAACATAAGAAGTGTCTTTTTACAATGCACAAATATACGAAATTTGTTTTGAGAGGATTTTTGCATCCCTGTGCCGAAGGCATAGGGAGGGGGACCATCGCTTGCGATGGTGGTGGGTAGTTCTCTTACCGCTATTCTTCAGTTGGATAGAACAATTTTAAAATATGCGTTTAGCTGTCTGCAATTCGCTATTTGCTGATTCCGCTTTGTGTTATTCTTCCATCTGCTTACCTAAAAACGCTGCAGCAACCTGACAAAGCTTTATATCAGAATCATCCGGAATCTTTTTCTGTTCGCTTTCCATAAATATGACGGAGCCCGCAATATCACCGGCGGCAATAATAGGAAAAACTACAAGAGCGCCAATTTCAAGGTTCTGAATAGGGTAGAGCGTGTTTTTGTTGCCATCAGCTACAAACTTCTCTCTGTTTTCCATAAGCTCTTCTAAAGGCTCTGAAACGGTCTTTTCAAGTAAATCTTTTTTAGAAAGACCTGAAACAGAAATTACATGGTCCCTGTCTGTTATAACAATAGGCATATTTGCAGTGCGGTTCAAAACCTCGGAGTATTGCCCCGAAAATTCCGAAAGCTCACCCATAGGCGAATACTTCTTAAATATAACCTCTCCATCACTTTTGGTAAATATTTCCAAAGGGTCTCCCTCACGAATACGAAGTGTCCTTCTGATTTCTTTAGGAATAACAACACGACCCAAATCATCTATTCTACGAACTATTCCTGTTGCTTTCATATATACATTTCTCCTTAAACTCAAATTATGTTGTTAGTATTTGTGATTAAAGGGAATTTATACTGTGCGAATTTACAATTCGATTTAGTTGTGATATAATAATTTCAATTTAGTTACATCGTTTGAATCAAGGATTATTTTATGGAGATATGATAGATGGATTATTTAGTTACAATAATTGTTACTTTTTTTGCCGGAATGGGAGCAGGTCTCGGTACAGGGTTTGCAGGAATGAGTGCCGCTGCTGTGATAACTCCAATGCTGATTACTTTTCTTGGAATTGCACCTTATACTGCTGTAGGTATTGCCCTTGCTTCTGATGTGTTGGCGAGTGCTGTTTCAGCATATACTTATCGTAAGAATAAAAATCTAGACGTGAAAAACGGACTTCTTATGATGGGAATTATATTGATTTTTACCGTAGTTGGAAGTTATGTATCAAGTATGGTTCCCTCACATACCATGGGTGGATTCAGTACATTCGTCACACTAATTCTCGGTATCAAGTTTATTTTAAAACCAGTTATGACAACAAAAGCTGAAATGGAAGCGGTCAGCAAAAAAAGAAAAATAGTCGGCTCTGTGCTATGTGGTATATTTATTGGGTTTATTTGTGGTTTTGTAGGTGCCGGTGGTGGTATGATGATGCTTCTTATTCTTACCAGTGTACTTGGATATGAATTAAAAACTGCCGTAGGCACAAGCGTATTTATTATGACCTTCACCGCATTAACGGGTGCTGTTTCCCATTTTTGTCTTGGTGATTTACCTGATATTTGGGTTATGGTTTTGTGTGTTGTATTTACATTTATTTGGGCTCAAATTGCAGCTAAGTTTGCTAACAAAGCAAAACCGGAAACCCTTAATAGAGTAGTAGGTGTAGTGTTAGTTGTGTTGGGTATAGTTATACTGGGATTTGAATATTTTATAAAATAAAATACAAGCGAGGTGAGATTTACCTCGCTTTATATCTTTCCAGCAGACTATGTACCCCAAAGCAAAATCTGTCGAATTGTGTCAATGTTATATGTAACGGGACTCCCTCTCTTATGCGGAGAGTTCTTCTAATTTCTTTTGGTATGATAACACGCCCTGAACCATCTGTTCTTCGCACAATATCTGTTGCTTTCATGATATATAACAATTCCCTTGTTTTACAAATTTGTACCGATTAGTATCTGTAAAACAAGGGGATTATTATTTTTGTTTTATGGTCTCTTTATTGTGAAATTAAGCCCTAACGCAACCACCGATAATACAAGGAGCATTATAAATGGTGCTGTGTAACCGCCTGTTGAAATAAGAAGGGAGTTACTGAATGTTGCAATAAAGGATGCTACAATCAAATTGAAATTTGTAAGGCTGTAGTTTGTAGGGAAATATTTTGCGCCGTAAAAGGATGCTGTGAATGCAGAGGTCATAGTAGGGCAGGAGCCGTATGAAATACCTGTAAGGCAAAGACCCACAATGCAAAGAGGAAGAGAGTTCATCTGCACTGCAACAAGCGTAAGTGTTGCTGCAATAATTGTAAGTATGTTTGAAGCAAGCATTGTTTTCTTTCTGCCTGCAGCATCGTAAACAGCCCCAGTTAAAATTCTGCCTATACCATTAAAAACTGAAAGCACACCTACCAATGTGGTTGCAAGAGCAGGGGAAGCGTCGACAGAAATAACAAGGTCTCTTGCAAAGCTTATAACAGAGTTACCAACAGCGGTAATAAGCGCCATAAAGGCAAATGCGCGCCAGAAGGTAAAGCTTTTAAGCATTTCCTTTGTAGTGAAATCTCTTGTTTCAAAGTCTTCTTTCTGAGTGTTCTTTTTTACTTTTATTTCAGGGAACTGAACGTCAGGTGAGGGACGGTGCAGAATAAGTCCTGAAAGTATGACCACAAAGCCCACAACAATACCGAGAAGAATATACGCCTTGCTCCAACCAACGTTACTTTTTTCAAATAATGCATTTATGATGTTGCCCAGTAAAAGTGTGCTCACGCCAAAGCCCATCATCAGGCAGCCTGAGCAAAAGCCTTTTTTATCAGGAAACCAGGAGTTAACAGTAGAAACAACAACATTATATGAAATACCGATTCCTGTGCCTGCTAAAATAGCGTATGTTATGTATAAAAGGTATGGAATGTTACCATTGAGAAAACCTGTTGAAACAAAGCCAATACCTACTAATATACCGGAAATAAATAAAGTGATTTTAGGACCGATTTTTTTGCATATAAGGCTGCCAAAAAAAGCACCAAGGCAGAAAAAACACATTGTAAGAGTAAAATTAAATGCAAGAACAGAATCCTGCCACCCAAAAACACTTTTAAAAGGGATTTTTAATATTGACCAGGCGTATAACACACCTGAAAAAAGCATTGTAAAAACTCCGGTGGCAAGAAAAAGCCACCTTTTATTAAGATTTGTTTTGTCTTTCATAATGTACCTCGTGTATGTTTTATTCAGTATAAATTCTGACAATGTAATCGTCAAAATATTCTGTTATCAGATTATTTTCGTTAACGGAAAGTGTGTTAAGGTTGTCCGTTATTCCTGTTCCTTTGTATTTGAGATATGCCTCTTTTCCTGTCCAAACCTCAAAAAAACGTGTAAGCATATTGTTGTCAGCTGCTTTCTCGAAATCTTCTTCACGAGGAACCTCGGTAAAAACATATTTCTGTTCATCTGCTGTGAAAAATCTTTTAGCAATTTTTAAGTTGATTGGTCTTATTTTTTCAATATCAATGCCAACAGGCTTACTGTCTATTGCGCACACAACATAATCATCTGAATGGCTTATGTTAAAGTGAATGTCAAGATTATGTGCGTATGGCTTGCCTCTTTCATCGGTTTCAAAAATAATATTTTCGGGAGCGATTTTTAAACGTTGGGCAACTGCTTTTCTTGCCAGCATTTCACCTGCAACAGAGCGTTTTTTGTCGTCTGTGAATTTCATTTTGTCTATTCTTATTTTTTTTTGCTCGCTTAAAAGGTCATACCATTTTTCGTACGCCCCAGGTGTAAAATCGTTGATATTATATTTATACCAATCCACTCAATCCCCCTCCTTTGCGACTGTTTGTGTAAATAATATACCATATAGCATGGCACAAAAGCAATAAATAACATAACTAACCTGTGACTTTTACTTGAAAAATGGTGCTGAGTGTGATAAAATTTTAATGTATTATAAAGTTAAAAGGAGAATGTTATGCTTCCTGATAAAGAAATGCGAGAGTTTTTATATTCAACAATTATACCGATGATAAGTATTTTTGCTGTTTTTATTTATAGTTATTTTCAAATTAATAGAAAAAAGAAAATAATGGGGAAAACTTCGTTGTTTATTCAAAACAGAGCGCTTCAATTAGTGGAAAAACACAGGGTTCTTAAACCTTTTACATCGTTGACATTTTTAGCAATAATTGAAACAACGCTTTTCCCATTCTTTCAATATTTGCCTGTTCCATTTTTAAGTAAATTTTTTGGTGATTGTGTAGGAACCGGTACCAATTATTTTGGTGCACTTTATTTTGTTCCTGTTTTTATGCTTTTGGGTTGTATTGTTTTGTGGGTGGATCCAATAAAATCGTTCGATTTATTAACTCCCGCTTTTCCGCTTGCATTATCAATAGTAAAAGTGGCTTGTTTTACTTCCGGTTGCTGTTACGGTGTTTGGTGGCCGGGCGGACCTTACAGTTATAGAAACGAACGAGAGGAATTCCCTGTTCAGCTCCTTGAATCCGGAGTGGCGTTACTTATATTCATTTTCCTTATGTGGTACAAAAAGAAAGCTCCCAAAGGTACAATGTTCCCTATGTATATCATCATCTATAGTGCAACACGTTTCATTACTGAGTTTTGGCGTGGTCAGGAACTGGTTTGGGGTCCTTTGAGATTCTACCACATTCTGTGCATTGTAGGATTTGTTTTAGGTATAATCGAGTTTGCAATTGTTCTTAAATATAATAAAAAAATAAGTTTATATTTTGAAAATACATTTTATTTCAGTAGAAAACGGAATCAAAAATTAATAAAAAAAGGAGCGTTAAAGTCTTGAGGCTTTAACGCTCCTTTTTTATTTAACAAAGTTCAAAATAATGTTAACCAATTCGTGACTGTTTGAAGCTTGGAAATAGTGCGAGCATGTATCAATGAAATGAATATTTGAAACATTCTCTACATAAGGTGCCCAAAGCTCTTCGGCCTTTTCATATTCCTTGGTGAAAACATCATGCTTACTCATAACCAATGATAGTGGGCAAGCAACTTTAGTTGTGCTTTTATTGTAGAAATATGCAGCTGAAAAGTCCGTGTCCTTTCGGAATCTCTTTAGCATATCTGTTACGTGATGCTTATCCATTTCTTTTAAGCTAGCACCTGCACTGATTAAAATTCTTTTCAAGATAAAATCAGGTACAAAGTTCCAAGGGTTTTTTGAAGTAGGCAATTCTGCCGGGAGACTGCCGCCTGCTATGTATTGCTTTACTGAACATAAATTGTTGGCTTCGATTATGTTGAGTGTCTGCATTGCGACTGCAGAGCCTGCACAGTGAGAATAGAAATATATTTCTTTTGTTTTTGCAAGCCGGCTGATTTCAAAAGCCACCTTTTCGCAAGCTTCTTTTGTGTGAAGGAAATCAACAAAGAAAATAGCGAAATCCTTTGCTTGTTTTTCAAAGTCTTTAACAAAGGCACTGTAAACCTCTGCGCCACCACCGGCATAGGGAAAAAGAACAAATGCTTTTGATGAGTTCTCTGGTTCGCTCAGTTTTTGAATATATTTGAACGTCGGTTTTCTTTTGTGTTCGAGGAGCTGAGATAGTTTGGAAGGTGTTGAATTTGCAATAAACTCGGGAGCGGTAATACTTTCCAAAACGCTGTCTGATAAAACAGATATCATAGTAATGCTTGTTCCGCCTAAATCAAAGAAATCACTATTTCTACCAATTTCATCAATGTTTAAAACTTTACAGAAAGCATCGCAAATGAGTTTCTCTGTTTCGTTGAGAGGTTTTTCAATGCTTTCTACTTCTGTTATGAAACTAAGGGTGGATAAATATTTCCTGTCAAGTTTACCGCTCTGATTAAGGGGCATTTCATCAATGAAGGTAAATGCCTGAGGAATCATATATGCAGGTAGTTTCTCTCTGCATTTATCAATAATGGCAGTTTTTAAACCTGAATCAGCACAGCAAACGGCAACGAGAATATCTCTGCCCTCAGCCTTGTGGACTAAAACCGCTACAGAATCAACCTTGTTTACAGAAGCTATAACACTTTCAATTTCACCAAGCTCAATTCTTTGTCCGTTTAGTTTAACCTGATTATCCATTCTGCCGCAGAAAATGATTTCGCCATCCTCGCGCCAGTAGGCAAGGTCTCCTGTTTTGTAGAGTTTTCCTTCACCAAATGGATTATCTATAAACTTCTCTGCAGTAAGCTCAGGATTATTTAAGTATCCCTGACCTACGTTTACACCGCCTATACTCAGCTCACCTTTAACTCCAACGGGAACAAGCTTCATATATTTATCAACAACGTACATTGAGGTGTTGTATATAGGCTTACCAATAGGTACAGGGTTGCAATCAGCAGGGGAGCAGTCGTAGTATGTTACATCCACAGCACATTCTGTAGGACCATAAAGATTGTGGAGTGATACTTTGTTACAATCAAAAAGCTTGTAAAAACGTTCAATGAGAGATGCGCTTAATGCTTCACCTGAAAGGAATACATATTTAACTGTGCTGAATTTTTTGCAATCCTCAATGTGTGATTCAAGATGTGTTAAGAATAAATCAAAAACAGACGGCACAAAGTGAAGATGCGTAACCTTGTTTTTATCAGTTTCACCAAGTATTTTTGCAGGTAAGAAATGTTCATTCGGTTTTGATACTGCAAGGCAACCGCCAAGCATACCCCACCAGAATATTTCCCATACGCTTACATCAAAGGTGTATGGTGTTTTCTGAAGAATAACACCATCTTCTGTCAGCGGGTATTTATCGTGCATCCACAAAATGCGGTTAACTGCGGATTTGTGGCTTACCTTAGCACCCTTGGGCTTACCTGTAGAGCCTGAGGTGTATATTACATATGCCGTATCGTCTTCTTCACAAGCGAATGGTACAACATCTTTCTTTGGCAGATTTTTAATGAAATCTGTCATATTTATGTGGTTTTCTCCTGCAAGTGAGCAGTACTTACCCTGTGCAATACAGAGTGGTGATTTACTGTTTTTTAGCATATATTCAATTCTGTCCTGAGGATAATCAGGGGAGATAGGCATATAAGCGTTACCGCCACGGATGATTCCGTATATAGCGGCATACATTTCAATTGACCTGTCTGCAATTACACCAACAACACACTTTTCACCCTTGGTGTATGTACGGATTTTAGTATCAAGCTGTTCTGCAATATTCAGGAATTCGCCGAATGTGATTTCCTTGCCATCTGTTTTTATACATACCTTATCGGCATTCTTTTTTGCAGTTTCTTCAAAAAGCTGATATATACATTTGTTTTGTTCGTATTCAACCGTTGTGTTGTTGAATAAATCGATTCTTTTCTTTTCCTCTTCTGTCAGGCAATTCAGCTCAGAAACAGGCTTGTTCGGGTTTTCAATGGCATCCTCAAGCAGCACCATCAGACGGTTGTGAAGGTTGTCAATGTCAGCTTCTGTAAACTTTTCGATTTGATAGTCATAAAAAAGCTTATATGTGCCTTCAATATCACGATCCTCAAAATGTATTTGCAGACTTTCGTTTTGCTTTCCGTTGTGGTGCCAGTAGCTTTTAAAATTCTCCCCCTTATTAATAGTTGAAATTTGAAAGCTTATAATAACATCATAAAGCGAGCCTTTATAATTAAATTGTTCTCTCAAATCCTGTAACGATTGATTATAATTATATTTTTGATGTCTGAAAACGGACATTGTGTTTTGAGATACACACTTAAGATTATCAGTAAAGCTACCATCATAATCAATCTCAGTCAGCACAGGAACAGTATTTACAAACATTCCCATTGTGTTCATTTCCTTTGCGCCTGAACGATTATGAACCGCTGTACCTATATGAAAGCGGGTTTTACAATCATTTATTTTACTGTAATATATCCCGTAGGCCGTCATATAAAGCATAAACACAGAAGTATTATGCTCGGCGGCGAATTTTCTTAATTTTTCAGTTTTTCCTTTATCTATGATACGCATTCTTTCTGCGCAATCGTTAGTTGTAGCTTTCTTATTTGATATCAAAGTGCCTTCGGGACATTTTTTGAACTGTTCCATAAAAAAAGTTCTATCGTCTTCGTACCTCTGACTGTTGATATATTTGTCTTCCTTTGCAAGATAATCGCAGTAGGAGTATGTTTTTGGTATTTCACCACCCACAAGGGCATTGAACTGCGTTCCGACCATTGCCAATGTCTGTGCATCAGCAATTATATGATGGAATGTTGCAAGCATCCCGTACTTTTCAGGTAAAACTACAACTGAAATGTCAAAAAGCTCATTATCAAATAGTTTAACAGTTTTTTTTGCTGTTTTATCGGCAAATTCGAAAAATTCTTTTTCGCTGTCAAAATAATGAACTTCTATATCCTTTTCTTTATATTCTGCAACATATTGTTTAATTTCGTTGTTTTCTTTTGTTACACGCAATCTTAAAGCATCGTTCAGTTCGGAAATTTTGTTTGCAGCATATTTAAGTTTTTCTACGTTTTCTTTGCCATCAATAAGCATGCTTATGCACAAGGCAGCAATTGCTCCCTTGCCATAAAGTTCCATATCATATATTGATTTTTGAGGCAAACTCAATTTCATATACACTGCACCCATTTTCAAATTTTAATTAATTTTATCATATTTATTATTACAAATCAACATATATTTGTTCGCTTTTCGAACAATCATTTATTTTCAATAATCAATACTTGATTTTTATGTTGTACGTATGATATTATAAACTAGAATTGAGGTGTATAATTATGACAGATGAATTAAAAATCATTCGAAAACACTACTTTCACAGTATGTTAAACGAACACGACAGTAATTTATATACATATCTTCCAACTGTAGATAAACTTCTTGATTTTTCATTGGAGCATCACGCTGACAGACCGGCATTTTCCGATGGAACAACAACATACACATTCAAAGAGGTGTGTGACAGAGTTGCACAAAGACGAGGAAATTTAAAAAAGCTTGGTTTGGAAAAAGGTTCAAAAATTGCGGTTTGGTCACCTAATACGGTTGATGCTATGGAAACATATCTTGCCATTGTTACTGCAGGGTATGTAAGTGTTATGGTTTCACCTATGTTGAATGAAGAAACAGTTAAAAACATTTGTGCTAAATTTGATGTTTGTGCATTGTTTTACGATAAAGCCTTTGAATCTAAACTTGCAAAACTTGAAAGTATTGAATGTCTTGATATTTCTTTCGTTCCGTGCGAGGCTGTTCCTGTGGCTGAACTGAAAAAAGAGGATTATTGTTCAATTTGTCTTACCGGTGGAACAACAGGAACGCCCAAAGGAGTTCTGCTCAACCATGGTGCGATTATGCGTAGCACCTATAACTCCTGTTTCCATCCGAATGGCGATTTTGGGAATGACAGAACTATTGCATTTCTGCCTTTCTCACATGTTTTCGGTCTTATTGCCGGGTTTTTGCAGAATTTTTATACGGGTTGCCTTACTTTTTCTTGTGAAAATATGGCGCAAACCTTTGGGAAAATACCTGTTTACAAACCCACGCAACTCTGTCTTGTTCCAGGAATGGCTAAAATTCTCGTGAATCTCTCGCGTCGTTATGGCAGAGAGTTTTGTGGTAGCATTAAATCAATGAAAATAGGAGCTTCTTTCGTTTCGCCTGCTCTTATAAACGAACTTTATGATTTAGGCATAACCGTATGTCCCGGTTATGGTCTCACAGAAACCGCTAATCTTACAAGTGCAAATAAGTTTTCCTTTGAAAACCCATACAGCGTTGGCATGGTTTATCCGGAACAAGAATATAAAATTGTCAATGGTGAGTTGTGGGTTAAGGGTGACAATATTATG
The DNA here is from genome assembly GCA_045579445.1 of Acutalibacteraceae bacterium. Classification (GTDB taxonomy): domain Bacteria; phylum Bacillota; class Clostridia; order Oscillospirales; family Acutalibacteraceae; genus DTU089. The sequence goes on along the minus strand of JAZNME010000060.1, from coordinate 2,286 downwards.
GTAGGCTACTATAATGAACCTGAACTTACAAAGGAAGTGTTCAGCGAAGATGGTTGGTTTAAAACAGGTGATCTTGTAAGAGTGGATAAGAATGGCTTTATTTACATTGAAGGTCGCATTAAAAATCTTATTTTACTTGATAATGGTGAAAATGTTTGTCCTGAAAAGATTGAAGAAAGCTTCTACAAAAACAAGTTTGTTAAGGATTGTGTTGTCAGCGAGGCAACTATAAACGACAAAAAAGCTATCTCAATTGAAATTATTCCGTCTGATGATATTATCGAAAAAACAGACGACGAATTGTTAGAGTTTTTTAAGCCGATAGTTGATGAAATCAACACAACACTTTTGAGTTATGAACGAATCAGCCTTATTAAAATCAGAAAAGAAGATTTTAAGAGAACACCTGCTATGAAAATTGCGAGAACATAAGAAAAGAGGTTTTTGGTATGTTAAATACATTTGAACAAATTTTACAAGAATATTCCGGGGACTACAATTTGAAAATCACATCTGAAACGAGCCTTGCCTCGGATTTGAAGATAAATTCTCTGGACCTTATTAACCTGCTTCTAATTATAGAAGATGAATTTGGGGTGAAAATTCCTGACAGTGCTTTGGTGGATTTTAAAACCATAGGCGATGTAGTTGAATATATTGAAAATAATAAATAAAAACAGCCCACACGCTTGAAGTGAAATGCGTGTGGGCTGTTTTTATCCTAATTAAAATATGTGTTCCATTCAGCAATTAAATCCGTTTTACCGGCTATTGTACAAACTTGGTTTGCAATGGCTTCCGTCATACTATATTTACCTTGTAAAACTCCTTGCCAATCCTTAAAATTAACTTGAATTTTAGTAGTGAAATCCGAAAAATTCTCCGTAATGACTTCACATTCATCATTTTTAAAAACTAACTGGTATCTTTTATTTATATCTGTATATTCAAGCTCTAAAACTTTATTCTCACCTGTGTAGGCGCTTTTCTCATATAAAGCAGAAAGTCGTGTTGTTAAAATCAACGACTCGTCAATGCTTCCTATGCTTGGGTTAAGTGACCAATTAACATTTGCTATTTTTTCATATGCTTCTTTCGAGAACATTGGAGTATTTAGCATTTCCTTGGTTTCTTGCTTGATTCCGTCACCAGCGTATTCTTCACCTGCTTTTTTTATTGAAGCAAGATATTTGTTTGTCCTGCTTGATAATTCCGGGAAACTAAAAAGCTCACCTTGTGAACAAAATATTCTTTCACACTCTATACCAAAAAGTCTGCTGAATTGAATTGAAACAGCAACATAATTTCCTTGTGTTGTCCAAAAACCACAGGTTGAAATAACAACCATCTTTTTGTTACTCATATCGTACCTGGTGTTCATTCCACCTGCACCTGCACTACTTAACATAAGTGGCAGATTCATCGGCAATTTTCTGTCAAGAACAATTTTCAAAATGCTCGGCACACCAAAGGCGTAAAGAGGGAATGACCACACAATTACATCTGCCCATAAAATCTTTTCGATCACAATGGCCATATCGTCCTTTATTACACATTCGCCGGGTGTTTCTTTCCAACAAGCAAAGCATCCGATACAATGATTCAATTCCATTTCAGAAAGAGTTAATTCCTCTATCGATGCGTTCTGTGAAGCGCTCTTTAATCCGTCAACGAAGTTCTTTGCCAATATATATGTATTACTTTTGTTACCCTTTGGACTGCCGTTTATAATCAATATATTCATATTCATACATTCCCCACAATCTTAATTAACGACTATTGATCCCATTTATTATACATTATTTGATTTTATTTTTCAATCATTATGTTTTTCTGTTCCCTGAATATTGTTGTGCGCTTAACAGCAAGTGTGTTAGACTGGAGCAATACACAGTTTTGGTGTTATGGTTGAATGTCATATTTGGTAAAGTGTTAAAATGCTACAAGCTTTTTGTTTATTGTTAGTTAATTTGAATGAAAATATAGGAGCAGGTCGAAAGAACCTGCTCCTTATTGTATAGTAAAACCACGCGTTAGACGCGTGGTTCAGTAAAAATTATATAGATGAAACAAGAATAAAAAGAAAACTCCTTCGTGATATAATGGAGTTGCGGTCTGCCAACTGCAACAAAAAAGTACGAAGGAGTGTGCATTCAAAATGGGATTGAATGACATAAACAGTTTATCACATACAAAATGGAATTGCAAATATCATATAGTGTTTGCACCAAAGTATAGGCGAAAAGTGTTTTACAGTCAAAAGAAAAGAGAGATAGGTAAAATATT
>JAZNME010000059.1:0-19931 GCA_045579445.1 Acutalibacteraceae bacterium | reverse complement strand
GTATGCAGTGATTATTCTAGTGTTTGTGTTGCTCATAGGAACAAATATTGTGATGAATGAAGTGTTTCAGTGGGAGATTATGGAGTTATTTAGGTAATGAGTAAAGTAAATTCAAAGGTGTTGAGGTATTATTATGAAATTTGACATAAATAAATTAAAGTGGACAAGAGAGCCTAAGGATTGCACAATATCTGAAAATAAAATTGAAATAATTACAAATCCGCATACGGATTTATGGCAGAGAACTTATTATCATTTCAGAAACGATAATGCACCTGTTTTACAGATGGATACCGATGAAAAGTTCTTCTCTTTTGTTGTCAAAACAGAGTTTGAGAGTAAGCACAGATTTGACCAGTGCGGTATTGTTATGTATCTTAACGGCGATAATTGGCTTAAGGCTTCAATTGAATATGAAAATAAAAGATTTCAGCACCTTGGCTCAGTTGTTACAAACAACGGTTATTCCGACTGGGCAACAACTGAAATTGACGCTGATATTAAATCAATGTGGTACAGATTCAGTAGAAGAGAAGACGATTATTGCATTGAGTGTTCTGAAGATGGTGTTACATTCAAGCAGATGCGCGTTTGCCATATGTGGAATGGTGCAGATAATATTAAGTTTGGTATTTATGCTTGCAGTCCTGAAAACTCTTCATTCAAGGCAACCTTTACAAATATGGAAGTAACCGAATGCAAATGGCTTGCTCATGACGGACAGCAACCTGACGAAATATATAACGCAGAGGCACAGGAAAAATGGGGCAAAACCGAGGCATACAAGGAACACGTAGAAAAAACAAAGGATTATTCGAAAGATAAATGGAATGACCTTACCCAGGAAATGGACCTTATTATCACAGAGTTTTCGGTATGTATGAAAAATGGTGCAGAGCCTGAATCTGAGGACGTACAAGAGCTTGTGAAAGCACTTCAGAACCATATCACCGAAAACTATTATCTTTGTACAAACGAGAATTTAGCAGGTCTCGGGCAGATGTACGTTGCAGATGAACGCTTCAGGAATAACATTGATAAAAACGCTGATGGTACGGCTGAGTTTATCTGTGAAGCAATAGAATTTTATTGCAAAAAATAAACTAATTGAACAGAGGATTGGTGGTAATCATGAAACAGATACCTTTTTACAATACAAGGATTGAGGGCGGTTTCTGGGGAGATAGACAGAAAACCTCAAGAGATGTTACCGTTGATGCTGTTTATGACAGATTTCAGGAAACACATCGATTTGAAGCAATAAAGTGCGACCGTGAGCAACAGGTCAGAGAAGGCTGGAAGCCTCATATTTTCTGGGATTCTGATGCGGCTAAATGGATAGAGGGTGCGGCATATTCTCTTGAATACGAAAAAAATGAGCAGCTTGAGGAGAAAATCGACAGACTTGTTGATATGATGTGCAACAGTCAGCGCGAAGATGGTTATTACAACGCTTATTATAATGTCTATGAAACGGATAAACGTTTCACCACAAGAGATAATCACGAGCTTTACTGCCTTGGTCATCTTATTGAAGCGGCTATTGCCTACTACCATGCAACAAAAAAAGACAAGCTTCTCGGTCTTGTTGAGAGATATGTGGATTTTGTTATAAAAACTTTTGTTGAGGAAAAAAGTGCAAAATTTGTTACCCCCGGTCATGAAGAAATTGAACTTGCTTTAGTTAAGCTTTATCGTTTAACAGGCAAAGAAAAATATCTTGAGCTTTCAAAATTCTTTGTTAATAACCGAGGGAATAATGAGCTTGATTACTCCGGTCTTCGTGATTGGATGACTGCCCGTTACCCTCAGGACCATCTTCCTGTCCGCGAACAAACAACGGCTGAAGGTCATTCAGTTCGTGCAATGTATTTATATATGGCAATGGCTGATCTTGCCCTTGAATGTAACGATGAAGAACTCTTTAAGGCATGTGATACAATTCTTCATAATGTTGCTGAAAAACGTATGTATATTACCGGTGGTATAGGTTCCTCACATATTGGCGAAGCGTTCACTGTTGACTATGACCTTAAAAACGAAGAGGCTTACACAGAAACCTGTGCAACACTTGCTCTTTCGCTTTTCTGTCAGAGAATGTCTAAGCTTCGGCCTTTTGGTCTTTACGGCGATGTTGCGGAAATGGCAATGTATAACGGCAGTATTTCGGGTGTTTCAATAAAAGGTGATGAATTTTTTTACGAAAATCCATTGACTATTGACCTTGCTGATCACGATAAAAACCACGCAACACAAAACAGAGAGCGTTATCCGATTACCCAAAGAGTTAAGGTGTTCGATTGTTCCTGCTGTCCTCCGAATATTCTTCGTTACATTAATTCTATCGGTGATTTCCTTTACACAGAGGATGATGATACTCTTTATGTGCATCACTATATGAATAGCTCAACTGAGTTTGAGGATAAAAAAATATGTCAGAACACACTTTATCCGTCTTGTGGTAAGGTTAAGCTTACAGTAAAAGGCAATTACCAAAAAATTGCAGTTCGTGTTCCTTCATGGTGCAAAAAGTTCGACGCATCTGCTCCTTACACCATTAAAGACGGCTATGCGTATTTCGATATGGCAGAGGTCATTGACCTTGATTTTAACATATCTCCGCGATTTGTTGTTTCTGCACCCGGTGTTCACGAAAACGCAGGGAAAACAGCTCTTATGCTTGGCCCTGTTGTTTATTGCATTGAAGGCGTAGATAACGAAGGCGATATTTTCGGACTTTCGGTTAACAAAGATACTTCATTTGACATAAAACAAGATGCATATTTCGGCTTGCCCACCATTACAGTTGAGGGTTTCTCATTAGTTGATAACGGAAACCTTTATTCTGATATAGACTCGGTTAAATATGAGGAAAGAAAAATAAATTTCATTCCTTATTACGGCATGGAAAACAGAGGAGAGACCGATATGCTTGTCTGGATTCCCGTAAAAATATAATAGATGTATCTGTTTTTGCAACAATATATTTCAAGTGCACGTTGCAGATATTAAACTTTCTCGATTAAATAACGAAGATTCAAATAATAAAAAATCTCTCTGTTTTGTTAATAACAGAGAGATTTTTTCAATATTTCATAATTAACCCTTTGGGTAATCATGCTTTCATAAGCAGTTTCATAAACAGACCACCTTGAACAGTTCTGTGGCGGAATGAAACCCATTTGCTACTTACTGTATCGTACCAGTCAGTCATAGGAACTCTTGATGAACTTTCGTCGTAAGCCTTCCATAGAGGTGCAATGTAATCTTCAAAAACCTTATCAGATGAAGCCATTGATGCAGTCCAGATAAGCCAGTCAGATTTTGTGTAGTCTGCTCTGCTGTCAAGAGGCATACCATATTCGTTAAAATGTTTCATGTTATCAAGAATTTCTTTATCCATAAATTCCTGACCGAACAAACCGCTGTTCCATACTTTATCCCAGACCATATTATATTTCATTGAATAGGAATCGGGCTTATCAAAAGCAAGCCTTGTTGTGCCATCAGGATTCGTTGCGGTTTTCTTCCAGATTTCTGCCATTTTGACCGCTTCTTCACGATAATATTCAGATTTTTCAGCGTTATCAAGCATTTCCATTATCATTGACATTCCCTGCAGACCCATAATTGCCTTAAGGGAAAGGTTGCAGTTGTGAGCAAGGTGTCCTGCAAAGTCATCTGTGCAAAGCTGATGACCGGGGTCTGCACCATGTTTTATAAGATATTCGCACCATTTTTCAAGAATTCCAATATGTTCATTTGCAAAATCTGCATTACCTGTTGCAAGGGCAACGTTTGCTTCCATAATAAGCATATTTCCGCATTCTTCAACAGGCATCTGCCATTTTTCAATATCCTTCTGATTATTTGCATAAACCTGACCATTAAGAAGGGGGTACTGACCTAAATCATGAGGTGCAAAATCAAATGTCCAGGCATCGCTCTGAGCAAATCTGTAAACGGGTCGCATCATACCCTTAACAAGCTCGGGATTGTAAATCAGGAACATAGGTGTTGATGGATATGAAACATCAACTGTCGCAGCGCAACCATTTGAATTGCATTCCTTTGATATGAAAAGCATTTCTCCGTTTTCGTCAAGTACAAGCTTGTGCCCCGCAATAACCTGACGATAAGCGAGAGCGAGAAGTTCTGCATATTTTTCGCCACCTACATTTTTGGCGTCATTATAAAGCTTTTCGGAAAACTCTTTGCAACGTATTTTAAGGTTATCATATTCTTTTGCAGCCTCTGAAATTGCTTCGGTTATGGTCTGACCATCCTTGTTCCAATAAGAACGAAGACGCTTTCCGAAATATTCGATGCTTTCAACATCGTCATAAGCAAAATAGTAAACAACTGCTTTGTTTTCTTTAAGAGGTGTGGTGATGTTGATATGAGCATCTCCCCATATTTCATTAGCAAAGCCATTTGCATCGGGAGAATTTGATCCGAGATATAAATAACCCCAATCGATTTTAACACAGTCTCCACTTTTGTTAAGTGGCTTTTGAACGGCGTTACCCATTTTCATAATAGTAAGACCATCAACGGAAATACTTTCTGTGTCAACAATATCATCATTAGGCTCATCAAGGCAAAGCTCTTCGCTTGCGGAAATATTTACAGAAACCACATGTTCTTTGCCATCCTTAGATTCATAACTGATTTCAAGATATGAAACAGGACGAGTGAGAAGTCGGTAATCATCAGGTATAAGAGGAGTGAGGAATTTGATTTTTAAGATGATTTCTTCATTCTCAAATACAGACGAGGTAGAAAGGGCATCAATTTCAAGAGAAACCTGCTTTATTTTATGTATGTCTCTATGGTAACCAAGGAAAAGAAGCTCCTTGCCATCAATATTAACTGTACCTATTATCGAGTTGCCCAAACCTGACCAATGCTCAGTTTTTGAATAATTGAGATTTATATCAGGTGCCCATACAGTGAAAAACGGGTCAACTGTAATTAGTGGCACTGCAGGTGCTCTTAATTTCATGTTTATCATCCTTTCAGGAGTGTTTTATTGATTATATAATATAAGTGAATGCAAATCAATAACAACAATGCATCATTTAATTGTGGAATAATTGGTTAATATGTGATACAATCAACTCAACAAATTTAAATTAAATATTGTAGTAGGATAAAATGGCAAAAAAGTATTGCGGAGCCCATAGAGGAGGTACATTGTTTGCTTTAGAAAATCCCCGAAAGTATTTTGTGGAAAAATTGTTGTGTGATTTTGAAACTGCTTAATAGATAAATTTAACTTTGTGAAGTAAAAAAATATAAGGAGAATATAATTGTGGATAACCTTACAATTAAAGACAATGAACTTCTTTTAATGCGATATACCGAGCTTATAAGGATTACTCCTTGCAGTAATAATGCTATTCGTTTTCAGTCATTTCCTGATGCTCAGGTGATTGACGAAAATTATACCCTTATGCCACAAAATGCAGAATGTGAAATTGAAGAGTTCGAAAATTTCGCAACCCTTACATGTGGTATTTTGAAAGTTAAGGTTGAGCCAAACGGAAAACTGACATTCTATAAAAACGGCGAAATTATTCTTGAAGAAAAGCCTGAGCTTACATTTAAAAGCAATTATAGACATTTTGATAATAAGGGTAGTGGTCTTTGGAGTGCAAGAGTTACCTTTGAACCTAATAAAAACGAGCATTTCTTCGGTCTTGGACACAGTTGGGATAACGAATTTGACCTTAAAGGCTCTTCAATAGACATTCGTAATGTAAATGGAAAATGCACAATTCCTTATGTTTATTCATCACTTGGTTACGGCTTCCTTTGGAATAACCCGTCAACAGGTCTTTGCGAACTTTCAAACAACCGCACCCGTTGGAGCTGCGACTGTTGCAGATTTATGGACTTTGTTGTTATTGCAGGTACACCAAAAGAGGTTTGCACAACATTATCTGATTTAACAGGCTATGCACCCGAAATGCCCGATTGGGCAACAGGATTCTGGCAATGCAGACTCCGTTATGAAACCCAGGAGGATTTACTTTCCGTTGCAAGAAAATATAAAGAACTAGGTATTCCGCTTTCCGTGATTATTGCCGATTATTTCCATTGGACAGAGCAGGGGGACTATAAATTTGACCCGAAATACTGGCCCGATGTTAAGGCTATGAGTGATGAGCTTCACAGTATGAACACAAAGCTTGTTGTTTCGGTGTGGCCTACTATAAACGGCGGTAGCGAGAATTATCATTATATGCGTAATAACAATATGCTTATGCGCACGACCCGTGGATGCGACAGAGTTTTCGATTTCTATGGTTGGCAAGGTGAAATCGACGTTACCAATCCTGCCACAAGAGAATATGTATGGAGCAAATTAAAAGAGAATTACATAGACAATGGTGTTGATGCTCTTTGGTTTGATGAGGCGGAGCCTGAAATTCATCCAGAGCATTTTGACAACCTTATCTGGTATGCAGGCAGAGCTGATATGGTTGGACTTTTGTATCCATATTACTACTCTAAATTGGCTTATGACGGATTCAAGTCAATCGGCAGAGATGATATAATCACACTGACCCGTTGCGCATATTTAGGTAGTCAGAAATTCGGTTCACTTGTCTGGTCAGGCGATATAGAATCAACCTTTGAAAGCCTCGCTTGTCAGATAAAGGCAGGGCTTAACATGTCGATGTGTGGTATTCCTTGGTGGAATACTGATATTGGTGGCTTTTATGGCGCAGATATCACAAGTGATTACTTCAAAGAGCTTATTGTCCGTTGGTTCCAGTTCGGACTTTTCAGCCCTGTAATGCGACTCCATGGTTCAAGAATACGCCATTTTGAGCCAACACCGGGTCTTAAAGAACCAAGCGGTGATCCTAATGAAATATGGAGCTTTGGTGACGACAATTTTGAAATTCTTAAAAACCTCATTTTTGTCCGTGAAAAGTTAAGACCATATATAAAGGAGCAGATGGATATTGCAAGTAAAAAAGGTTATCCCGTTATGCGACCTATGTTCTTTGAATATCCTGACGACGAAACTTGCTATACCCTTGAAACACAGTATATGTTCGGCGATGATATAATCTTTGCACCTATTGTGGAGCAAGGACAGACAGTAAAAACTGTATATATTCCCGATGGTGAATGGATTCTAACTAAGGATAAAAAGGTTTATACCAAAGGAACTTATGAGATTACTGCAAAAATTGATGAGTTTATTGCATTTGTAAAGTCAGGCTCAGATGTTATTGAGTGTTTTGAATAAGTTGTAAAAAGAAAAATACTGATAAAGGCAACAGAGAACCTATTGTGCTTATAGAAAATTACAGATGAATTAAAATTATATAATTTATAATCAACTGAATTACCAAACATTCTTGTAAGATTTTATAGAATGTGATACAATTTATCTTGTTTAATAATTATTGTTTTTGAAAGAAGTGAATAATATGGTGAAAAACTATGATGCAGTTGTTATCGGCGCAGGCAATGGTGGTCTTGTGGCAGCTGCACGTCTTGCCAAGGAAGGCAAAAAAACATTGCTCGTTGAGCGTCATAACCTGCCCGGCGGATTTGCAACAAGCTTTGTGAGAGGCAGATTTGAATTTGAAGCATCACTCCATGAGCTTTGTGGTGTTGGCTCTATTACAGGGAAATCACCCTTGCAGAAAATCTTTCAGGAGGTTGGTGCAGCAGATAAAATAGAGTGGGTTTCACTTGATGAAGCGTTCCGCGTTATTACATTGGATGAGAACGAAAAGTGCGACTGTTTGATGCCTTTGGGTAAGGAAGGTTTTATAAATAAGCTTGAGGAATACGATCCAGGCTCATCAGCTGTAGTTACAAAGGTTTTTGACCTTATTGAGAGTATTGAAAAAACCTTGGATTTTGTAAGTAATATCGAGGATTTTAAGCCATCTATGATAAAGGAAATTTTCTCTGAGCATACAGATTTCCTTAAGGTTGCAAACTACTCTGTTGATGAGGTGCTCCAATCAATGGGCGCAAGTCAGAAAACAAGAGATATACTTAACGGCTATTGGTGTTACCTTGGTCAGCCTACAGACGAGCTTAATGTTATTCACTATTTCACAATGCTCCATTCATATATTATTGATGGTGCGGTTATTCCGAGAGGCAGAAGCCATCAGATAAGCACAGCCTTGCTTGAAGCCTTTACCGAAAATGGTGGCGAGGCTTGGTTTAACACGAGTGTTAAGAGAATTATTGTTAAAAACGGTGTGGCAACAGGTGTTGAGCTTGATGACGGCACACTTATAAATGCCAAGGCAGTTATTTGTAACGCCTCTCCATATAATGCTTTCACAAAGCTTATAGATGAAAAAGAAATTCCTGAAAAGCTTAAGAAAGAGGTTAATGCAAAAACCTTGGGTGCAAAAGGCTTTGCAGTATTCTTAGGTCTTAATCGTTCGGCAGATGAATTGGGTCTTAATAATCATACCTATTTCATTTATCCAACTAACGATAATAGAAAATGCTATGAATTAAGTAAAAGCATTGAAACAAATGATGTTCAGGCAACTGTTTGCCTTAACAGAGCCTTTGATGATTGTTCACCAGAAGGCACAAGCATACTCTATATGACATCTATTTTTGCAGGAGATGTATGGAGTAAGATTTCAGTTGAAGATTATCATAAAACAAAGATCTCCTTTGCAGAAAAAATGATAGATAATTTTGAAAAAGCAACAGGTGTTAAAATCAAGGATTACATAGAAGAAATTGAAATTGCAACACCTATGACCTATGCTCGTTATACAGATGCACCTGCAGGTACAATTTATGGATACGAGGCAACCAAGGAAGACGGTATTGTTAAAAGAATTGTCTTCGATATGATAGATAAAGGAATAACAGGTCTTTACTTTGCCGGTGGTTATACCACAAGGCATATGGGTTATTCACCAAGTTATACAACCGGTGATATGGCAGCAAAGGCTGCGGTACTCGCTATGGAAAAGGAGGCAAAGTAAATGAGCAGGAAAAAATTCTCTGTAAACGGTACCTTTAAGGACAGCGTTAATACAGTAAAGTTTTTGACAGAAAGAAATCAGTTTATTAATAGTGCACAGGCAACTTTACCAACCCGTACTGATGATTTCGGTGTGAACAAGGTTTCTAAAAGCCTTCACCCAAAGGAGCAAAAGCTTGTAATCAGTAGAATTGAAGAGCATGCTGATATTGCAAAAAGCTATTATTTTAAAAGCGAGGATGCTCCTCTTGCATATTTTAAAGCAGGTCAGTATCTTACCTTCAAGCTTGAAATAGGCAGCTCCGTTGTTACTCGTTCCTATTCAATAGCATCATCACCTGCAAGTGCATTAAATGGTGAATATCAGATAACAGTTAAGCGTATTAATGACGGCTTTGTTTCCGATTATATTCTTGATAACTGGAGTGTAGGCGATAAGGTTATTGCTTACGCACCTGAAGGAAATCTCATATATAACCCCTTAAGAGATGCTAAAAACATTGTAGGTATTGCAGGCGGTAGTGGTATCACGCCATTCCTTTCAATTGCAAGAGCTATTGACCAGGGAGATGAGGATTGCACCCTTACCTTACTCTATGGCTGCAGAGCATCAAATGAAATTCTTTTCAAAGCAGAGCTTGACCAGCTTTCAGAGAAAAACGATAAAATCAATGTGGTTTATGTTTTGAGCCACAGCGATGAGGAAGGCTATGAAAAGGGCTTCGTTGGCGCAGATATTATAAAAAAATATGCCCCCGGTGATAATTACAGCATTTTTGTTTGCGGTCCGGGTGGTTTGTATAAATTCCTTGACACAGAGCTTCCTAAGCTTGAAAAAGAAAGAAAATACATTCGTTTTGAAGTGTTTTCCTCCGGTAAAAAGGCTGAAGAGGAGCCAAAGGAGTATAGTATCACAGTTATCAATCGCGGTGATGAATCTGTTATCAAAGCAAGCAGCAATGAAACAGTTCTTTGTGCATTCGAAAGAGCAGGTATTGTTGTTCCTGCAAGATGCCACACAGGTGAATGTGGCTTCTGCAGAAGTAAGCTTGTGAGCGGAAAGGTTTATATTCCTGAGGGTGAAGATAAACGCCGTATAGCAGATATGCAGTTTAATTTCATACATCCTTGCTGTTGCTATCCTGAAAGCGACCTTATTGTAAGAATTAATTAATGCGTTATGGCGATTACAATAAACATTTATTATACAGGCGAAAATGACGATGTAAAAAATTTTGCTGAAGAAATGATATCAAGTGGTATTGTCAGTAAAATCCGTGCCGAAGAAGGTAACCTGAAATATGAATATTTCATTCCAATGCAGGAATGCAAAACAATTCTCTTAATTGATAGTTGGGTAAATCAAGAGGCTCTTAATAAGCACCATGCTTCACCGATGATGCAGGAAATTATTGAATTGCGTGAAAAGTATAATTTAACTATGAAAGTTGAGCGTTATATTACTGACGAATCAGGCATACCCGATAAGGACAAAGCGTTTATAAAAGAAAATAAATAATCAAAGCAACATCCTACAATGAAGGGGTTAACCTGTTATTGTGGGGTGTTGCTTTGGTGGGGTAAATGATACAATCAGCTCCAAAAACAAGAATTAATGTATGAACCAATAGTTCTTATCAACTTGATTATTTCCTGATAAGGTTTTATAATAATAGTGTTTTCGTTATTAATCCCGATGATTTAAATAACAAAATTATATGACTAATAAAAAACATAATTGAAAAATATCCATTTGGTACTGAGGGTGAAATATCCCTTATCTGTCAAGAAGAAACTCGACTGAAGAAATGTAACAGTAGAATCCAATGGTCTGTTACAGTTGAAATCATCTGAGGAAACAATAAAGAAGTATTTGATATAAAATAACACATTAGGGGGTATTCTATGCAAATTTTACAGACGATTATTTCTTATCTTGCTATAGCGGCAGCGTTTGTTTCGTCGATTTTTTCATGGGGAGATGCGTCAATGATTCCTTTTACAAACGATTACAAAATTCCCGAAGTTATTCCTGAATATAGTGTGATTTCTACAGAGGCTAAAACCGACTGGAAAGCGAAATGGATTTGGGATAAAGATAATCTTACAGAGAAAAATGTCTGGATGTGCTTTAATAAAAAGGTGAATCTGGATAAGGTTCCTGAAGAGCTTATTGCCCACATTTCAGCAGACTCAAAATATTGGCTTTACATAAACGGAGAAAATGTTGTTTTTGAGGGTAGTCTGAAACGTGGTCCTGCTAAAAACAGCGGGTATTATGACAGTATTGATATTTCACCATATCTTAAAAAAGGTGAAAACTCAATTTGTGCTTTGGCGTGGTACTGGGATAATGAAACAAGCTATTCCTATTCCGGTAGTGGACAAGGTGGCTTCATTTTTGAAGCAATAGGTGAAGGACTAAATATAATTTCTGACAAAAGCTGGAAAGTAAAAAGAAACCCTGCCTATGTTGATAGCCCTCTTTATCCGCCAAACTACAGGCTTCCTGAATACAGCATTTATTTTGATGCAAGGGAAGAGATAGGCGATTGGTTAAATGAAGATTTTGATGTATCTTCCTGGGAGAACGCAATCGAATACGCAGATGGCGGTAAGGGTGTTTACGGTGAGCTTTACCCTAGAGGAATACCATTTTGGAAAGATTATGGTCTTAAAGATTATGAGAATTCAAAGGATTATGAGAATTACACCGTAACCAAGAATCTCGGTGAAAAAATTACTGTTGATATTCCCTATAACGCACAGGTTACTCCCTATATTAAAATCAAAGCACCTGCAGGTAAGAAGATTCGTATAACAACTGAAAATACTGTAATCGGCGCAGTTTCAACTACTTATATCACCAAAGAGGGGGAGCAGGAGTTTGAGGCATTAGGTTGGTTTAATGGTGAGCATATAACTTATAAAATCCCCAAAGGCGTTACAGTTATTTCTTTGCAGTATCGTGAAACAGGATATAACAGCTCATTCAGTAGTGATTTTAAGTGTGATGATGAATTTTTGAATTCATTGTGGCAGAAATCTCTTCGTACTCTTTATGTTACCATGCGTGATAATTTTATGGATTGCCCTGACAGAGAAAGAGCACAATGGTGGGGCGATGTTACAAGTGAAATGGTTATGACTATGTACTCCTTGGACAGTAACTCCTATTTACTGTATCAGAAAGGCGTAGAGGCAATGCTTTCTCACATTGACGATACAAAGGTGCTTCAGACTGTTGTGCCTATCAACGGAGACTATTTTGAACTTCCCATTCAGCAGCTTGCAGGTATCGTTGGCTTTGGCACTTACTATAAATACACAGGCGACAAGGCTTTTGTTGAAAAGGTTTATGATGCATCTCTTGACTACCTTAAGCTTTGGGAAATGGATGAGAATAATCTTGTTGTTCATCGTAGCGGTTCATGGGATTGGCCCGACTGGGGCAGCAAAGCAGATATGACAGCTATTGAAAATGCATGGGTTTACTATGCTCTTTCAACAGTAGAAGAAATGGCAGAGCTTTTGGGAAAAGATGAGGACATCTCATTTATAACCGAAAGAAAATCTGCTATCGCAAAGGGTTATAAGGCTCTCTGGACAGATGAAGGCTTCAAAAGTGAAGATGCGAATAAACCTGATGACAGAGCAAATGCCGTAGCGGTTTTGGCAGGGCTTGCTGATAAAGAGCAGTATGCAACCATTAAAAATGTGTTTTTAACCACTAAAAATTCAAGTCCCTATATGGAATATTATGTCCTTGAGGCTCTTTGCAAAATGGGTGAATATGAATTTGCAAAGGAAAGAATCAAGGATAGATATAATGATATGATGTGCGAGGATTACTCAACTCTCTGGGAATTCTGGGAATCCTGGCGTGGTACTATGAATCACGCATGGAGTGGCGGACCTCTTGTTATAATGAGTAAGCATTTTGCAGGTATCGCACCGATCGAAGCAGGCTATGAAAAGGTTGAAATTAATCCTCAATACACACTTTCTGATAGTATGAACTGTACTGTTCCGAGCGTAAAGGGATTAATCACTCTTGATTATGAAAAGAATGAGGTCAACTATACTATCAACCTTACACTTCCCCAAGATACAAAAACTGTTTTATATGTGCCAACTAATGCAGTTGTAAATATCAATTCAGAGATTTACTATCAGAATGGTGAGTATGTAAACGGCAAAATTGGTAATGTGGAAATAGTGGAAAAGTAAACCATAACAGCACGGAGTTTAATGTGTAATAAATATTAATGGATATAAAAACATCTGATATTGAGATGTTGGATAAACAAGAGCTTTTAAAAGAGTGTTTATTATGGAGTTTAATAAAAAACTACAAGAATTAAGAAAACAAAAGGGTCTGACTCAGGAAGAATTGGCTGAGGTGCTTTATGTTTCCCGTACTGCTATTTCCAAGTGGGAATCGGGGAGAGGTTATCCTAATATAGAATCGTTGAAAGCTATCTCAAAATTTTTCGGAGTAACAGTGGATGAACTTTTGTCAGGTGAAGAACTGATTACCATATCCGAAGAGGACAATAAACAAAAAGAAAAACACTTCCGGGACATTGTGTTTGGTTTTCTTGATATTAGTATTGTCATACTCGCTTTTCTGCCTTTCTTCGGTCAGAAAACAGGCGATATGATTCAGGGTGTTTCTCTTTTATCGTTGACAGATATTGCACCGTATCTGCAGGTAGGTTATTACCTTGTTGTGAGCGCAATAGTTGTTGTGGGCGTACTATCTCTTGCCCTTCAGAATTGTCAGAAAGTTTTTTGGTTGCGTAATAAAAGTAAAATGTCTTTGTTTTTCAATATTGTGGGTGTGCTTTTATTTGTTATAAGCCAGCAACCCTATGCGGCAACTTTCCTGATGATTTTCTTGATAATCAAGGTGTTAATGCTTATAAAATGGTAATGATACGAAAGGTGTCGCCCGGGCGACACCTTGTTTCTTGCGGATTTTTTCAGCTTGTTTTAAAATCTGGTCAAACAGAAAAAAGGCAGGTTGAAAAAATGAAAAAGAAAAATCATAGAAGTTTGTGTGTCTCCTTATTCATGCTTGTGGCATTCGTTTTGTGGACAATAGCTGTTTGCTTTATTGATGTCAGGGCAATCGGGCCTGAAGGTTCAAGTGTGGGCTTTGCAACAGTTAACGCTTATTTACACAAATTTACGGGTGTGCATATGTTGCTTTACAACATTACCGATTGGCTTGGGCTTGTGCCTATTTTGGTTGCAATGGGATTTGGCTTATTGGGACTTATACAATGGATTAAGAGAAAGAAGTTAAGCAAGGTTGACTACAGCATTTTTGTTCTCGGCGGATTCTATATTGTTGTAATAACGGTTTATGTATTATTTGAAATTGTTACAATAAATTACCGACCTGTACTTATTAACGGGTTTCTTGAAGTTTCTTATCCATCATCAACAACTTTGCTTGTGATGTGCGTTATGCCTACTGCAATAATGCAGTTTAATAGCCGAATAAAAAATGTAACCATAAAAAAATGTGTATCACTCTTAATTACAGTGTTTATTATCTTTATGGTGGTCGGGCGTCTTGTTTCAGGTGTGCATTGGCTTACGGACATCGTAGGTGGCACTTTACTCAGTGCAGGGCTTGTGATGATGTACCGATATTTTGTAACTTTGAAAAAACAAAAATGAAGGGGATTTTAAAATGGATAATATTACGATACGTTTAGAAACTGAAAAAGATTACAGAGCAGTTGAAGAATTAACACGTGAAGCATTTTGGAATGTTTATAAACCTGGTGCAGACGAGCATTATTTTGTTCATGAAATGCGTAATCACCCCGATTTTATCCCTGAACTTGCCTTTGTTCTTGAAAAGGACGGCAAAATAATCGGCAATATTATGTACACTAAAGCATGGCTTGAGGATGAAAATGGGGAAAGAAAAGAGATTCTTTCTTTCGGCCCTCTTTGTGTTGCACCTGAATATCAAAGACAAAAGCTCGGCAAAATACTCATTGAGCATTCCTTTGATGTAGCGCGTGAAATGGGCTATGATGTGAACATCAATTTCGGGAATCCCGGTAATTATGTAAGCCGTGGTTTCGTCAGTTGTAAAAAGAAAAATGTCAGTTTTGTAGTAGAAGGTAACTTTCCAACAGCGCTTCTTGTCTGTGAGCTTGTACCCAATGCTCTTGACGGTAAAAAGTGGATGTATATTCCCAGTACCGCAGCCGACTGCTGCGAGGACTCTGCTGCAATAGAAATCTTTGATGCAACATTTCCCGAAAAGGAAAAGAAATGGATGCCTAGTCAGGAAGAGTTCTATATATACAGCCATTCTTCTGTAGTAAGATAAATATACGCTATATAAAATTCACCCACTTGTTTCAAACAAGTGGGTGTTGTTTTTAGTTTTTGTGGGTGGTATAATTAATCTTATAATTTGTTTTTGTAGAAAGAGGAATTATATGTCTAACCGAAATTCAACCATGGTCACGGACCTTACCAACGGAAGTGTCACCAAGCTGTTGCTGAAATTCGCATTTCCGTTATTTGTCTCAAATGCACTTCAGGCAGTATACAATATTGTGGATATGATTGTCGTAGGGCAATATATCGGTGGGGTAGGTATGTCTGCCGTTTCTATAGGTGGTGATGTGCTTCATTTGCTGACTTTCGTTGCTATGGGGTTCTCGTCTGCAGGACAAGTGCTCATTTCACAGGATGTTGGTGCAAAACGTATGGATGCCGTCAAAAAGACGATAGGAACTATGTTTACATTTCTTCTTGGCATATCACTCGTTATTTCCGTTGGTTGTTACTTCATCCGTGACTTATTGCTTCAATTGTTGAATACACCTGCTGAATCTTATGCTTACACAATGGACTATACTGTTACCTGTATAGTCGGGTTGTTCTTCATTTACGGTTATAATATCATCAGCGCTATTCTGCGTGGTATGGGTGATAGCCGTAGACCCTTTGTGTTTATTGCTATTGCCGCAGTAGTCAATATCGTGCTTGACCTTGTTTTTATTGCGGTTTTTAGTATGGAGGTCTTCGGTGCTGCGTTGGCAACGGTCATTTCGCAGGGTATCAGCTTCATCACCGCACTTGCATACTTATACATAAATAGAGTAAGCTTTGGCTTTGATTTCAAGCCTGCATCTTTCAAAATCGATCGTCAGGCATTCAAAAAACTTGTAGCACTTGGTGTGCCTATGGCAATCCAATCTGCAGCCATTAACCTTTCAAAAATTGTGCTTACCTCGTGGATTAACCTGTACGGCGTAGTCTTTTCAGCACTCTCAGGACTTTACAACAAAATCAATATGATGATTGGTATTGTTTCTCAATCCTTTACAACAGCTGGTAGCACAATGGTAGGTCAGAGTCTGGGTGCAAAGAAATATGAGCGTGTTCCCAAGATTATGAAAGTGGTTTTATATTGCAGTCTGCTTATTTCCACTCTTCTTGCAGTTGCACTGTTTTTCTTCTCTGAGCCAATTTTCAGAATGTTCACAAATGACAAAGAAGTCCTCGCTATAGCATCCATAGTCGTTATTCCCGCAATTCTCAATATGTATGGCTCTGCCACTCGTTCTATGAGCTTTTCTCTTATGAATGGTTCAGGCAATGCTAAACTGAACTTCGTCGTTGCCATCGTCGACGGTATGATTAGTCGTATCGGTATCTCAGCTCTGCTTGGCTTTGCTGTAGGTATGGGTTGCCAAGGCTTCTGGTATGGCGATGCACTTGCAGGCTTTATGCCAATGGTAATCGGTCTTGTCTTCTTTTTCTCGGGCAGATGGAAAAAGAATAAATACGAGTAAATTTAATCAACATAATAGTATCAACTCCCACTTGCTGTAAAATAAACAGTAGGTGGGTTTTTTGCAAAGCCCCAATAATCGTACAATGGATATGTTATAATATCCCAAAATTAAGAAATTGTGTATCAAGGTGGGGATTAGATGTACATAAAATCATTAAAATTAACCTCGGAATATGATGAAACTGTTTTTATCAGGGATTTGGTTCGGACTTGCTATAATGGTGTTTATCCGTTTAAAATCTTCCCTGACAAGGGGCTTAGTAGAGTGGATTTTGCACCCATAACTATTTTCTATGGCGGTAATGGTTCGGGCAAAACAACCTTACTTAATATTCTTGCAGAAATGACAGGTGTAACCCGACATTCCGCATTCAGCGGGAGTGCTTTCTTCAAAGAATATACAAGGCGTTGTCAGTTGGATGCAAAGTCAATACCCGAAGCAAGTCAGATTCTCACAAGTGATGATGTTACCGATTATCTTCTAAATATCCGCTACCTGAATGATGGAATTGATGTTCGCAAAAATGAGCTGTTTGATGAATATCTTGATAGGAAATATAGTAGCCATCAGCTGAAATCAATGGCAGATTACGATGACTGGAAAGAGAGTATGGATGCCAAAAGATCAACTCAGTCAATGTTCGTTAAAAACCGCCTTATGCGAAATGTCGATATGCATTCAAACGGTGAAACCGCTATGCGGTATTACACAGAGCGAATAGACAGAGATGCGTTGTATCTCATAGATGAGCCTGAAAATTCTCTTTCAGCAACAAGGCAAAAGGAATTGGCAGAGTATATCCACCAATCTGCAAGATTTTACGGCTGTCAGTTCGTTATCTCAACCCACTCACCATTTTTCCTTGCAATGACCGGTGCAAAGGTATATAACCTTGATTTATATCCTGCAAGGGAATGCCATTGGACAGAGCTTGAAAATGTCCGGGCATACTACGAATTTTTCAAGAAACACGAAAATGAGTTTTGAGTAAAAAATAGGAATAATACAGAAAATTCAGAATAATTGCTATAAATCAAAAAATAGTATATAATTAACCCAATAAACAATAAAGGCAATTACAATATCTTTGAAATCAACGAAGCCTTGTTTGCCTTTGACCAAAGCTTGTTAGGTGGATGAAAAATATTTTTTATATATTGATTTTTATTGTATCAATTGTATAATTTAACTAATTGAATTTGTTAACAGTAAGGTGAAAATATGGACCACAGTGATTCATTGCAAATTATGTTTATCAGGCATGCGCAAACAGATTATAACGATATAGGTGATAGAGACCCCAGTGATGGAGAGCTTACCTCAACAGGTGAGCATCAATGTGTTGCTCTGGGCGAAAAGCTCAAAGCTTTGCCTATTGATGCATATATCACCAGTTCTCTTTTGCGTAGCTTTAAAACAGCTGCAGGTGTTTGCAAGGCGAAGGATGATAAGCCTTTACTTCAAATTTGTCCGGAATTAGTGGAGTGCGGATGTACCCCCGGTTATTTTGGTTGCAGTGAAGAGTACCTTCAAAGGTATTACAAAAACACCGAAATGTGTGAAAAGCTTTTTGGAACCAAAATTTATGAGTTTGGTTGCGAGGCATATGAAGATAATGTTATTCGTGCACAAAAAGTGATTAAATATATAAAGAACACTTATTCATATGGCGATCGCATTGCTGTTTTCAGTCATCATGGTTTTCTTGAATATCTCATTCCTACAGCTTTAGGGGTCAGTCCCCATGCTTTCAGGTTTTCTCTTGATAACACTTCAATATCTATTGTTGATATCTGTCGTGACGGTAATGCCGTGCTACGCTGTGTGAATAAATAGAAAACAGGTGCAAAGCAAAACGAAAAAGTAAACCATTGGAGGCTTTATGGCGTTTTTGTTAGTTGTTATATACATTGCATTTATAGGTCTTGGGGTTCCCGATTCTCTTGTTGGCTCTGCTTGGCCTGCTATACATACTGAATTGAATATTCCCGTTGAAGCGGTAAGCATTCTGACTTTTATAATTTCAGGTTGCACCGTGCTATCTAGTATGTTCAGCGCAGGAATTCTCAATAAATTCGGAACATCAAAGGTTACCGCCTTTAGTACGGCTATGACAGCGGTAGCTCTCTTCGGCTTTTCTGTAGCTCCGTCATTTTGGGTTATGATACCAATTGCGGTTGTTCTCGGTCTTGGTGCAGGTGCTATTGATTCGGGCCTCAATAACTATGTGGCACTTAATTTTAAAGCAAGTCATATGAATTTTCTGCATTGCTTTTATGGTGTCGGAGTAACACTCAGTCCTTACATTATGTCGCAGGCTCTTGGTGAAGCAGGTTGGCGTAGTGGTTATCGCTATGCTTTTTATGTTCAGTCAGTTATCACTATTTTATTGCTTGTGTCTCTTCCCTTGTGGAAAAAGAATTCCGGGAATCAAGAAGACGAAGAGGAAAAGGGCGTAAATCTCTCTCTTTTGCAGATGTTAAAAATGCCTGAGGTCCGTATAGTCTGGGTTATTATGCTTGCAACAAATGCAATTGAATATGCCTGCGGTGTGTGGGGAAGTACATATCTTGTAGCAGAAAAAGGCTTTGGGGCGGAACAAGGCGCACTCGCATTGACTGTTTATTATGCGGGAATGTCTATTGGTCGTTTTGTTTCAGGCCTGCTTTCAAATAAAATCAGCACATGGAAGCGCATAGGTATAGGTGCCTTTATTCTTGCTCCTGCAATTATAATTATGCTCCTTCCTTTATCGGGTGTATTTACTGTGGTTGGCTTGTTCCTTGTAGGCTTGGGCAATGGTTCTATCTACCCCAATATGATACACCTTACACCTCACAACTTCGGTAAGGAAGCATCACAATCTGTTATGGGTTCGCAGATAGCCTTTGCTTATATCGGAGTTATGTTAGCACCACCCATGGTCAGCCTCATAAGCGGTCTCTTGGGTATTAAAGTATATCCGATTCTCCTTGCAGTACTTTACGGAGTAATGGTTGTTGCTCTTAAGCTCTTTGTAAATCGATTGAAAAAACAGGACAGATATAATGGAAATGTATAAAAATACCGAAAAATTCGATATAAATAATTTTGTAACT
>JAZNME010000058.1:0-5371 GCA_045579445.1 Acutalibacteraceae bacterium | reverse complement strand
ATACAGCATTACAAGTCCGCAACTGAGTATTGCACCGCCAATTATATCAGTAATCCAATGTACACCTGAAAGAATTCTGCCGATAACCATAAAAAGAATAAAAACAATGATTGATAATGAAATAAGCTTTTTCAGAGTTTCATTTTTGATACGATTATTAAATTGCATAATTGTTGTCGGCATAATACACATTACAAGCATAGTGGTTGTCGACGGATAAGATGCTTCCAAAATACCGTTTACCAGTATTGGTCTGTAGTTTACAACAAACAGTTCAAAGAAAATGTACATTGCAATTACAAGAACATAAAAACCACCGAGAACAAGAATGCTGTAATCAACTTTCAAAATTTGCTTTCTCTTAATCCACTGTATAAATCCAAGCAAAGCAAATCCCATAGCGAAACCGAGCGGAACCAGACCTAACCAATCGGTAATCGTATAAAGCGACATATTAACACCTGTAAGATTATGAACAAACTGATTAAGCGTTGCAAATCCGACAAAGGAGTTCTGTGGACCGATTGCTTTAACATCAATAAATCGAATTGCTATCGTCCACAACACAAAGCCCACAAGCATACAGATTGCGGTATAAAGAGTCTTTTGATTGTTTTTTGTCATTTTTATCAACCTACCTTTTAAATATTTGGCTTTCGCCTGAATTAAGTTTAAAGGAAGGCTGGAACAACCACAAGAAACGGGATGTCACACGAACGACACTTTCCGTATCATTACCATTTTATAAGTAACAAAGCCTTAATAATGAGCAATACTAACATAAAAGCTGCTGCATAAGGTTGCGTGCTAATGATAAAAATCAGTATTCCCACAGTGTTTAATATTAAAGAAATTTTACTTTTATTTTTAATCCAAAATGTATTCTGACATTTTTGCAAAGCAAGTGTTAAGATTCCCATCGAAATAATTGAAATTACAATAGCAAAATAAACAATTCGCAAATAGGACGATATTTCAATAAATGACAACAGTGATACTGCTTGTACACTTTCATTTGTAGCCTGACCGAAGAACGGGACAAAAAAGAACATCGCTATACAAATGTCAAGCAATCCGAATACTAAATCACGAAAATAATTTCGCTTTTGATTTGTATCTTCTTCAGCTATTATAAGTAACTCCTCACCTGACAGAAGTTCATCAATCGTTATTCCGAAAAATTTAGATAACGCCTTCAATGAATCAATGCTTGGATAACCTCTGCCTGATTCCCATTTTGAAATTGCAGTTCGTGAAACATAAATAGCAACTGCGAGTTCTTCTTGAGTAATTTCTTTTTGTTTTCGAAGCTGTTGTAATTTTTCATTAAATTCCATAACAAACTCACTTTAAAAATATTGTTTATAAAAATTATACCACAACCCTATCAAACAAATCAACCTGAATACATATTCTCCTGCTTGTTCAGATGGAGGCTCTAATAAAAAGAAACTGCCCTCCAAAAGTGAGAGCAGTTAGAAAATTAGTTAATCAAAGTGAATTTCTTTATCTTTTTTTGTATAACACAAGCTCCGGATTTTCTCCATTTTCTTCGTAAGTGCAAACGAGTAAAAAATCCATATTAGCGGCAATACCGAAACAACGCTCACCACCGAATTCGCACTCAAGCTGATTGCCGAGATAAGTTGCGTTATCATCAAGGAATTTTACAGTCTGACTGTTGGGAAGATGGTATTCCAGATTAATATATCCGCCTACAAGTGCATTAAGCTTTTCAACCTTGGGCATTCCCTCAATATGCAAATCATTAAACTCGCAGATGAGTTGTTGCTTGAATTCTTCGAATTTTTCTGCACCGCCGAGGTATTTATACTTCTTCCAATAATCAAGTTTCGGAAGCATATCCTTCATATATGCCCGTACCTGCTCGGGTGTAAACTGCTCATTTGCCATATGTCCGACACAGACATCAATTAAATCGTCCATATCGTGATACATATATTCACCGTCAGCATAACACCATTTGCAATATTCTTCATTGAAAATACCATCTTTCTCTTTGCTGATGGTTGAATCCTCAAGCGGCATACCGCAACATTGACAGATAAGCTGTCTTGGAGAGCCTAAAAGTGTATTGATAGATACATCAAATAGTTTTGACAACAGTTTCAAGGTTTCTGTATTAGGTGTGGTTTCACCATTTTCCCAACGAGAAACTGCCTGACGGGTTACAAAAATCTTCTCAGCAAGTTCATCCTGAGATAAACCTTTCTTAGTTCTCAATTCAAGAATAATATCTTTAGTTTCCATATTGTTATCACCTCAATAATATTATAGTGATGATGCGATTTATAATCAAGCAACTCGCTGTTGCTGTTAAACTAAATCCGGATAACCTATTCTTTTATAAAAGCCTTATCATTTTCAGGAATTCCCTTTTCATCGGTAATATATCTTTCAACCCTCATAGTCAGATTATATTTTTCACGCAATTCAATAATTTTCTGCATCATTGGTGAGGCATGGTGATTGTCAAGAGCATCCTGATTTTTCCAACTGTCAATCAGGAGCAGGGCTTCGTTATCATTCATTGGAAAAAAGTATTCATATTTAAGGTTGCCTTCTTCAGCTCGGATTTTATCAACAACGCCGCTTGAAAGCATCTCTTCTGCAAATTTTCTCGCATTACCGTTTATGCCTGAATAGTAAATATTTATTGTTATCGCCATATTAAACCTCGTCAATTTCTTGTTTTCTATAATCAATCCCTGCAAGCCTTGCCTGCTTACAAAGGTCTTTGGTCTGTAATTTATACTTCTTGTGTATATAGCAATGCAGACACCCTTCACTGCATTTTTTACAACCTCGCCATGGATTCCACATAGCCATAATAAATACTTCTCCAAATTGGAATTTGTTATAAAGACCAGTATCAAATCAATAAACAATATAAATCGGTGAATTGCTTACGGTTATTTTTCCATTAATTTCAATTGGGTTTCCGTACATATCGTAAGCTTCGTATTCACCATCAGGTGATGTGATTTTGTTTTTATCTCCAAGGCTATAATACACTTCGATTTTGTTTCCGTTTTCAGTGTATTCGTCAATCACAAGATTTTTATCGTTTGAAATATTCTTCACAAAATCTGCATTACCGAGGAAACGGATAACTGTTGCATAGGAAATAACTGCTCCGGTAGGTTGCAGATATTCGTTGAAAAAAGCAAAGTCATTGATATCATTTTCGGGGGTAACAGTTTTTCTGAATGCAAAGGAAACAAAACCCTTTGCACCTGTTGAACGAGTGTAAAGTGCTTTACAGGCAATTGTTGATGCATCTGTACCACCAACACCGCTTTCGCTGTTGAATCCGCCGTCCGTAAGACCTGCTTTATTTGTAAGCTCCAACATCTGAGTCATATAATCATAGTAATTATCAAGTCCGTCGTGGTTGTGGTAACCGAAGCTATCAAGCAAACCTTTGTTTATAAGCTCTGCAGATTTCTGATAGTATTCTGAATTGGTTTCTTTCTCTGCAACGGCAAGACCGCCCGAGTAAACATAAGACGATTCATTTTTGGACTTTATTGTTTTCGCAGTATTTTCAAGGAGTGTAAAATATTCTTCCGAAGTTCCGGCAAAGAAATGCCAGTTGGGTTCATTCCATATTTCCCATAGAATATCCGTATTATCAGCATAATGGTCAGCAACTTTATTTGTAAAATCGTTCCAGAGTGCATTATCAGGCGGATAAGTCCAACTGATTGATTCATCGTAATTCTTTTTGTATTTTTCTGCAGTTGACCATTCACCTGCATTGTAACCGAGGAGCCAGTTGTATTTCATACCGTGGCTGTTAACCTGTTTTACAAGATAATCCTGAACCGAATAATTCAAATCTCCATAAGGCTCGCTCTGCATAGCTCCCCAACCTACACTGTCTTCACGAACAAGGTTAGCTCCAAGATATTCCGCCGTATTGAGAATTTTATTAACGGATTCTTCTGCATTATAGCCTGGAACACAAAAGCCTTCTCCCCAGGTATATGCACGTGTGATATATGGCTGAACTCCGTAGTAAAAATCATCGCTTGCCTGCTCATTTTTTGGAAGAACACCAACAGTAAAATTATGCTCTTCTTTACCAAATTGTTTAATCTTAATCGTAAAAATACCGTTTTCCTGTGAAGCAAAACTTAAAATGTTATAAGGGGAATTATAATCAAATGTAACATAACCCCATTTATTGAAGCCTGTTTGCTCGCTTGTGATCAAAACTATCGCCTTAGTGCCATTCAGACTTTCATCACGACACTCGAGAACAACATTAATTTTTTCATTGGGTTCAAAAAGGTTATCGTCACCCTCTACTCCAAAACGCAATAACTCGCTTTCACCATTTATGTAATATTCAACGGTTTCCTTTATTTGTGAAACATCTATTTTATTATTGTGAAGAGTGATGCCAAAAACTATACCAACTACGAACAAAACAGCAACTATAATCAATATAATTTTCAAGACAGTTTTTTTCATATTCATACCTCGTCAAATTCAAGTTTGTCTCTCTCACTTAAGCTCTGCAATTTTTTCTTCAAGCTTCTGAACGAACTGACCGACAAAATATCCGTCAATAAAACGATGGTTCACATCAAGTGTCATATTGATGATATATTTACCGTTTTGCTCGGTGTATTTTCCCCATACAAGTATAGGGGCAGTATCGTCTTTGAGTTTCGGGTCTGTGTAATCACGCTCGTTTGAGCACATTGTAATATCCGCCCAAGGAATACAGGAAAATACAATCTGCGACTCTCTCAAGCCACCAAGAGAATGTACTGACAAAGGATTGTTTTCACTTTCCTTACGGGCGTTAGTTGCAAATTCTATAATATTACCATCACAAGGAAGTGACACCATATGAAAGCTTGTTGCACCTTTTTTCAAATCCGTAAAGCAAGGTACACGGCGGTCAATCTTATAAACCTTGTTATCCTCAGTTTCAAGTAAAAACTCATCAATTTCATTAATCGACTGTGTACAAAGATATATAAGAGAGTAATAGAAAGATATTTTGTTCTCTCTTGTAAACTCAAGAAGGTTTGTTATATCAATATTGAATGCAACGCAATAATGGGGTGTTGCAATATCAGAATAAAATTCAAAGTGTTCTTTTCTGTCCCAAGTGTTTATATCAATTTCTTTTCTCATAAAGCACCTCTGCAAATCCTTATTTGTCGAGTTGATTATATCACCAACCAACAGCTAAAGCAATAAAAGAAAAACGGCTGAAAGCAGATCAGAGCATGTAAAAATTTGACTACACAAGTCGGCTCTTTATATTTTAGTTTGACAAATTGGAATATTATGCTCTTTTAGGTTTTATCAATTCTCCTATCATTGCACC
>JAZNME010000057.1:0-6515 GCA_045579445.1 Acutalibacteraceae bacterium | reverse complement strand
TTTAACCCTGGTAGTATCAATCCCAAAGAATACATGGAAGCTCTCCAGATAGAGCCGAGCGAATTTGAATTGATTAAGTATCCTGAACGTGGTACTTGCCTATATAGATGTGGTAACGAAAGATACCTTCTCCAAGTTATTGCACCCGAATACAAGACAAAAATCTTCGGTAAATCAGGTGGTAGATAATGAGTGCTACCGTTGCCGCCGCTTTGAAAAAAATAGCGGTATCTATACTTACGAACCCGAAAATACTAAAAAAAGTATTGTGCATTGTTCTTGTTCTTGTCATAGCACTTGCTACTCCACTACTTGCTGTTTATGCAGCTCTTACCGGCAAAGTAGAGGTTGATATTGATGGAATTGCAGAGAACTATGTGGAAAATTTAGATGATGCACAGGTTCGAGAATTACAAAAAATGAACGACACAATGTTGGCTGTTGAATCTGCATTAAACGATGCAGAACTCGGTGGACATTACCGAGAAGCTCAGGTGCTGTATGCACTTGGGCTTTTTGATTTTTCCGATAACGAAAGCTTCGCAAGTGACTTGGCAAGTTGCTTTAAAGATGACTTGTCTGATGCAGAACTGGTTGAGCTTGTGAATACAAAATTCGGTAGTGAAATTGATGCCGAAGAATACTCCACCGTAGTAAAAGATATTCGTAGTACCTATATTGACTCATCAGGATTTACAAATAACGGATACAAAAATAACATTGACCTTTGCGTATGGGCTGAAGAAGCAGTTGCAAATGGTTGGGGTTATGTATACGGAACATACGGAACTGTTCTCACACAAAAAATTCTCGACATAAAGGCCAAACAATATCCCGATGAGGTTGGTGGGAAATATGACTTCATCAAAAGTAATTGGCTTGGTGGTAGAACAGCCGACTGTGTAGGTCTCATAAAAGGATACAGTTGGCTTGATGAAGCAACAGGTCAAATCAATTACGGAACAAATGGTATGCCCGACATTGGTGCTGACGGAATGTACTCTGCAGCTACAGAGAAGGGCACAATAGATACCATTCCCGAAATACCCGGAGTAGCAGTTTGGCACAACGGTCACATTGGTATATATATCGGTGATGGTTATGTAATCCAAGCAGCTAACACAAAAAAAGGTGTTATAAAAACACCCTTGTCATATAACAGTTGGACTCATTGGTTGAAAATTCCATATATCACATATATCGAAGAAGAAACAACCAGTGAGCCGACAACAGATATTTTATAGAAAGAAGTTGATAATATGAGTACACGAAGTTTAATTGCAATGCAAATCGGTGCTGATAAATACAGAACGATTTATTGCCATAGTGATGGCTATCTCTCACATAACGGTGCCTTGCTTATAGACCACTACGATACACCCGAAAAAGTAAAAGAACTTATCGATATAGGTGGTAT
The DNA here is from genome assembly GCA_045579445.1 of Acutalibacteraceae bacterium. Classification (GTDB taxonomy): domain Bacteria; phylum Bacillota; class Clostridia; order Oscillospirales; family Acutalibacteraceae; genus DTU089. The sequence goes on along the minus strand of JAZNME010000057.1, from coordinate 5,098 downwards.
TTCATGCCTTGCTCCGAATCTTAATCTCGATCCTTCGAAACCTCATGGCTTTGAGTATACAACAAGGCAAGACGGTGTGGTTGTTGCATACGGCAGAGATCGTGGCGAAAAAGGTATGGAAGCTAAAGAGTATACGTTCAATGAGCTTGACGATCCCAACTCATGGGCAGATTACATCTATGTTTATACCGAAGAAAATCGTTGGAAATTCTTCAGGCACGGTTATTCACAGGAAGGTTTAAAAGAAATTGAACCTGTTCTTAAATTCCAATATGAGCAGTTTGGTGTTGAAAGACCCGAAGGTTATTATGGCTTCATCACCCAAGAAATAATCGATGAGCTTGATAAAGAAGGTATGATTACACACCTTGATTCATCACCTAATATGGAGGTGCTTTAATGTGTTTTTACAAACAGCATTTAACAGAAATGAGCAACAGGCAATGACAGAATATTGCTCTGTAGAAAAAGTTGTTGAACTGGCAGAAAATGAATTTAATCTTCTCAAAAACAACACGATGGAAAGCATGAGCTTCATTGCCGAACATGCAGAAATGATGCATAAAGATGAAACAGGCATTAGCAGATGTGTACTGTTCCTCCATCAGAATCACGATGAAGGTATTATTGTAAATTCTGAAGGTACAAGTTTTGCTAAAAACTTTTCCTATCTTCCTAAAGCAAGAACTTTGTTACTTGCCGATGAGTCCTTCACCTTGCAACAGTTTACGAAGTCTATGTTAAGCATCCGAGATGATATCGTTACCAAAGCAATTGATGATCAGGATGATGGTGTTTTCAAAATCGATTTGGATGAGATACATAAGTTCTATAAACCCGAAATCTTTTCTCCTACACTTCTTTATGAAATGCTTTGTGACAGGATTGAATTTGATACAGTAGAATTTGATGACGAAGAATTCGGTATGCGACTTTCTTCTGAATATGCTATGTTTGAAGATGAATCTGTATACAGGAAATTGGAAAAAGAGGAAATCGACATAATGGTTGCAAAGCATGTGCTATGGCTTTATGACGAACCCGGTGGAGTACAGGCAAACTTTTCAGGATGTCTTGTTTCTAACTACGACTTTTCTGATAGGTCGTTAAACAGTTCTATTTTGAACAACGCAAAGTTCGTCAATTGCAATTTCACTAATGCTGAGTTGTGCTTCTCAATTGCTGACCACACTAAATTCGTCGATTGTAGTATGATTCGAATTACCGGTGAGGAAATGTCTTGCAGAAGTACAAAGTTTAAAGGTTGCAATCTCTTTATGGCAATGCTTACACATTCGAATTTTGCTGATGCGTTATTTTCACGAACTTCAGTTAGCAATGCTAATTTTACTAATTGTTGCATTGATAATACCGAGTGGATACATACCGATGAAAATGAGGCTAACCTGCGTAACATTAGTATGGATGAACAGGCTTGGTCAGATGAAGATATGAATATGACAATGTGAGGTGTTGCACATGAAAAAGGTTTCAATAAGCATTGAATATGATGAAACTAAAATGAAGGCTTTAAAGTACTTCCTCGAACAAAAAGGTAATAAAAGTGTTTCAGAAAAATTGGTTGAAACATTAGATTCATTATATAAAAAGAATGTACCGTTAAATGTCAGAGATTATATTGAATCAAGTTTGGATAATTCTAATCCAAACACGGGTAACAAATGATACTGATATGCTGTTTATTGCCGTTTGTTAGCCTCAAATTGACGAGTTGTATGAAAAATGGCTAAAGTATCCGAACACACAACAAAAGACCGATAAAAGCGGACGTCTGGGCTCTTGTGTATAACGAGTTGTTTTGTCCGATTTTTATTGCAGGAATAAGCACAGGGGTTGCAAAAGCATCCCTGTGCGATTACAGCAGACGGCGATGCCGACTGCATAAAGGGTTTCAAGGCTTTCAAAAAGTAGACTCCTATATTTTGCGATTTTCCTCCAATTGTGAGAATTAGCCGATAAATCCCATCGTTTCAAGGATTTCATAAGGACTCCTATAAATTCAAAAAAGGAAGTGATGCTTATGGCAGTTGATCCAAACAAAAAGAAATTTCATTTGTGGGCATATCCCGATGTGTTAAATAAAGTAAAAGAAATGTATCAAGATGATGGTTGCAAAAGCCAATCAGAGTTTATTGAGAAAGCAATAAGATTTTATTGCGGATATCTTTCAACACAAAATACTGATGAATATCTACCTGAGTTAATAGATACTTCTCTCAAAAGCAGAGTGCAAAATTTGGAAGATAAAATGTGTAATCAATTCTTTAAAAACACTGTAGAGTTATCAATGTTACTCCATGTCTTTTCTGCTTTGAACAACATATCAGAAGCTCAATTAGATGACCTTCGTGCTACTTGTATCAAAGAGGTACGCTCTCTAAACGGTTCAATTTCTTTTAAAAATGCATTAAGATATCAAAGACATAGGTAAAGTATATGGCAAGATTTGTTCTGAAATGGAGATATTTTAAATCATCTTCTAAAAGAAATTCTCAATATCTAAAGTACATTGCAACTCGAGATGGAGTAGAAAAGTGTGATGAAAGTTGGAGATATCAGCCAGCAACAATTGAACAGCAAAGAATCATTTCTAGTTTAACAAAGGACTTTCCAGCTGCAATAAACACACCAATATATGAGGATTATTTATCGAACAAAACGAAGGGATTAGCTAGTGAATTCATTGATGATACACTGGAAGAATACTTTGATTTAATAGATAAAAAAGAAAACTATATTGGTTATATTGCAAAGCGACCACAAGTAGAAAAGCAAGGAACACATGGTTTATTTTCACTTCATGATGAAGAAATAAATCTTGAAAGTGTTGCAAAAGATATTGCTAATCACGATGGTTTAGTCTTCACTACAATAATGTCTTTGAAACGAAATGATGCAGAAGCCTTGGACTATGCTCGTTCAATCAGATGGAAAGAGTTGTTAAAAAGAAACACGATTGCTATAGCAAAATCAATGAACATTTCTCCATCAGATTTAAGATGGTATGCGGCTTTTCATAATGAAACATATCATCCACATATACATTTGGTTGCTTATTCTGTAGGTAGAGAACCATACATAACTGAGAAACGTTTAGATGATCTTAAAAGAACTTTTGCAAAAGATATTTTTTCTTCTGAGATGCACAATATATATGTTGAACAAACAGACAGACGAAATGAGTTGCGAAAAGAAGCTAAAAACAAGATTGAAAAAGTGGTTTTTTTAATAAATGAAGGTCACTATTCTAATCCCATTGTCGCAGACTTATTAAAACAATTGGTAAGCGAATTAGATAATTATTCAGGAAGAATGATGTATGGTTATCTTCCCAAAAGAGCTAAAAATTTAATTGATGGAATAGTTGATGAGATGGCATCAGATGAGAGAATAAAAGAACTATATGAGCTTTGGTATGAACAAAGGGAAATGATAGTTAAAATCTATCGTGAAGAAATGCCACCTCGTGTACCATTATCTTCCAACAAAGAATTCAAAAGTATTCGAAATGCAGTTCTGCAAGAAGCACTTAGACTCAAAGATATATCTGAATATCCTTTTATAGATGAAAATGTAGAGAAGATATATTTACCCGGAAAAGTTAAAATCCCTACTCTTCCACCTACATTTCAACCACCTAAAAAGTATCATTGGAAAACTGATATAGCACTTTCTTCTGCAAGATTATTCGCAAGGTTAACTCAAGCAATACAAGACAAGCTCGAAGAAGATAATCAGACTGATCAACAAGTTGATAGAAAGGTTCTTAAAAAGATTCAAGAAAAGAAATATGCTCAGGGATTAAAAATGTAAAATTTATTTTTGTTTGTATATTTGAATTTAATGTGTGCATAGTATATAATAGTGGTAACTTAAAAAACATTATGGTTTATCACTCATACATTATTGACACTATACTATTTTTGTGGTACAATAATGATGCAAAAGGGATACGCAGTATCCGAAATGCATTGGCTTGGGTGTAAACTCTGGGGCCATCGCAGGCGGGGAGTATATTCCTCGCCATTTTTTATTTATAGAAGGATGTTTATCTTGAAGGAACTAAGTATATTTATTGATGAGTCAGGCGATTTTGGAGATGCGGTAAATCAATCCCCTTTCTATATTGTGACACTTGTCTTTCACAATCAAGCTGACGACATCACTAACAATATAACGCGACTGAAATCTTGGCTTGCTGAATGTGACATACAGGATGAATACGTACATACACACCCTATCATCCGAAAAGAATCCCCGTATAACAATTTGAATATTGATGAACGCAGAAGGATTTTAAACAAAATGTTGCGTTTTACTATCAGTTGTCCGATAAGATATTTCAATATTATTGTTAACAAACGAGAATGCAAAGATAGACACGCTTTATCGGCAAGTATATCTAAGCAACTATCGAGATTCATAGAAGATAACCAAGAATACTTCTTTTCGTTTGACAGGATTGTTGTATATTATGACAATGGTCAAAACGAATTGAGTTACATTCTTAATGTGATTATGCACGCTAAATTAACAGCTATTGAGTTTAAAAATGCCTCTCCGAAGCAGTATCAGTTGTTGCAATCTGCTGATTTTATTTGTTCAATAGAATTGCTCAAACAAAAAAGAGAAAGCAATTTACTCACAAAATCTGAAACTAACTTTTTCTACAAACCGCAAGAATTATATAAAAATTATATTAAGTCTGTAGAAAAAAAGAAATTCATAAAAAAATAAGTAGTTTTTATTAAACAGGTTGATTGAATCTACAATCAACCTGTTATTTTTTTTGAAAGAAGGTTCTACAATGTCAAATTATATACACTTTTCTCCAGAACAAAAAGACAAAGCATATCATATGGATATTGCAGAACTCTTACGTAAACAAGGTGAGAAGTTAAATCGGTGTGGGAATGAATATATATGGGAAAGTCCTACTGGAAAGGTATCTATTAGAAACAATGTTTGGTATCACCATTACGAGCAAGAAGGCGGTAATGTTGTTAGTTTTCTTCAAAAGTTTTTTAATAAAACATACAGTGAAGCAATGGAGTATTTACTTAATGAAAATGGTACT
>JAZNME010000056.1:0-53083 GCA_045579445.1 Acutalibacteraceae bacterium | reverse complement strand
TTGATGATATCGAAAGCGTCGTAAACAATTCTCTGTGCGACACCCTTCTTACCATCTAACATTACATTGTTAATAAGCCTTGTTACAAGCTTAGAGTTGTAAAGCGGATCTGGCAAAACATCACGTTTTGCAATCTGGCCTCTTCTTGGCACTTCGCTTCCCTCCTTCATATTAATGATATCATAGGTACTCGAGTGACTATCTTTCCCGTGGCGCCAATGGTTACAACTCTATATAAATAAAGTTAAATACTTACCATTGGTTGAATTAAATTCAGCCTGCAAGAAGATTTGTCCTTGAATAAAAATTGCTGACTAATTATTTCTTAGCAGCCTTTGGACGCTTTGCACCGTATTTAGAACGGCTCTGCATCCTGTTAGCAACACCCTGGGCATCCAAGGTACCTCTAACGATGTGGTAACGCACACCGGGAAGGTCCTTAACACGACCGCCTCTGATGAGAACCACGCTATGCTCCTGAAGATTATGACCCACACCCGGAATATAAGCTGAAACTTCGATACCGTTTGTGAGACGAACTCTGGCGAGTTTTCTAAGAGCTGAGTTAGGCTTCTTAGGTGTGTCAGTCTTAACAACTGTACATACACCACGCTTCTGAGGAGAATTGTTGTTTGTTAAAACATTCTTCTTAGAGTTGAGACCTTTACCCAAAGCTGGAGCTTTAGATTTCTTTTCGAGACTCTGTCTTCCGCTACGAACGAGCTGATTAAATGTTGGCAAGTATTTTCACCTCCGATAATTAAATGCGAATGCATAAAAGGGCATACTACCCCCTAACGCACCGAAATCTAATTTACCACAAACGCAAGTCCTTTGTCAACACTTTTAACAAAGTTTTTTAAAAAAGTTTGGCAAAAATAGCGAATAGCAGATGCCAGATACCAGTCGCCGGGTGTTAGATGCCAGTTAATGCAAAATGTCGGGTTTGCGACGCAATTATACGGCTTCGAAAAAAGTGAAATTTATGCGAAGCTTATAACGTTCGGAAGCGTAACTTCTCCTAACCTCTTCATTATTCACTTTTCACTCTTCACTTAAAAAGCTCCCTGCCGAAGCAGAGAGCTTTTTTCTTATTCCATAGGAATCTCAATTGTATTAAATGCATCTTCCGGAACAGCTGTTGCTTTTATATCAACGTCGCTGTAGCACTTCATACCTGTACCTGAAGGAAGAAGCTTACCGATGATAACATTTTCTTTAAGACCCATAAGTGGGTCAACCTTACCCTTAATAGCAGCATCTGTAAGAACCTTTGTTGTTTCCTGGAAGGATGCAGCTGAAAGGAAGGATTCTGTTGCTAGAGAAGCCTTTGTGATACCGAGAAGAACCGGAGAAGCAGTTGCAGGTGTGAAAGGCATACCCTCTGCTTCGCAACGAGCTTTAGCAGCAGCATTTGCAGCATTAAGCTCTGTTTTCTCAACAGATGTACCTGGAAGAAGAGTTGTAGAACCTGAATCCTCAATCTTAACCTTACGCATCATCTGACGAACAATAACTTCAATGTGCTTATCGTTGATATCAACACCCTGAAGACGATATGTCATCTGAACTTCTTTAATAAGGTAATTGTGAACTGCGTCTACACCGAGAACTGCAAGAACATCGTGTGGCTTAACAGCACCCTCTGTAAGATGCTGACCTTTTTCGATGTATGCGCCTTCCTGAATTTCCTGACAAAGTCTTGCATCGAAAGGAATAAGGTATTTCTTAACGTCATCCTCACCTGTAACAACAACGTACTTACTCTTCTTAATATCTTCAAATGAAACCTTACCTGCGATTTCACTGAGCATTGCAAGAGTTTTTGGCTTTCTGCCTTCAAAGAGCTCTTCAACACGAGGAAGACCCTGAGTAATATCGGCCTGAGAAGCAACACCACCGGTGTGGAAGGTTCTCATGGTAAGCTGTGTACCAGGCTCACCGATAGACTGAGCAGCAATAATACCAACTGCCTCGCCTACTGTTACAGGGCCTGCTGTTGCAAGGTTTGAACCGTAGCACTTGATACATACGCCATGCTCGCTTTCGCAAGTGAGAAGAGAACGGATTTTAATCTTTCTATCATCAGGATTTTCACGGGAATTAACCATATCTGCAATTTTCTTTGCAAGCTGGTCATCAATCATTGTGTTTGTATCACAAATGATTTCACCGTTTTCATCGCAGAAGTTTTCAAGAAGATAACGACCTGTGAGACGCTCGCTGAGTGGCTCAATAATATCCTTACCATCTTTAATATCATAAACTTCAAGACCATCGTGGCAATGGCAATCTTCCTCACGGATAATAACTTCCTGAGAAACGTCAACAAGACGTCTTGTAAGGTAACCTGAGTCAGCTGTACGAAGAGCTGTATCAGCAAGACCCTTACGAGCACCACGGGATGAAATGAAGTATTCGATAATATTAAGACCTTCACGGTAGTTAGCTCTGATAGGAATTTCGATAGTTTTACCTGCTGTGTTAGCGATAAGACCACGCATACCTGCAAGCTGACGAAGCTGTGAGTCAGAACCACGGGCACCGGAATCAAGCATCATATAGATTGGGTTGTAGCGGTCCATAGCGTTACGAAGCTCTGCAGAAACGTTCTTTGTACAAAGCTCCCAAGCCTTAATCTTAGCACGTGAGCGATCCTGGTCGCTGAGAAGACCCATCTGATAATCTTCTTCGATTGTATCGATGTAAGCTTCTGTTTCAGCAAGGAACTGTGCCTTTTTCTCAGGAATTGTAGCATCACAAACAGCAACTGTGATACCGCTTCGTGTTGAATATTTGTAACCCTGAGCCTTAATGTTATCAAGAACTACTGCAGATTCTGCTGTACCGTGAACACGGATACAACGTTCAATGATTCTACCAAGAACTTTCTTGTTAACAAGCTCATTGATTTCAAGAGTGAACATATTCTCCGGGTCTGTTCTGTCAACAAAGCCTAAATCCTGAGGAACCGGTGCATTGAAGAGAACTTTACCGAGAGTTGTTTCAAGAAGTTTTGAGTAAACCTTACCATCAACCTCTTTTGTCATACGAATCTTGATAGGAGCATGAAGACCAAGGTCACCCTCGTCGTATGCCATCATTGCTTCGTCAACATTACGGAATACCTTGCCATGACCGATTTCATCTTCCTTAACGAGTGTAAGGTAGTATGAACCAAGGATCATATCCTGTGTAGGAACAACAACAGGCTTACCGTCTGATGGTTTAAGAAGGTTACCGGCAGCAAGCATAAGGAAACGTGCTTCTGCCTGTGCTTCTGCTGAAAGAGGCACGTGAACAGCCATCTGGTCGCCGTCGAAGTCGGCGTTGAAAGCTGTACATACAAGAGGATGAAGCTTAATAGCTCTACCTTCAACAAGTACCGGCTCGAAAGCCTGAATACCAAGTCTATGAAGAGTAGGAGCACGGTTAAGCATTACAGGGTGGTCTTTAATTACTACTTCAAGAGCATCCCATACATCAACGCTTGCGCGTTCAACCATCTTTCTTGCAGATTTAATGTTGTTTGCTTTTCCAAGTTCGCAAAGTCTCTTCATAACGAATGGTTTGAAGAGCTCGAGTGCCATTTCCTTTGGAAGACCACACTGGTAAAGCTTGAGTTCAGGACCAACAACAATAACTGAACGACCTGAATAGTCAACACGCTTACCAAGAAGGTTCTGACGGAAACGTCCCTGCTTACCTTTAAGCATATCTGAAAGAGACTTCAATGCACGGTTGTTAGGACCTGTAACAGGTCTACCGCGTCTGCCGTTGTCGATAAGAGCGTCAACAGCTTCCTGAAGCATTCTCTTTTCGTTGTTAACAATGATTCCGGGAGCGCCTAATTCAAGGAGCTTCTGAAGACGGTTATTTCTGTTGATAACACGTCTGTAAAGATCGTTAAGGTCTGATGTTGCGAATCTGCCACCATCAAGCTGAACCATTGGACGGATATCAGGTGGAATAACAGGAATTACATTGAGAATCATCCACTCAGGACGGTTGCCTGAATTCTTGAATGCTTCACAAACCTCAAGTCTCTTAAGAACACGAAGCTTTTTCTGACCTGCTGCAGTTTCAAGCTCTTTGTGGAGTTCTTCGCAAAGAACATCTACATCGATTTCTGCAAGTAGCTCCTGAATAGCTTCTGCACCCATCGCAGCTCTGAAGGAATCGCGATCGTATCTTTCAACCATTTCCTCATAGTCTTTTTCGCTGAGAATCTGCTTTTTCTCAAGTGGAGTATCACCCGGATCAACAACGATATACTTAGCGAAGTAAAGAACCTTTTCCAAATCGCGATGTGAAATATCAAGCATAAGGCCCATTCTTGAAGGTGTGCCCTTGAAGTACCAGATATGTGATACAGGAGCAGCAAGCTCGATGTGGCCCATACGCTCACGTCTTACTTTAGCCTTGGTGATTTCAACACCGCAGCGTTCGCAGACTTTACCTTTGAAACGAATCTTCTTATATTTTCCGCAATGACATTCCCAGTCCTTAGTAGGTCCGAAAATCTTTTCGCAGAAAAGACCTTCCTTTTCCGGTTTAAGAGTACGGTAGTTAATGGTTTCAGGCTTTTTAACCTCACCATGAGACCACTCTCTTATGAGATCCGGAGAAGCGAGTCCTATTTTAATCGATTCAAAATCTATGTTGTTATCCTCAACAGTTACATTAACTGAATCGTATGCCATATATGAATAACCCTTCTTCCTAATCAATAGTGGGATGTGAACTGATTTTTAAAATCAGAAATTCTCCTCGTCGTTGTACAAATCTTCTACAGCAGCTGCAGCCATCATGTAATCCTCATCGGATTCTTCATCTGTGATTCTGTAGCCATCTGCATCCTCTGCATCGTTAACATTGTTCATAACATCATCTAATTCTGTGCTATCAACAACCGGAAGAACTACTTCATCATCAAAGGTCTGTCTGAGGTCGATTTCGTTGTTTTCCTTATCAAGAACGCGAACGTCAAGACCGAGAGACTGAAGCTCTTTAATGAGAACCTTGAATGATTCAGGAACACCCGGTTTAGGAATGTTGTAGCCCTTAACGATTGACTCGTAAGTCTTAACACGACCAACTACGTCGTCAGACTTAACTGTAAGAATTTCCTGAAGAGTATAAGCTGCACCGTAAGCTTCGAGTGCCCAAACTTCCATTTCACCGAAACGCTGACCACCAAACTGTGCTTTACCACCAAGAGGCTGCTGAGTAACAAGTGAGTATGGACCCGTTGAACGAGCGTGAATCTTATCATCAACAAGGTGATGGAGCTTAAGATAGTACATTATACCAACGGTAACAGGGTTATCAAACTTACGACCTGTACGGCCATCAGTAAGCCATGTTTTACCGTCTGTTGAAAGGTTAGCTTCTGAAAGCATATCACGGATATCTGCTTCGTGAGCGCCATCAAAAACAGGTGTCATAACCTTGTAACCGAGAGCTCTTGCAGCATAACCGAGGTGAACTTCAAGAACCTGACCGATATTCATACGTGAAGGAACGCCCAATGGGTTAAGAACGATATCAAGTGGAGTACCATCAGGAAGGAAAGGCATATCCTCCTGAGGAAGAATACGGGAAACAACACCCTTGTTACCGTGACGACCAGCCATCTTATCGCCGACGCTGATTTTTCTCTTCTGAGCAATATAGCAGCGAACAACTTTGTTAACGCCCGGATTGAGCTCGTCGCTGTTCTGTCTTGTGAACACTTCAACCTGAACAACAACACCGTACTCACCGTGAGGCACTCTGAGTGAAGAGTCGCGAACTTCTCTTGCCTTTTCACCGAAGATAGCACGAAGAAGTCTTTCTTCAGGTGTACACTCTGTTTCACCCTTTGGTGTAACCTTACCAACAAGGATATCGCCTGAGTGAACCTCTGCACCTACGCGGATAATACCGTCTTCATCAAGGTTTGCGAGAGCATCTTCACCAACATTAGGAATATCTCTTGTGATTTCTTCCGGTCCAAGCTTTGTATCGCGAGCCTCTACCTCATGCTCTTCGATATGAACTGATGTATAAACATCATCGCGGACCATTTTTTCGTTAAGAAGAACCGCGTCCTCGTAGTTGTAACCTTCCCAAGTCATAAAGCCTACAAGAGCATTCTTACCAAGGGAGATTTCACCCTGAGAGGTTGCAGGACCGTCTGCAATAACATCGCCTGCAACAAGCTTTTCGCCTACAGTAACGATAGGACGCTGATTTATACATGTGCCCTGGTTAGAGCGCATAAATTTGATAAGCTCATAGGTATCAACTTCACCACTGTTTGTGAGAACTTCAACCTTCTTCGCACTTACCTTCTGAACAACACCATCACGCTTACAGAGAACTACAACGCCACTATCAACTGCAGCCTTGTACTCCATACCTGTACCAACGATTGGAGATTCAGTTTTAAGAAGCGGAACCGCCTGACGCTGCATGTTAGAACCCATGAGTGCACGGTTAGCATCGTCGTTCTCAAGGAAAGGAATCATAGATGTAGCAACTGAGAATACCATCTTAGGTGATACGTCCATATAGTCCGCCTGAGAAACCGGAACTTCACGGAATTCATCACGATAACGAACTGTAACACGCTCATTCTTGAAGAAATTGTTTTCATCAAGAGGCTCGTTAGCCTGAGCAACGCAATAGTTATCTTCAACGTCTGCTGTCATATACTCAACTTCATTAAGAACCTGACCTGTCTTTTTATCGATCTTACGGAAAGGTGCTTCAACAAAGCCGTACTTGTTAATTCTTGCGAATGTAGAGAGATAAGAGATAAGACCGATGTTAGGACCTTCAGGAGTTTCGATAGGACACATTCTGCCGTAGTGAGAATAGTGAACATCTCGAACTTCGAAGCCTGCGCGGTCTCTGGAAAGACCACCGGGACCGAGGGCTGAAAGACGGCGCTTATGAGTTAACTCAGCAAGTGGGTTTGTCTGGTCCATAAACTGAGAAAGTGGTGATGAGCCAAAGAACTCTTTGATTGCCGCCATAACCGGTCTAATATTTATAAGTGCAGCAGGAGTTGCCTTTTCAGGCTCCTGTGCCTGAAGAGTCATTCTTTCACGAACTACTCTTTCCATTCTTGTGAAGCCTATTCTGAACTGATTCTGAAGAAGCTCACCTACGCAACGGATACGACGGTTGCCAAGGTGGTCAATATCGTCCACATTGCCAAGCTCGTTGCCGAGGCAGTTAAGATAGTTAATAGATGCGAAAATATCATCTATTATAATATGTTTAGGAATAAGATCGTCGCAACGTGCTGCCATCTCCTGAAGGAGTGCTTCTTTATCGTCGCCATATTCCTCAATAATTTCTTTGAGAACGGTGAAACGAACTTTTTCGTTTATAGCAATTGCTTCAAGCTCTTCTTCTGTAACGCCGCTGATAAAGTCAAGCGGGTTAACCATGTTATTTGAAATAACCTTAACCTTTTTGCCTTCAACGTCAAGAGTAACCTCTTTAACACCTGCGCGGTCGATAACATCAGCTAATTCAGATGTGATTTTTTCACCTGCTTCTACGATTAACTCGCCTGTGAACGGGTTGAAAATATCATCAACTGTAACGCCACCCTCGATTCTGTCAACGAGAGAGAGCTTTTTATTGTATTTATAACGACCAACTCTTGAAATATCGTATCTGTGAGGGTCAAAGAAAAGGTTATTAACATGCGTCTCAGCAGATTCAAGTGTTGGTGGTTCACCCGGACGAAGCTTTCTGTACACTTCAAGTAAAGCTTCCTCGGTGTTCTTGGTTGTATCCTTTTCAAGAGTTGCTTCAATGCGATCGTCATCGCCGAAGAACTCACGGATATCGTTATTGGATGAAAGACCGAGAGCACGGATAAATGTAGTGATAGGAAGCTTTCTGTTCTTATCAATTCTTACATTGAAAATATCGTTCTGGTCTGTTTCATACTCAAGCCATGCACCTCTGTTAGGAATAACAGTAGATGTGAAAAGCTTTTTACCGTTCTTGTCGTATGTGAAACCATAGTACACACCCGGAGAACGAACGAGCTGTGATATAATTACACGCTCCGCACCATTGATAACGAATGTACCGCTATCGGTCATAATCGGGAAATCACCCATGAAAACTTCGTTTTCTTTGATTTCGCCTGTTTCCTTATTGTAGAGTCTTGCTAAAACGCGCAATGGAGCAGAGTAGGTAGCATCTCTCTCCTTACATTCAGCAACACTGTACTTCGGCTTCTCGTCCATACGATAATCAATAAAGGTAAGGACAAGATTACCCGTGTAATCCGTGATTTCATCAATATCGCGGAAAACTTCTCTAAGCCCAACGTCAAGGAACCATTTATATGAGTTTTTCTGAATTTCAATGAGGTTTGGCATCTGCATAACTTCATTGATTCCTGCAAAACTCATTCTGGTATTCTTACCGAGCTTTACGGGTTTTACGTTTGCCATAAAACACATCACTCCGTTCTTATTCTAAATTCTTTTTTTACCGACAAAAACGGCCAAAAAAAGAAATAATTAACCATTAATTTTGTGCAATTTCTTGCGGTATTTCACTTACGTGAAAACATAATAACAGATATTAATCCATTATATTTTGAGTATATAGTATAAATCAAAGTTTTGTAAATGTCAAGAAGAAATTTCGGGATTTTTTAATTTTTTTCAAAAATCAGTTATATCGGTGATTTGATGTGAATATAAAGCAAAAAAACTCCCCTACCCGTATGGATAAGGGAGAAATCTTTGAGAATTAATATTTTGGTCTCTCTGTGTATCCTGTGTGAAGAATATCGTGAGCCTTGTGGCTTCCGGGTTCACCGAAGAACTCGTCATAAATTGCTTTAATGTCAGGGTTCTTGTGAGACTTTCTTACAGGAAGGTTTTCATCGTCGTTGTAAAGACCTGCAGCACGAAGTGCTCTTACATCTTCGAAGTTACGAACAGAAGCGTGAACGATTGGCTGACCGCCACCATTTACACAACCACCCGGGCAAGCCATAATCTCGATGAAATCGTAGCTCTTTTCGCCACTCTTTACCATATCGAGAACCTTTTTAGCGTTTGCAAGGCCTGAAGCAACAGCAACATTTACTGTTACACCGTTAAGGTCATATGATGCTTCCTTAACGCCTTCAACGCCACGAACTGCCTTGAATGTTGTAAGGTCTGTAAGCTCGTTACCTGTAACTACCTCGTATGCAGTACGAAGAGCAGCTTCCATAACGCCACCTGTTGCACCGAAGATTGTACCTGCACCTGAACCGAGACCGAATGGTGCATCAAATTCCATATCAGGAATATTTCTGAAGTTGATACCTGCTTTTTTGATCATTCTTGCAAGCTCTCTTACTGTGATTGAAGCATCAATATCAGCAAGACCCTTAACTGCACTGTGATCAACTCTTTCTGCCTCAAACTTCTTAGCTGTACAAGGCATAACAGATACAACGAAAATCTTTTCAGGATCGATGCCCATCTTCTGTGCATAGAATGTCTTTGCTACAGAACCGAACATACCCTGTGGAGATTTACATGATGAAAGGTTAGGAATAAATTCAGGATAGTAGTGCTCGCAATACTTAACCCAACCCGGTGAGCAAGATGTGATAAGAGGAAGATTTTCCTTCTTATTGAATCTGTCAAGGAACTCTGTTGCTTCTTCCATAATTGTAAGGTCAGCAGCAAAATTTGTATCAAATACTCTGTCAAAGCCGAGCATCTTAAGAGCTGCAACCATTTTGCCTGTTACAACAGAGCCCATTTCATAGCCGAACTCTTCACCGAGGCCAACACGAACTGCAGGAGCAGTCTGAACGATAACGTGCTTATCAGGATCGTTGATAGCATCAAATACCTTCTGAGTATCATCTCTTTCAGAAAGAGCACCTGTAGGACAAGCTGTGATACACTGACCGCAAGAGATACAAGCTACGTCGCCGAGCTTATACTCAAATGGAGAGCCGATATGAGTATCAAAGCCACGAGCATTTGCACCGATAACAGAAACACCCTGTGTTTTGTCGCAAACCGCTACACAACGACGGCAAAGAATACATTTTTCATTGTCGCGATACATATGAGATGCGCTATCATCAATAGCATAGTTGATAAACTCACCTGCAAATGCATTTTCGTCTTCAATGCCGTAATCCTTGCAAAGCTTCTGAAGCTCGCAGTTACCGCTTCTCACACAAGAGAGGCACTCCTTCTTGTGAGTTGAAAGGATAAGCTCGAGAGTTGTTTTTCTTGCTTCGATAACCTTTGGTGTGTTTGTGTAGATTTCCATACCCTCGTTAACAGGGAACACACAAGCAGCAACAAGGCTACGAGCACCTTTAACTTCAACAACGCAGATACGGCAAGCACCGATAGCGTTGATTTCTTTAAGATAGCAAAGTGTAGGAATCTCAATACCTACTGAATGAGCAGCTTCGAGAATTGTGGAACCGGCAGGAACCTGATAATCAAAGCCGTTGATTTTAATATTTACCATGATTTAGTTCCTCCTTATTTATTGATTGCCTTAAACTTACAGTTACCCATACATACGCCGCACTTCACGCACTTTTCAGTGTCGATTGCGAAGGAAGCAAGCTTATGACCGGGAGCAATATAATCTGTTCTTGAAATTGCATCAACAGGGCAGTTCTTTGCACAGATACCGCAACCGATACATTTATCTGCATCAATTGAGAATGTGAGAAGATCCTTACATACGCCTGCAGGACATTTCTTATCAACAACGTGAGCAATATACTCATCTTTAAAGCGCTGATATGTAGAAAGAACAGGGTTAGGAGCTGTCTGACCGAGACCGCAAAGAGAGTTCTCTTTGATGTAGTTGCAAAGGCTCTCCATTCTGTCAAGGTCTTCCATTGTGCCCTTACCGCTTGTAATCTTTTCAAGGATTTCAAGAAGTCTTCTTGTACCTACACGGCAAGGTGTACACTTACCGCAAGACTCATCAACAGTAAACTTAAGGAAGAATTTAGCAATGTCAACCATACAGTCGTCTTCGTCCATAACGATAAGACCGCCTGAGCCCATCATAGCGCCCTTAGCAACAAGGTTGTCATAGTCAATCTGAATATCAAGAAGGTCTGCAGGAAGGCATCCGCCTGAAGGACCACCTGTCTGAGCAGCCTTAAACTTTTTACCCTTTGGAATACCGCCACCGATATCCTCAATGATTTCGCGAAGAGTGGTACCCATTGGAACTTCAACAAGACCTGTGTTGTTGATTTTACCACCGAGAGCAAACACCTTTGTACCCTTGCTTGTTTCAGTACCCATTGTGTTAAAGAATTCAGCACCGTTAAGGATAATCTGAGGAATGTTAGCGAAGGTTTCAACGTTGTTTTCTGTGGTTGGCTTGCCGAAGAGACCCTTAACTGCAGGGTATGGTGGACGAGGACGAGGCTCACCACGGTTACCCTCAATAGATGTCATAAGAGCAGTTTCTTCACCACAAACGAATGCACCGGCACCAAGACGGATAAACAAATCGAAATCGAAGCCTGAACCGAAGATATTTTTACCAAGAAGACCCATTGCACGAGCATCGTCAATAGCCTTCTGTAAACGCTGAACAGCGATAGGATACTCAGCACGAACATAAACATAACCCTCTGTAGCGCCTGTAGCGTAACCGCAGATAGCCATAGCTTCAACGAGGCAGTGTGGGTCGCCTTCAAGAACTGAACGGTCCATAAATGCACCCGGGTCGCCTTCGTCAGCGTTACATACTACGTATTTCTGGTCTGCCTTATTTGCAGCTGTAAAGCTCCACTTACGGCCTGTTGGGAATCCACCGCCGCCACGGCCACGAAGACCTGAATCAATAACAGTCTGAATAACCTGCTCAGGTGTCATTTCTGTAAGAGCCTTAGCAAGAGCTCTGTAACCGTCGTATGCGATATATTCTTCAATATTTTCAGGGTCAATAACACCGCAGTTACGAAGAGCAACACGGTGCTGCTTTTTGTAGAAGTTTGTTTCACTTAATGGCTTAACATTATCCTGCTCAACAGTCTCAGAATAAAGAAGTCTCTTAACAATACGGCCCTTGAGAAGATGCTCTTCAACGATTTCAGGAACATCCTCAACCTTAACCTCACTGTAGAAGCAACCTTCCGGATAAACGATCATAATTGGGCCTAAAGCACAAAGACCGAAGCAACCTGTTCTTACAACCTGAATTTCTTCAGCGAGACCAAGCTCTGTAATCTTTGCGTTTAAAGCGTCAATGATTTCGCCGCTGTGGCTGGAGGTACAACCGGTACCGCCGCAGACAAGTACATGAGAACGATACATTTTCACTTTCCTCCTTATTCGGTAACAGCGCCAACAGTATATTCTGTAACAACCTCACCGTTTACAAGGTGGTTTGCAACAACCTTAACTGCCTTCTCTGCTGTCATCTGAACATATGTTACCTTTTCCTTACCTGGTGCATAAACCTCGATAATTGGCTCGTACTGGCACATACCGATACAGCCTGTCTGTGTAACACTTACATTTTTAACATTTCTTTTTTCAAGCTCTTCTGTGATTGCTTTAAGAACAGGGCGTGCGCCTGCTGCAATACCGCAAGTTGCCATACCTACAACAACTCTGATACCGTCGTTGCCGTCTGCATCACGTGCAGCAATCTGAGCCTGTGCTTTTTCTTTTATAGCAAGTAACTCTTCAATAGATTTCATAGTAGTTAGTCCTTTCGTCAAATTTCAAATAACTCTTCCGTTTGCTCCTTCAGATGACCTTCAATCCACATCATAACCGATGGCTCCGAAAGTGGAACACCATCAAGGATCGCTTTAATCTGAGAAGAAGAGAATCGGAACTCTCTTGCGTCAACGGAACGGATATAAATAAAATCCTTATCCTCGTTCATCGAAACAATGGTTGAAATCGTAGATTCCATATCTCCTAAAGGCGTAAAGTCGATGCTGTCTGTTTTGAAAACTGCCTCAACTCTTGTGCCTACACCTACCTGAGAAGTAATTTTGAAGCTTCCTCCGGTTTGCTCTGCAGCCATTTTGAAAAGAGGGATTCCCATACCCACCTTTCTTGTGGTGCGAGTGGTAAAAAACGGATCCTGAACATTTCTTACCTGTTCTTCAGTCATCCCCTTGCCGTTGTCGTAAATTCCGATAAGAAGCTCTTTTTTCTGAGTATCTTCCTTAACAACAATTTCCGTAAGCGATGCGCCTGCGGCAATGGAATTCTGAGCAATGTCGAGAACATTAAGTGATAGCTCGCGCATAGCGATTATTTATCCATATATTTTGCAAGAATGCCCGGTATATCGTCTGCAGTAACCTTGCCGTAAACTTCACCATTAACTGTGAAAACAGGAGCAAGACCACAAGCACCGATACAACGACACTCTTCAAGAGAGAACTTACCGTCTGCTGTACATTCACCCGGCTCGATACCAAGTATTTCAGAAATTTTGTCTGTAATCTGCTGTGCGCCCTTAACGTAGCAAGCAGTACCAAGGCAAACTGAAATATCGTATTCACCCTTAGGTGAAAGTGAGAACTGTGCATAGAATGTTGCAATGCCGTAAACCTTTTCAAGAGGCACTTCCATTCCCTCGGCAATCATAACCTGTACTTCACGTGGGAGATAGCCATAAATACCCTGTGCCTCCTGCATAACGTGCATAAGCTGACTGTTATCGCCTTTGCACTCGGCAATAATAGCATCAAGCTGTGCCTTCTGCTCGGGAGTACCGTTGAAAGGTATTGAGCTGATTTTCTTGACCATTCAGATTTCCTCCATTCAAAATATGTTATTTTGCAGTTTTATGCAAAAACATTTACTAATTTTTGGCAAAATGCCGTATACGCGCAATACCACATAATATATTACACATATATCACAAATTATAGCACAGTTTTACAGCCTTTGTCTATAGCAAAATTCGACTTTTTCGGCATTTTTGATAATTTTTTAACATTTTTCTGTATTGCACAAAACAAGGTATATTTTTTCTATGCGCTTTTATGATTAAATATCAAATATGCTTCCTTGTTATTTAAAGTTTTTATAGCATTTTCCCGTGATGTGTGGTACAATTACATACAGTATATTGACTCTTGTCAGGAGGAAACTTTATGAAAATCAGTGAAATTAAATCTATACTCAATGCTGAGCTTATCTGCGGTGAGGAATATCTTGAAAACGAGGTTTTTACCGCATGCGGCAGCGATATGATGAGCGATGTGCTTGCATATGTTAAAGAGCAGGCTGTACTTCTTTCAGGTCTTGTTAACCCTCAGGTTGTAAGAACTGCAGAGATGATGGATATGAAATGTATTGTTTTTGTTCGTGGCAAACACCCTGACATAGATATGATTGACCTTGCAGTTGAAAGAGATATCGTGCTTTTAGGCACACGTCTTGAAATGTTCACAGCTTGCGGTCTTCTTTACAAAAACGGCCTCAAAGGGGGCAGCGGAATATAATGGAGCCTCTCCGATTACATTATGAAGTTAGCGGAACTGACTTCACCTGTGCAGGTGAAGCCTCCGGTAAAATAAAAAAAGCTTTAAAGGAAATCGGCTTCAGCGCCGCCCTTACAAGAAAAGTTGCAATTGCCGTATACGAAGGTGAAATCAATATGGTTATTCACGGCGGTGGAGGTGTAATAGATGCTGAAATTACACCTGATAGCATTTCAATAATTCTTTCTGACCAAGGACCCGGTATTCCTGATATTGCTCTTGCTATGCAGGAAGGCTATTCTACCGCACCTGAAAATGTGCGCCAATTAGGTTTTGGCGCAGGTATGGGCTTGCCTAACATAAAAAAATACACCGATGAAATGATTATTGAATCAGAAGTCGGCAAAGGTACAACAATAAAATTAAAAATTTTCCCTGAATAATAAAAGCGTAATTTTTAGCGCATAAGCTTATGTGCGGAAAGGAGTTTTTATGGATACATACTTCCATTCAGTACGCCTCGACAAGGATAAATGCCGCGGCTGTACCAATTGCATAAAGCGTTGTCCAACCCAAGCAATTCGTGTGCGTGCAGGTAAAGCAATCATTGTTAAGGAACGTTGCATTGACTGCGGCGAATGTATACGCGTTTGTCCTCACCATGCAAAAATTGCATCAAGCGATTCTCTTGACAGAATTAAAGATTTTAAATATACTGTAGCACTCCCCGCGCCTGCTTTATACGGGCAGTTCAATAACCTTGACGACGTTAATATTATTCTTAATGCTTTGCCGAAATTAGGTTTTGACTCTGTGTTTGAGGTATCAAAAGCAGCAGAATTAATTTCAGAGGCAACAAGACTTTTTATGGAAACTCAGAATCCTATAAAGCCTGTTATCTCTTCTGCTTGCCCTGCAATTGTACGTCTTATAAGAGTCTGCTTCCCTGAGCTTATTGAAAATATGCTTCTTATCAATGCTCCTGTAGAAGAGGCGGGCAGACTTGCTCGTGAAAAGGCGGTTCAGAAAACAGGCTTAAAGCCTGAAGAAATCGGCATTTTCTTTATTACCCCCTGCCCTGCTAAAATCACTTCATTCAAGCAGCCTATAGGCGTTGAAAAATCAAATATCGACTGTGCTGTTTCAATTAAAGATATTTATCCGGTGTTACTCAAAGCTATGGAGCATACAGAAGCAACAGATGAGCTTATAGCAATGCATGAATCAGGAGTTATCGGAATAAGCTGGGCAACAAGCGGTGGCGAGGCTTCAGGTACACTTAACGATAACGCCCTTGCTGCAGACGGTATTGAAAACTGCATGAAGATTCTTGAAGAGGTTGAACGCGGGAATCTTGACACAATCGATTTCATTGAATTAAATGCTTGTCAGGGCGGTTGCGTAGGCGGTAGCCTTACCGCAGAAAACCCTTTCATCGCAAAAACAAGATTAATAAAATTAAGAAAATACAGTCCGATTGCCTGCAACAAACTGCCGACAAAAACAGTTCCTGACCATCTTTTCTGTAAAACACCAATTGAGCCTTGCGACGATGTTATGAAGCTTGCCGATAATCTTTCTGAAGCAATGGAAAGAATGAACAGAATGAAAGAACTGCTTAAAATATTCCCCGGCCTTGATTGCGGTACATGCGGTGCACCAAGCTGTAAAGCACTTGCAGAAGATGTTGTCAGAGGCTTTGCAACAGAACAGGATTGCGTTTTCAGAGCAAGAGAAGAGCTTCAGGATATTGAAGATGCTGACGTTCTCAGCACATTTATTCCTGCACCATTCAGAGATATAAAAGAGGATTGATTATATGACAGTCAATGAACTTCAAAAAGAGCTTAACCTTACATACCTTTGCAACGAGGCAGAAGCGCAAGAAAAAGAAATAGACGGATGCTACTGCGGAGACCTTCTCAGTTGGGTAATGTCAAGAGCGGAGCCCGGCAATATCTGGCTTACAGTTATGGGCAATGTAAATTCAATCGGTGTTGCAGTCCTTGCAGATATTTCCTGCATTGTTCTCACAGAAAACGCCGCCCTTGATGATGAAGCAAAACAAAGAGCCGAGCAACAAGGCGTTGTAATTCTTACCACAGAGAAAAACGCATATCAGCTTGCAGCCGAGATTTCAAAGATAATATGAAAATAGCCTACGATTTTCACATTCACTCTTGCTTGAGCCCTTGCGGCGATGGTGATATGACACCCCAAAACATTGTCAACATTGCAAAAATAATGGGATACAACACCATCGCGCTTACTGATCATAATACCTCAGGCAATTGTGAAGCAGTTATGAAAGCAGGTAAGGAAATCGGTATGACAGTAATACCGGGTATGGAGTTATGCACTACAGAAGAGGTTCATGTTGTCTGCCTTTTTCCTAATATTGAAAACGCAAAAAGCTTTTCAGATTATGTATACAGCACTCTTCCACCTGTAAAAAACAAACCTCAGATTTTCGGTGAGCAAATATACATGAATGAAAACGATGAAATTACAGGCACCGAAGAAAAACTACTTATAACCGCTAGCGGAATAAGTTGCGCAAAGGCTGTTTCAATCGTAACTGAATATGGCGGAATCTGTTACCCTGCCCATATAGACCGCTCCTCTTTCAGTATTCTCTCGAACCTCGGTATGATAGATGAAAGTTTCGGTTTCAATTGTGCAGAAATATACGACTCATCGAAAGAAACGGAGTTAAAAGAAAAGCATCCGTACCTGAAAGAATTAAAAATCATTTCAGATTCAGATGCTCATTACCTCGAAAAGATGCGTTTACCCGACAACTGTTATATTGACATTCCCGAAAACACAATAGAAGAAATATTTAATTACTTAAAAAAATGACCTTTTCCTTTGGTAATCCGAGGAAAAGGTCATTTTTTTAATAGTTAGCAGTACACTTTATACCTGACTGGAACCAGCTGCGGTAGTTACCATAGCAAGCTCTTACAGTATAGGTATAGGTAACCCCACTTTTAGCAGTTTTATCAACAAAAGTAACCTTTGAGTTGCCTGTTGTTTTGCCAATTAATGTCCAGGATTTATCACCCTCGGCCTTTCTGAAAACTGCATACCATGTAGCCACAGGAACCTTTTGCCACTTAACAGTTATACCGCTAGGATAACTTAACGCAGACACCATCTTAGGTGTATTAAGGTAAACTGTTTTCCAACCGTACGAGTTGCAACCTGAAAGAGCTTTTGAACCATATGCCCTTACAGTATATGTATACTGCACGCCTGCCTTAATATTTGTATCAAGGTATGAGTTTCCTGTTACAGTATCAATTCTCGTCCAACTCTTTGCATTACCGGCTTTTCTGTAAACATAATAACTTGTTGCACCCTTTATTCTGTTCCACTGAAGGTAAACACCCGTTGTAGAATTAGAAATCTGAACTGTAGGTGCAATAAGATATTTTACAGATTTGCCTGCATAATTAAAGCTTGAAACATTAGTTCCGTTAACAGCTCTCACAGTATATGTATATGTTGAAAGGTTGTTAACCGCCGTATCTCTGTAGAGAGTTGCAGTAGTATTACCAACATACGTCCAGGAGGTTGAGCCGTCTACTTTTCTATACACATTATATGACTTAGCGCCGGGCACTGCATTCCAGAAGCAAGTTACTGCTCCATATCCGTTAGCAACGGATGTCATCTTTGGTGTAGCAAGATGCATAACGCGCCAACCATTCATATTGCAACCTGAAAGGAGCTTACCTGTATACGCCTTAACTGTATATAAGTACTCAGTACCACTCTTTACAGATGCATCTGTATAATAAAGAGTTTTAACGCAAGCAATTCGTGTCCAATACCTTGCGTTTGGTGTTTTTCTGTATATCCAGTAGCCTACAGCTGCATCATTTTTATCCCATTTAAGATAAACGCCACTTGGTGAGTTTGAGATAGCAGGTGTAGGTGCTTTAACGTATGTCATACACTTTGCAAGATACGCACTTGCACTGTCGTCATTAACAGCCTTTACTGTATAGCACATTATTTTGCCGTTTATACATTCAGTATCTGTGTATGAAAGAACATTTGCATCCACTGTTGTTATATATGTGTAATACTTTGCGCCATAGATTTTTCTGTAAACTCTGTAGCCCGTTGCGCCTTTAACAGCATTCCATGTGAAATTCTGTCCTTCGTAAACATTTGTAACGCCTTTGATTTTCGGAATCTCAAGAAATACGCTTCTTTTACCTGCTGAATGAACACTTGTCAGCTGACCATTGTAGCAACGAACGGAATAATAAGCTTCCTCACCTGCTGAAACAGCGTTATCAACATAGCTCAATGTTTTGGAATCCAGGGTTGCAATAAGTCTATATTCGTCGCTATTACCTTTTGACTTATAAAGGTAATATTTCTGCGCACCTGCAACAGCCTTCCATGAAACCTTTGTATAGTTTGAACCATTTGTAGTCGTAATTTCGTCAGCAGGAGCAATATATCTGATCTGAGCCTTTGTTGGTTTGTGAACAACACTTACACTACCATTTATTACAAGACCTACAGCATATGAATAAGTTTTATCACTTACAACATCTGTATCAATGTATTCTGCTTTCTTTGACTCGCCTATAGGAGCCCATACACCATCAACACATCTGTAAACAACATACTTTTCTGCTTTTGATTTTGCAGGCCAGCTTACTTTAATACCGCCTTCATAAAGCTCAGGTGTAGCAGAAACCGGTTCATTCCATCTGTATAAAGAATTGGATGAATCACTTGACTTACTTTCACCTAAAGAGTTTATTGCAATCACTGTATATGAATAAGTTTCACCATTCTGAACATTTTTATCTGTAAAAGTAACATTAGTATTACCTTCAACAGAACCTATCTGCTCATTATTGCCAAAACTGTCTTTACGGAAAATCGCATATGATACAGCACCACCAACACGATTCCATGTAATTTTAATTCCATCAATTTCGTTAGTTGCATTCACATTATCAGGTGCTTTTATAAAGTATATAACACTTGACTCTATTTTTGCACCTTCGGAATTATTTATTATAGGAGTAACAGCATATACATACTGTGTACCGCTTGAAAGACCTGTATCAATAAAAGATGATACATCATTTTTGACTGTACCAGCCTTAGTCCACGCATCTGAAGAAAGCGGTCTGCGATAAATTGAGTATCCATCTACTCCTGGTACTGTTTTCCAATTAACTCTAACACCATTTTTCTCAGTAAAGAGTGTTGTTACCTCCGTACATGGCACACGTGTAATTGTATAGCCTGATGTGTTATATGCACTATCACCGTTATTCGTGCAAACCTGTATTGAATATGTATACGTTTTACCAGCCTCAACTGCTGTATCAACATAACCCGTAGAACCTGTTTCAATATACGGAGTAAGAGCAGTATCAACACCGATAACTCTTTTATAAACAATATATTTTGTTGCTTTTGAATGAGCAGTCCATTTAAGTTCAATGCCGCTCATAGTATTTGTTACTGAAGTAAACACCGGAGTTTTTACATAAATAACCTTTTCACCGATAGATGCAGAATTACTTTCAAACGTATCGGTAGCAGAGTTTACATCATACTCATACTCTACTCCATCTGTAACAGACGTATCCTTAAATACAGGGTTAAGGGAAGCTGACCTTACAGCAATGCGCTTCCAAGTTGCATCGCCTGCAACACGGCGCATAATATTATAACTTTGAGCACCGGCGGTAGCTGTCCAAGCGATTTCAATACCGCCAGCTACGTTCTTTACATAGTCTATCTGCGGCTTTGCAATAAACTTAGCAGTAAGACCGGAAGATTCTATACTTTCCGTTCCTAAATTATTAACTGCGGTAATTGTATACGTGTAGTTCACGCCGCTGACAAGGCCTTTATCTGAAAAACTTGTGCTATTCTTGCCCGCAAGCTCTCCTACCTTTGTTTTACCTGAATCCGGAGTGCTACGATAAACTACATAACCATCTGCACCTGTAACAGCAGACCAATTCACATCAAAGCCTTCAAGCGTTGGTTTAATAGAATTTGCCTTAGGTGCTTCAAGAGTGGCAATATTCTGGTAGCTCTGAATAAGCTGAAGACCATCAGCAGTTGTAATATTTTTATCTATTTCACTTATTGAATAATATTCCTTACAGAAAAATTCAACATTGGTTTTAGGTCTTGATTCATCTATTACCTCAAAAACCATATTGAAAAAGCCTTTTGCTGCAACCCCTGTAGAAACAGCCTTTTCGTTCATATAAGCGATAGAATAAACATTAGCATCTTCTTCAGTAACTCCATGAACGAAAGTTCCTTCAAAATTCTGGGTTGTACCTGAAGTTGAGTTAGTTGTTAAAGCAGGAGAACAATAAGCAGGCTTCAATACAGAACTATCAAATTGCACGAGCAAAACGACACCTGCAATATTTTTCTGCTGAGCAGTTATATTTATAGTATAATGCAATACCCCATCCTTAACAGGTGAGCTTGTTACAGCAAATAAGCTTTTAACATTATATGCCGCCACAGTTTCCATTGCAGTAACACTAAAACATGATATGCAAACTACAATGCAAAGAAGCATTGATAAAACTTTTTTAAACATAAATTTCTCCTAAAACTTAAGTTAACAAGAATTTAAGTTCCCAAAATCCCCCGTGCGCAAGCACGAGGGATTAAATTATAAATGTTATCTCCTTGCGGAAACGCCCTTAGTGTTATATGAACTGAGGGTTGTACCGTAGCAAGCACGTACTGTATAAGTATATGTTACGCCACGTGATGCATTCTTATCAATGAATGTTGTACTGTTAGCACCACCAACTGTACCAACTCTCACCCAACCTGAGCTTGCAGTTTTACGGTATACGTAATAGCCTGTTGTACCTGCAACCGGTTTCCATTTAACTGTAATACCACCATTTGCACTTGCTGCACTTACAAGAACAGGGTTAACGAGTCTCTTAAGGAAGAGGCCTGTAGTATCAAAAGCACTGTACCAACCCTTATCTGCAGTACCTGCAACAGCTCTTACAGTATATCTGTAATACTTGTTATTAGCATTTGCAATCTTAGTATCTGTGAAAGAGGTTTTCTGAGTTGCACCAAGGTAATACCAATAAGTTGAACCTGCACCTCTGCGGTAAACTCTGTACCAAGTTGAACCGCCACCATTTACTGCATTCCATGTAACCGTAATACCATTACCGGCGTTGGAAACAGCCTTAAGTTTAGGTGTTGCAACATATTTAAGGTAAAGACCCTCTGTATCAAAACCACTATAGATTGTATATGGCTTACCATAACTATCCTTACCTTCATAAGAAGCTCTTACAGTATATCTGTAGTAGTTACCACTCTTTGGCTTTGCCTCTTTGTTTTTCTTTGCATCATTAGGGAAGTAGTTTGCAGTTTCAAGATCTGTGAATGTATCCAATGTTGCAGGGAAATCACCAAGGTAATACCAATAGTTCACACCTGCACCACGGCGATAAATTCTGTAGCTTGTAGCACCTGCAACCTTATTCCACTTAATTGTTACACCGCCAACAGCATTTGTTCTGCTGATAAGGTCAGGTGTTTCAAGGAAGCGGCACTCTCTGCCTATGTCATCGTAACCTGTAAGACCATCTGCGGTTTTTGCTTCAACAGTATACTGGTAAACCTGATTGCCTACAACAGATGCATCAACATATGCTGTTACTGTTTTACCGAGAGTAGCAATCTTTGTCCATGCAGTCTGGCCAGGTAATTTACGATATACGAAATACTGTGTTGCGCCATCAACTGCAGTCCATTTAAGCTGAACACCGGGAATTTCATTGTAGCAAGATGTAAGCTTTGGAGCAATCATCTTAGTCATTGAAACAACGGAATCGAAGCTCTTTGTACCATCATTTGCTACAGCTCTTACTCTATATGTGTATTTCTGACCTGCAACAATGTTTTTGCTGTCAATATATTCAAGCACACCGCCTGTGAGTGTTGTTAGTGATTGATATGTTGTGCTGTTGCCGTCTGCTCTTTCAATAACATACTTATCCGCACCGCGAACTGCTGTAATTTCAATTCTAACCTTACCTTCACCGCTGTTTCTTGCAGTGAAAACAGGAACAGAAAGATACTTTGCTGAAAGCACAGGAGCAGACATATCTGCAACTATAGTACCCTTATAAGCTTCAACCATATAAGAGTAAACAACACCGCTTGACATCTGAGTATCGTTATAAGATACACCTGATGTTACTGTTGCAATTTTTGTATATGATGTATCACTTGCAGTTTTTCTGTAAACTCTGTAGCCTTCTGCGTTGACAAGCTTATTCCATGTAAGTGTAATACCATTTTTAATCGCGGTATACGTAAGTGAAGAAACTGTACCGAAATTCATACCCTGTGCACCTGTAGGATTTATTGCACTGACGTAAGAACCGCTGTTTGCACGGATTGTGTATTTGAAGATTGTGTTCTGTGCGGCACTCTTATCTTCAAATCTTGTAGTTGTTGAAGTACCAACCTGTGTGCCGTTTCTGAATATTGTGTAGCTCTCTGCACCGGGAACTGCATTCCAGGTTACGTAAATACCGCTTGCATTTGTTCTTGAAGCAATATTTGCAGGAGTATTAAGTCTCTTGATTGTAAGACCCGTTTTATCATAACTACTGCAGCCTGTATCGTTTTTAGCAACTACTGTGTATGTGTATACCGTACCGCTTACTGCAGTAGTATCGTTGTAAGACAACGTTGTAGACGAGCCTATAGGAGCAAATGCACCGCTACCTGTCTTTCTGTATACGTCATACGTTGTAAGAAGCTTGTCGGCTGAAACCTGATCCCAACGAACCGTTACACCATTATCAACGTTCTCAACGCTCTTCAATGCAGGTGTAGCAAGTCTTGTAGCAACCTTCTGTGAGGAAGTTTCGCTCTTGAGTGATTCATTGGCAATCGCCTGAACGGTGTATGAATATTTTACATCGCCTGAGACTGCTGTATCAATAAAGCTTAGGCTTGATGAATCAAGTGTTTTTACAACGCTGTATGCACCGCCGTTAACGCTCTTTTTGATTTCATAAGTGTTTGCGCCACCTACTGCAGAAACAGAAATCTGCAAACCATTTGAAACATTAGCGATATAAAGATTAGGCACTGCAATATATACTGCTGAAGGATATACACCGGATAAACCTGCTGTATAATTCTTATAATGCGCGCGAACAGAATATGTATAAACAACGCCGCTGGCTGCAGATGTATCTGCATACTCTGTTTCTGTAACGTTAGTTATCTTTACAAACTTACTGTCGTCCTCTGAAGCAAGCTTTCTGAGAACATCATAATCTGTTGCAATTGAAACCGGACTCCAGCTTATCTTTATACCATTGGAAAGTGCACTTGCAGTTGCACTTTCAATAGCACCGAAGTACATTCCGCTTTTTGGCGCACTCTTATCTGTTTCGCCAGCTTCATTTTTTGCAGATACTGTATATGTGTACTCTACATTTTCTTTAATTGTATCATCTGGGTATGATGTACCATTTTCAACCTTAACAGGTTCTGCCCAATCATTACGGTAAACGTAATAGCAATCTGCACCTACACAAGGATTCCACTGCACCTTGATTGAACCCTTTGTAGAATCAACTGCAGAAATCACAGGAGTGCACAATGTTTTGAATTTGTGTGTGTATAAAGCCTGAGAAGCATCTGATTTTTTCAAGTCATTATCAACGCCATCATCTGTAACAAACTCTACGCAACTGAAGTTTACTGTTGCCTCAGGTCTTGTTGGGTCAATAGCTTTGAATTTAATTGTAATAAAATCAGTGTTTTGACCTATAGTAACTCCATTGGCATTAATATAAGCCACTGTATACTCATCAGTTTTTCCGTTTTTGAAACCTGTTTCATACATACCGGTAATCTTCGCTGCATTATCTCCGCCTGCAGCAGTACCTGAAACCAACTGTAAAACAGTAGGGTCAAAATTTATGCAGAAATTTGCACCAACAAGTTTTTTTACACCCGCATTAAGAGATATTGTATATGTGATTTCATCATTCACATATTCTGATGGTGTTACTGCAATTGCTGTGCCTGCAGTAAATGCAGCACCCGCAGGAATTATTGCTGCAGTAAAAACAGATATTGTCATAATAACTGCAAGCAGCATTGAAATTGATTTTTTCAAAGTAAAATCCTCCTAAATCGGATAGTTTTGCGAATAATCAGATATATTTAGCGTTTAATAACTAATCCGTTTGAATCAAATCCGCTATAGTATCCGCCAACCGCTCTTACTGTATATCTGTAGTAATTACCTACTTTTACATTCTTATCTGTGAACTGACCATTTTTCACTGTACCAAGATAAGTCCAGGTTTTTTGCCCTGCACCGCGTCTGTAAACTCTGTAGTCTGTAGCGCCTGAAACCTTATTCCACTTAACTGTAATACCTGCAGAGCTCTTTGAAATAGATGTAAGCTTAGGTGTTGCAATGTGTCTTACAAGTAAACCGCTTTCATAACCACTGAACATGCTGTAGAAAACAGTTCTTACTGTGTACTTGTAATATGTTCCGCTCTTAACGTTTTTATCAACATAGCTTACTGCACTGCCGCTTACTGTTGTAAGGTAAGTCCAGCTCTTTTCGCCTGCGGCTCTTCTGTAAATTCTGTAGCCTGTAGCGTTTGCTACCTTATTCCATTTAACTTGTACGCCACCAGCGATGTTTGAAACGCCTGTGATATGAGGAATACCTACATATGAAATTTTCTTTGATACATATGCACTCATACCATTGCTACCTACGGCTTTAACTGTGTAGAAAATGTTTCTGCCTGAAACAGCAGCTGTATCTGTGTATGACAACTTGCTTGCATCAACTGTTGCGATATATGACCAAGCTTTTGCGCCATTATACATACGGTAGATGTTATATTTCTGTGCACCCGCAATTTTGTTCCAACTAACCTGAACGCCACCTGTTACCGCTTTAACAGATACTGTTGGAGCTGCATAGTAGCGAAGGGCAGCATATCTGCAAACTGCGCTTGCGCCTTTATCTGTATACGCACGAACTGTGTATTCATAATATGTGCCATTAGTCAAGCCACTTGCATCAATATATGTTGTCTGCTTAGCACCTGCAGCATAGAGATAAGTCCAACCTGAACGAGTATTATCAGGATTAATAACACGTCTGTAAATTCTGTAGCTTGTAGCACCGTTTACAAGGTACCAACCAACTTTAATGCCTGTTGGCTGAATTGAAACTGCAACCTTGCTTGTTGGCGGCACATAGTAACCTGATAAACCTGTACTTACAGAATCTTCGCCGGAAGCGTTATATGCGCGAACTGTATAAGTAGCTGATGTGTTCGCAGCAACATTTGTATCATCATAGTAAAGCTTTGAAGCTCCGGTAGAACCGATTTTTGTTCCATTCTTATAAACGTTGTAGCCTGTAGCACCCGGAGTGGCTTTCCATTCAACTCTGAGACCGTTTTCTATTGAATAAACGCCAACATAATTTGTTTTGCCTAAGGTAGCCTGAGAAAATGTTTTTATGAGTGGTGGATTAGAATCGTTTTTCTCAATCTTCTTTGATGTATCTGTAGTGTTGAACTCCACACAATAAAAGCTTACGTTTGTTGTAGGGTAGTTTTTATTTATAACATCAAATGTTACTGTCATAAATGCTTTATCCGCACTTCCCACATTGTAGCTATCCATTGAAACGAAAGCCATTGAATAAGCATTGTTTGCACCTTTCACTTTGTCAGCAACAAATATTCCGTTAACAGAAGCTGCTGAAGAATGTGCACCACCGCTTACAGGATTAAGCACATTAGGGTCATAAACCACTTTAACAATGGTACCCACAAGGCTTATGTTTTTTCTGAGATAGATGTTGTATGTCAGTTTCCCACCGGAAACACCTGAAGACTGAACATACATTACGTCTGCCGGTTCAGCGGCACTAACGGAAACTCCTAAACAGGAGAAAACCGAAAGGAGCACAAGAAGGCTCAACACAATAGATAACGCTTTTTTCATCGAATTTATCTTCCTTTCGAATTATTAACATTTTTTAAACTTTTTTAATAAAAAGTTAACGTGAAAATTACAACATGGCGCAATTCACCCAATCATAATTACGGACATTATAAATATAACATAAAAAGCCGTTTCCTGTCAACGAAAACGGCTTAAAAGTAAATGTAAAAATAAACAAATTTATGTATAAAATTTTATACACTAAAAATAAAAAATCAGACAGCTATACGATGGCGGACACTGAAAAGCAAATCTTCTTCCTGCTGTTTGATTTCTTTAGCAGAAACGCTGACGCAGTTGCGCACAGTACCACCTGAAAGAGATATGCAGACTTTAAGGGAATCCTTCGCCTTTTTGGCGCCTCTCCCCTCTCCGAAAACAATACAGTCAACATTTTTATATCTGAAATTATTGTCTTTTATGAAATCTACTACCTCAGGTGATATAATTCCTGCAAACTCATCGCAAGCTATAATAACTCGCTCAAAGTCATTAATATCCACTGTGCAATCTTTATGATGTGGTGCATCTCCTTTTACTGCTCCCAAACATCTGCTCAACAAAGATTTACGTGAAAAGGTTGTAAGTTGAATAGATTTTGCATCTCTTTTTTTAAAGGCACTTTCTCTGCAAAGGGAGTTTATTGCCGCATCATCTGAACAGTAAATAAAAAGAGTTTTCAAACTTACACCTCCACACTTAAATACACAAGCCCTTGTTTCAAAAACATTAAGCACCAACTATATATAGTATAACACAAAGCAGCGAAAAATCAACAAATTTCACCCTTTGTTTACAAATATCTACCTATTATACAAATGATAAATATACCTTTTGTAAACTCTAACAAATACTTTTTTCTTATGCTTGAAACAACTGACAAAATATGCTAAAATGATGTTCAAATGTATAAGATTTCTCTTGAAATGGGGTTAATTTATGAAGCCTGTCCGCACTTTTTTGCAACAGAATGCAATTAAATTCTGGATTAATGTTGAAAAGCCTTTTTACGATCTATCAAAGGGTAAACTGGCAAAAAATATTTTCCTGAAATCTGTTGATCATCCATATGTAGGCAGTAAAGTAAAAATCGTTAAAGAAACTGACAACGCTACCTACATTGCAAAGTTCAATGATGATGGTACATACGACACAAGTGATTTTAAAATAATGACAGGTACAGATATGCATCTGTACGATATACCCGAGGATGTTAACAAAACCTTACAGATGTTTGCAAATCAGGTGCGCGACGAAAAGCCTGATCTTATAATCTTTACAGGCGATGTTCTTCTTACAAAGTTTCAGCATATCGATACCATTCAGTTCGCACAGTTTATGGAAGACTTGGGCGTTTATTGGGCATACGCCTTCGGCAACCACGAGGCAAGAGAAGAAAAAGAGTATTTTAAATATTTCATTTTCAAGGGTTTCTGCGACGCACCTCATTGCCTTTCTAAATTTGGCGACCCTGAGCTTTTCGGGTTTGGTAATTACCTTATAAACATTATGAACAGCGAAACAGAGCTTCGTCAGAGTCTTGTTTTGTTTGATTCGGGAAGAGACACCTGCGAGCCTCACGTAACAAACGATAACATCCCTCAGGAAGTTATAGACTTGGGAGCATACGACTACATTAAACCTTCACAGATTGCATGGTACGAAAAAGAAATCGCTGCACTCAAAAAAGAATACGGCAAGGTTGACTCCATGCTTTATATGCATATTCCGATTCCTGAGTATTGCGAGGTTTTCGACGAGGTAGCAAAAAACACTTACGCTCCATCAGGCAAGGCTGAAATTCTTTATGGAGATCAATTCGAGAGCGTAGGATGCTGCAAATATAATAGTGGTCTTTTTGATGCAATGAAGCGAGCCGGCTCACAGGCAATTTTCTCGGGACACGATCATGTAAACTACTGGGCAGCAAAATATGATGGCATTTTACTTGTGTATAACCAATGCGGTGGCTATGGTTGCTATAATATGTATGACTATGATAACTACCGTTTCAAATGGCCTGAAAAAGACTGGCCACAGGGCTATACAATTACAAATATCAAGAAAGACGGCTCAATTGAATTGCGCCAAAGCTTCAATGCAAAGTATCTTTAATTGACTTTTGCAAATTAACAGAAT
Source organism: Acutalibacteraceae bacterium (assembly GCA_045579445.1). GTDB lineage: Bacteria > Bacillota > Clostridia > Oscillospirales > Acutalibacteraceae > DTU089. The sequence goes on along the minus strand of JAZNME010000056.1, from coordinate 24,405 downwards.
GTTCACTTTCTTTTAATATCCAATTTAATTTTATACGCTATACTTTAGTCAGCAAAAGGGAGAACAAATCCCATTTGCTGACTAAAGTTTTTCATTCCTATCTCCTTATTTCCATATTTACCCCTAAGAAGAGCTCCGTTGGTTACAACGGAGCTCTTCGACTTATTTATATTCGTATTCTGTAGCAGCTTTTTAAATTAATTATTGCAATTAAAGAAGCATCTGACAAGGCAAGCGGTTGATGTTACTGCAAGGAAAAAGAAGAATAAAAGTGCACCCGTAAGAATTGCACCAATCACACTTGCAATTGCAAACTCAAGATTCAAAAAAACAATGGTCAGCAAAATTGTACCCACAACGCCCAAAAGCAGTGCCGTAATTATACTACACAAGCCCTCGCAACAACCTTCACGGGAAAGTGCTCCTGAAATAAGAGTTACAGCAAGTAACACAACTGAAACACCAAAAAGCGCCCACAAGAAAACAGGTGCAAAAGTAATGGTACCCGTTATTCTGAGAAATGCCGTAATTATACCTATGATAAGGCTTACTACTACAGCAACAAATGTGCAACCAGGTCTGAAACATCTGCATGATGTTGACATAAAATTTCACCTCCCACAGCATTTTATGCAAAATGCAAAGGAAGGTGAAAGCATGGATTTTCTATTTAGTTATCGATTCTGATTGTCTTTGTTGTTCTGGTTGTTTTTATTATTCTGGTTGTTCTGGTTCTGGTTGTTTCTGTTATTCTGATTGTTCTGATTATTCTGGTTGTTTTGATTGTTTTTGTTGTTATTCATAATCTCACCTCCTGATTACTTTACAAGGATAGTTTTTCTCATTTGCGGCAAACTATACACAGAAAGAAAAAGACTGAAAGGAGAAAAATATGCTTTTAATTAAAAACGGTCTTTTACACACAATGGAAAATGATGCACCATTCTATGCTGATATTCTTATAGATAAAGGTAAAATAATAGAAATAAAAAAACAAATTGTTTCGTCAACGGAAACGGAAATTCTTAATGCTGAAAATATGAACGTTTATCCCGGATTTATTGATGCGCATAGCCATATTGGCATTGCAGAAGACAGAATTTCATCACAAAACGACACAAGCAACGAAAACACAAATCCTATAACACCCGCTATAAGAGGAATAGACAGCATAAACCCTATGGACAGCGCATTTCATAACGCTATTGCTGCCGGAATTACAGGCGCTATGGTCGGTCCCGGAAGCTCCAATGCTATTGGAGGACAATTTGCTTTTATAAAAACTCACGGCAGATGTGTTGACGATATGATTGTTCTCGCTCCTGCGGCAATTAAAGTTGCCTTTGGTGAAAATCCAATGAACTGTTACGGACTTAACGGTAATATGCCATCAAGCCGTATGGGAATTGCTTCACTTATCCGAGAGGCATTATTCCATGCCAGACAATATTTTTCCCAAAATCAATCAGATAATAAGGATTTTACGTTGGAATGCTACAGAGAACTTTTCGAAAAGAGAATTCCACTTAAAGCCCATGCTCATCGTACTGATGACATTTTAACCGCAATAAGAATTGCAAAGGAATTTGACCTTGACCTTACAATTGACCACTGCACAGAGGGACACCTGATTGCAGAGGAGATTGCAAAAAGCGGTTATCCTGCTATTGTAGGACCATCTCTTGCCTCACGAAACAAGGATGAAGTAAGTCTTTCTGACTTCAAAACAGCCGGTATTCTCCATAAATCCGGGGTTAAAGTTGCAATAACCACAGACCACCCTGTTTCCAGAATTCAGTATCTTCCTTTATGCGCAGGAATTGCAGCAAAAGAAGGATTAGGCGAAGCAGCCGCACTGCGGGCTATCACCATTGATGCGGCATGCATATGCAGAGTAGACCACAGAACAGGTAGCCTTAAAGTTGGTAAAGATGCGGATATTGTTGTTTTTGACGGTAATCCTTTAGAAATAAATTCTGAAGTTAAAGCCACCATTATAAACGGTAAAATCGTGTGGCGGAACGGGAGGAAATAATATGTTTTATTCCTAAAATTAATTAAATGTATAAAAATGAACTTGTGCATACGCGATGAAATCCGAGAACACACGGATGAAATCTGCTTAGCAAATTACCCCTATTTTATGTCCCTCGTACTCCGCCAAGGCGAACCGCACGAGATGGACTATAGCAAATTCCTGTTTAATAACCACGGCGAAGCCGTGTATATCATCAAATCCGTAGGAATTGCATATCATCAAAACAAAATTTTGCATATCATCATTGCGAAAGCTTTTTGATACACGCTAAAGCGTGATGATATACAGTCCTGATGGACTGATGAGATACAACAATGGCAATTTTGCCATTGTTGATGATATACCATTGTTTCGCAATGGATAAAAAAAATCCAAGTCCGAAGACTTGGAATTTTTTTGGTGGAGACGGTCGGGATCGAACCGATGACCTCTTGAATGCCATTCAAGCGCTCTCCCAGCTGAGCTACGCCCCCATATTTAAAGTGATAAATAAAAGTAAATAGTGAAAAAGCATGATTTCTAAGAAATTATAACATCAATGTATGTTTGAGTCAAGAAAAGAATTAATTTGCATAAATATTTCTTATAAAACAGGACATACTTTTACCAAAAAAGAAAAGGATGATTTTTATGATTGAACAAGATACTATAAGACTTCTAAGAGAATGCGATGCAGGCGTTAAAATGGGAATTGCAAGCATTGATGATGTTATGGACGACGTTAAAAGTGATAGTCTGCGTCAATATCTTGGTAATTGCCGTAATGAACACATTGAGCTTTCCAAGGAAATTGACACGCTTCTTGAGAATTATCAGGATGAAGGTAAAGACCCTAACCCTATTGCAAAAGGCATGTCCACCATGAAAACGAGTCTGAAAATGGCGGTACAAAAATCTGACGAAACCATTGCAGATTTAATGACCGATGGCTGTAACATGGGTGTAAAATCCTTAAACAAATATCTTAATCAATACGAAGCCGCCAGTGAAAAATCTAAAGATATCTGCAAAAGACTTATTAACCTTGAAGAAAAGCTTGCAGTTGATATAAGAGATTATCTTTAAAAAGTAACCGCTTTCCCGTAAGGAAAGCGGTTGCTTTACTTATATATTCGTTTTAGTGATTAATGCAGATACTCTCTACAAGCCAATTTCTGATATAAATTTGTCGTATTCACTAACCAATTCCATATCTGTATCGGAAACATTTTTTATATATTTAAGTCTTTGAGGTATTTCCTTCAGATTCACAAATCCTCTTGCAACCCATGCCACAGGCAAAAGATATTTTCTGCCCTTAATGAATTTATAGCGCTCCTGTATTTTTTCTGCATTCGGAAAAAGCGTATCTTTTAAAACACTACTTTTAGAGCCTGTTTCATCATTTCTTAAAGATATTATTGATTTATCCCTTGATTTGCCGAATAAATCTGCACCAAAAGTATATTCTTTTAAAGCCTCTATGCTTTCTTGCTTTACATCATTTATTTCAAAAGGTAATTCTATTTGAAACCACTCACCGCACGCGAAAGCAACTGTTTTAAAAAACTTTTCCAGATGGAGTTTTTTGAAATCCTCGTCTATTTTCTTGAAATTCAAAGAGTCGGCGTTTTCCTTCAAAAAAAATGCAATATCCATATACATTCTTATGCCGGCGCCGCCTTTATATAAATGCTTTGCCAGATGGCAAAAAAGATATATAAGGTGAAGGTCTTTCTGTGGCGAAAATCGTTCTCCTACATCCTTTTGGGCTGTTTTTAAAGCGTCAGAAAAGTAGGAAATCACCTGCTTGCCCTTTCCAAGATCAGAATCCATAAGCTCGGTATGAACCTCACATCTGCTGGCACCCTTATGGTAACTGTAGGTAGGCTCCCAATTCTCGTTTATAGTGTAACCGTTTTCAACAAAAACTTCGTCTGTTTTTTGCCTGTCCTGTTTATTTATAAGAATATCAATATCGCCGAAGGTTCGAAGCTCCGGAACAGGATAAAGGGTACGTACGTACCAACCCTTTACAGGCATATGGGAAATTCCGTTTTCGCTCAGCTTTCGGGATATTTTTTCAAACATATCAGCCTTATTGAAGTTCTCTGCAATGGTCTGATAATAACAATCCAAAAGCTTCTTTTTTATATTTTCATCTTTTACAATATCCCATTTTTTATCCATATAGGCTAAAATCGGCAATATATTTTGAATATAAAAGAAGTAGAAAACCTTCGCCTCTTGTGAATCACAGCTGACAAGGGGCTTTCTGTTGTGTATAAATGCAGAAAGAATTCCAAGAACAATATTTTCTGTCATTTATAATCACCTCTTTCATTCTCCTGTTAAATTCAAAACACATATTTCGGGTAAATTCAAAAATCTCGGAACAAATTTATAGCCGGACAACCCTGATGTTATTACCATTTTCATTTGTTCCCCAAGCATATAAAAGCCATAATCATATTCAGGTAATAAGCCTTGCATAGGTGAGTACAAGCCACCGACAAAAGGGAGCCTTACAACCCCACCATGAGTATGCCCGCTCACCACAAGGTCTATGTTGCTCCAATAATTATGTGCGCCGTTAAAAATAAATGTATCAGGCATATGGGCTAACACAATTGTGGGTGAGTCTGTTTTCTCCATTTCCTTTAAAAACACATATTCACTTGAACTTTCAAACTCTTCCCATGTTCTTCCAAAGGGAAAAGCGTGCCCCATTGTTCCGCCTATGCGGATTTGTTGATTACCTATTTCGCAATCCACAAAGGTGTCATCTAAAACTATAATACCGGCTTCTATGATTGCATTCTGAAAATCGGTAATTATATCATGGCTGTATTCCTTTTCCTGATTGCCATAGGAAAAATACACAGGCGCAATATCTGATAGCTCACCTAACAGCTCTTTCGTTTTAGAAAAGCCGTTCTTCGCATCACAGTCACTGAGCATATCACCAACAACAAAAATTGCATCCGGATTCTGCTCACTTATTTTTGTTAACAGTCGTTTGTTATCTTTGCCATATTCTTTACCGTGCAGGTCGGAAATAACAACAACTTTTGCATTTTTGGACAATCCTGAAAGAGTGATGGTGTATTCAGAAATTTTGATACAAACATTGCTGAATATGGTGGCTGTAATTGTAATAATTAGCACAAACGCTAACATTATTAACGTAGCTTTTTTAAATTTATTTTTTTTAGTATTCATTTTTTTAAAATTGCTTTTTTAAAATTATCAACAGTTGAGTCGCCGATAATTTTTCTTAACAATAACTTTGGAAAACGCTTTATTTTTTCTTTCTTATGCTTATTCCAGCGGTCTAAAGTGTTTTGGCGTTCTTCTTTTGTATTCCACGAAGCATTAAAATGATGGATAGTATAACTGTTCTGCGTTTTTTCGATCATTCCTGTATGAGTGTTTTTTACACAAAAATAATCACTGGGGTATAACGCAAAGCCATCAACAACTTGAAATTTGTTATTTAAAACTAATCCACGACTTTTACACATATTTGTTATGGTGACGGTATTTGTTGTAGTGTCAAATGAACCATCAGGATTAACAAATGCTCTTTTTTCGTAGTATTTTAATAACTCACCGAACAAAGGAAACTCTTTTTCTGACGCCATCAGCCCTGTTGGAATGTAATCAGTTGATTCAAAACCTGAAAATGCGTGGTTTTCCAGAAAACGATCAAGTGGCTTTAACACTTCAACATCGGTATCCATATAAATTCCGCCATAGTTATACATAGCATATAACCTAACATAATCAGTAACAAATGCATACTTCTTATTTTCGTAAGCTTCTCTTGCATATTGGTTAGAATTAATATCAAAATTACTTTCGTTCCACTCAATTATTTCATAATCTGGGCAATATTTTTTCCAGCTTTTAATACATTTCTCTGCCGATTTAGGTAGCGGATTGCCCCCAAACCAGCAGTAGTGAATAATTTTAGGTATCATAAATCAGCACTTCTCATATATTAATTATCATTTTAAAAACATCATTTTCATTATGTATTTAATATGTTCCTTTTTCGATAAACTAACATTTTCTAAAGGAACAACATATTTATCGCAAATAGCTGACATTTTTGTTTTTTTGTTGCGCAACCTTTCAATCAGTTCGTCATAAAAAACAGGTTTAGGTAAATTTGACATCTGCTGATATTGTATATAGTCATCAACAGGCTGTTCTTGCAAAACCCCTGTTTTTGATTTTTTTAATTCCTCAACAATACTTCTACCATTTTCAGTTGCACATAAAACCATGCTTACTCCTGTGTTATCATCAGAAAACTTTGGCCCCCAATAATCACCCAGCCTGATATCAGCGCAAGTGAATTTTCTGTATCTACACTCATAGCACGATTTCATATAACAGCTTCCGACTTCAAACATTCTAAAATAGTCATCATTTTCCTTTGGAATACAGCATGATTTTTCACCATCAGATGAATGAAGATGAATATGTCTCCACCCCATAGGCTTATATCGGAAAACAACATTTGTTTTAGAAGGATCTAATCCATATTCCGTATTCAGTTTTTGTTTATATTTATCGTATAAATAATATGATGGCACACCATGACAAATCAAATCAATGTATAAAATATCTTTTCTATCAGAAAAAAGCTTTCGTGCACCGGCTATCTGGCAGGGTGTTCCAAAAACGGCAACAGGATTATTACAAACATTGACTTTATCTAAAACTTTGGAAAAATCACTCTGCATATATTTTGAACTTTGAAAAAAGCATAAATCTTCTTTATTTTCTACTAAAATATGTTCAGCTTTTTGGGTTTCAGAATTAAATGTGCATCCTGCAATAGAAAAACCTTTGTTTATAAGCAATTGACTCAGCCTATGCGCTGCTCCACCACTGGATGATTCCTGCAAAACTGCTGCATCGTTATCCTTATAAGAAAACAAGCTACAATCCTTTGCATCCGTTGCTTCCTTTTGTTGTTGAACAGGGCAAACTGAAACACACTTTCCGCACTTCACACATAATGTATCATCTACAAAGGATTGATAAAAACCCTGCTCATTCATTTTAACATTAATGGCTGAAACAGGACAAACCTCTTTGCACGAACCACATCCACAACAAAGTGAGTTGTACGTATATATGTTTTGTGTTTCAGCTTTTTCGGTCTCATTTATTGAAGATAGTGCATTTTTTAAATATTCAATTGATTTTTGGCGCAAGGCTTCTAATTTGCTTTCGATTCTATCATAATCAATTTTAAGTTCTGAATTTTTTAGTGAGTGTTTTCCTTTGAACAAACGCTCATTCAAGCTGAATATTTCAAGCAAATCAAGCACCCTTGAATTTTGATTTTTAGTATCATTATTCTTGAAACGCCTGAAAACTGTAAAGTCCTTCTTGAAATTTACTGAAAAAAGCAAGCCATGATATGAATCTGTGCAAACATATGAGGCGTTATATAATAAATCTAAAAATTCTTTTGGTCCTACTGCAAACTCAACACAACCGGGTCTGTTTGAATCTTTATCAAATACCGGGACTATCTTTATTTCCAGATTTAATTGATTTGCAATTTTATTTATCTCTTCCCAATATTCTTCGTTTTGCCCTAACATATACACAAACATATAGGGCTTTTCTGAATTGCTTTTTAAATCGACCAGTTTTTCCCACTGATGTTTTGTTAAGAGCAGTGTAGGGTCTAAAACAACATCTGCTTTTTTTGATGTTAAATTCTCAATTATTTTTTTTCCTGTTTCTTCTCTTACTGAAAGATGATTGAAATCCGCAAGCAGTTTTTTAGTTTTGTTTTTTACATAAATATCTTCTATGCTTTCTACTCCAAAACTTGGTGAATACGCAATTTTTTTATTGGCGTCTTTTACAAAATCAAGGAAAAAGTGGGAATTAAATACTAAAGGAGACCAGATTTGATCGCTTCCACAAACGAAGCCATCATAATATCTGTTCAGATTTTCCAAATCAAATAAGTCTTCACACTTTCCCGTGAAATTGAGGTGTCTTTCTATAAATACATTAAATAATTTTTCCTTTTCCTCATTTAAAAAGAACTGCCCATTAAAACTTTTTTCCTTTTTAAATTTTTTGAATATACTCGACAAACTATAATTCGGAACTGAACGAAAATAACTACACGGAATATAGTCAACTACATATGGATCGGCTCCAATATTTTTGAGCACTTCAGATAGTGCTGTCACCTGTAGTGCTGTACCATAATTGCGGTAATGAAACCATGTCATAATACCAAGTTTCATTGCTCTAGATCCCCTTCTTTTTAATATCAACTATCTGTATTCTCTATTCGAACGACTTCTGTCTTTGGTAATTTGACTTTTCCCCAGATATTAGAACGCCATGAAAGCTCACCGGGGTTTAGAATTTCTTTTACAGAAAAATCTAAACCTTTTACATGTTCAACATCAACATGTGTTCCAAACTCATTGGCAACGAACAACACATAATAACATTGGTAGTCACCGGGAGCTAATGCCGATATATTTATTGAAAAATCTGCTTGTGAAACCTCACCTGCTTTTCCGGAATAAAAGTCATATGCGAAGCTTGCACATACTCTGGTGTCGTCGGAAGAATATACAACAAATCGAGCATTAAGATTGTTTATATCGCAATTATTTTTCCACTTCAAACGAATTTTGAGAGGTTCTTCACTTTCAAACAAACAATTCTTCCTATCAACATATTCAGCAGAGAGAATTTTAACATCGTTCTTTGTAATCCATGGTGGAGTTTCAATATCCTCATAGCTTTTACTTGTATTATAGTCCATATTATGTTTTATATATAACTGAATTGCCTTTTCAACCTCACCATCAAAAATGATTTTACCATGGTCAAGTACAATACAGCGGTTACAAAGCTGACGAATGGTATTCATATTGTGGCTAACATAAAGAACCGTTTTGCCTTCTCTATTAGCAGCGTCACTCATTTTCCCAAGGCATTTTTGCTGAAATTTCATATCACCTACAGCTAAAACCTCATCCATAATGAGAATTTCGCTATCAAGGTGGGCAGCCACTGCAAAGGCAAGCTTAACATACATACCTGACGAATATCTCTTAACAGGTGTATCTATAAATTTTTCCATTTCTGCAAAGGCCACAATTTCATCAAATTTCTCTGTAATCTCCTCTTTAGTCATACCGAGAATTGCGCCGTTCATATAAACATTTTCTCGACCTGTAAGCTCAGGGTGGAAGCCTGTGCCCACCTCAAGCATACTTGCAATTCTTCCATTAAAAGAAATTGTACCCTTTGTTGGCGCGGTAACACGAGAAAGAAGCTTCAGAAGTGTAGATTTACCCGCACCATTGTGGCCGATTATACCGACCGCCTCACCTTTATTCACCTGCAAAGAAACATCATCAAGTGCCAAAAACCTTTCGTTAAGCTTAACTTTCTTGCTTCCGATTATTGTTGTAGGGTCCTCTTTTTTGAGAAGCTTTGCCCTAAGTCTTTGCAAATCATCTCTCAAGGTTGTTCCGCCAATTGCACCCAAACGATATTCCTTTGAGACATTTTCAATTTTCACAGCAACTTCACTCATAACTAAACCTCACACCGTATCGGCAAATGTTTTTTCTATTCTGCTGAACAAAACTACACCGATAAAGAGAACAACAATTGTTACTATCCAACTTATTAAATAATGCTTCAAGCTAAAGTATCCTGTACCGAGAAATGCATATCGTATAGCCATAACTGCAGGTGTTACAGGATTCAACATATATAATGAAAGATATTTTTCAGGTATTATACTTATATCGTAGGCTATTGGTGTTGCATACATCCAAAGCTGCGTTCCAAACCCAACCGCCATTGCAAGGTCGCGATATTTAGTAGTACATGCAGAAATTATAACACCGAAGCCGAGACCAAGCATAGCAAGCTGAATTATAATTAACGGAAATAAAAGAATGTATATGTTGGGCTCAACACCTGAGGGTACTACAATATAATAAACCCAAAATATTAAGAAAAACACAAGCTGAATAGCAAAAGGAATAAGCTGAGATATTACCGAAGAAACAGGCATTACAAGCCTTGGAAAATACACCTTACCAAGGATAGCTGCATTTACTGTAAAGGTATTTGAGGTTGTTGTTAAACAACCTGAAAAATACTGCCAGAGTATATTTGCGCTTAAATAAAACAAAAATGTAGGAACTCCTGATGGAGCTAATCCTGCAATATTGCCAAAAACGAGAGTAAATATTACGGTTGTTATAAAAGGCTGAATAATAGCCCACGCCGGACCTAAAATAGTTTGCTTATATTGCGATGTGAAATTTCTTTTAACAAACAAAAATATAAGGTCGCGGTATTGCAATAATTCTTTTAAGTGTAAGTCAAACCAACCGTTTTTAGGCTGTATAACTGTTGTGAATTTTTCGTTCATTTTAATCCTCTCGTTTTAAGAAATTTTCAAATTGTGAAATAATTCTTTGATTTATACTCTCAAAATCACAATTCATCAAAGCGCTCTTGCAATTCTCAAGAGCTTCTTTGTTTTTATATAGTCTTAAAATATTTTCATAAACAGAATGTTCATTGGTTTCACACAAGAATCCATCAACACCATTTTCAATTTGATTACCTGCTGCCTCATATGTTGCAAGTATAGGTGTTCCGAGAATTTTCGCTTCCATAATCGAAAGACTGTAGCCTTCAAACAAGCTTGGCTGAATAAACAAATCGCATTTTTTTATATATGGACATGGATTATTTTTCATTCCCAACATGAAAATATGCTTTTCCATTTTACATTCAGCTATTTGTTTTTTTATACCATCTTCAATAGGTCCGCCGCCTACTATGTACCAATTGATATCTGTATAACCTTCCTCAACAAGCCTTGCAACAGCTTCTACAGCCAGATTCAACCCCTTAACCGGTGATAGTCTTCCGCAAGAAACTATATTGAAGTTGTCTTCTGAAAACAGGCCTTCCTCGATAGGCTCCTTACTTTTTTCTACAATTGAATCTATATCAATAACATTGTTAATAGTAACAATTTTGTGTGCATATTTTTTTCTGTATTCTTTCAGCTTTTTCGCAATATTATCTGATACTGCGATTATATTTTCGCTTTTCTCATAACCATAGCGGTCGTGGTATTCCTTTCGCATTGCGCCATGGTGATAAAACATTAAAAACTTTTTTGCGTTTATAGCTTTAACAGCAATTTCTGCAACTCTGTCGCTGTAAATAACAGCAGTATCAAAGCTTTCTCCCTTCATTTGTTCCTTTATATATAACGAATAAAGGTGGTTTTCCAATGCTTTGAATAAAATATTGAGTATATGCCATATAAGGCGACGAAAGGATGTAGCGCCCTGTGGTTCTTCTAATATATTATATAATTTTTTGAATTTATAAGGATTTTTAAATGTAACAAGGCTGTGCCTGTCTGCAACAACAAGTCTGCAGTTTTTTGTTAACCTTTCAGCCATATCAAGATAATTTTCAGTAATAAGGCAGGTTACGTCATATTTATTGTAATCAAGCTTATTTATAAGGTTTACAAGGGCTGTTTCTATTCCCCCAATCCACAATGCCTGACTCACAAAAATAATTTTTTTCTTGTTATTTTTCAAAGCTACTCTTCTCCGGTAAAATAGTCTGGAATGCAGACTTTAATTTTTCTGAAAGATATTGGAAATTCTTTTCGTCTGCACCATCATTTACACATATCATATCATTACTTTGGTCTTTAATTGCGTTGCACACTAAATCAACTGTGTTTTCATTAACAGAGCAAACAAGGTTATCTGTATTATATGGGCTGAAGCTACCACTTGCTATTTGCCACCATAGCATTACCCACTGATTAACATCATCTGCAGAGCGGAACTTGTGGGAGCTTGTTTTATTGAGTAGGTCTTTTTCCTTTTCCCACACCTCTTTGAAGGTCTTTTTCAAATAGCTGGCGGGAGCGTGAAGATTTTTAAAGCCTAAAAAATAATCTGGGAAAAGCTTTTCAAGAGCAAAGGTTCTTACATTATCCTGCCATCTGTAGTTTTTGTTAATATATTTTTTACTAAAGCTTTTTACCTGCTCTTTTTTATTAAAATGGGTGTTTATAACTCCCATATCATTAACTGCCGCATGCTGCCAAATGCCTGTATCTCCCTGAAACGCCATAGGCACCTCTCCGCCATATGTGCAAGGAAGACCTTGTGAGAAAAAAGCCTGTTCATTCATATTACGAACAATAAACATATCGTCATTAAAATACACAAAATTCTCTGAAAGCCCGGGAATACGGTGGATATTCAATTCAATGGCGTGTGAGCTGAAGGTAGGAAGATATTCTGCAGGAATAAAATCTGTGTGCTTTACTACATTAAGCTTAGGGTTATTTAAATTTAAAAATTCCGGAATGTGGCCCCATGTAACAAAATGGATTTTATTAACCCAAGGCGTGTATTTTTCGATACAACGAAACCAAAAGGGGAGAAGACCCCAATCACGATAACGACTGACAGAGTTACTGTCATCATTAGCATTGGAATCGTATTTAGACTTTTCATTTTGCCATTTCGGGTCGTTACCATCAACCCAAAGAATAACGAAATCTATTCCCATAACAAACCTCTTATGTAATATTTTTCCCTATAAACGGAATTCTTCTTATTACAACAGTTACAAACAGGCTTACACCATAAACAATTAGTGTTAGTAACGGTATACTTACAAAAGGTGAAATTGTTACCGCAGTCCATCCTGTCAGACCTACAAGCTCATTAATAAGGGCATGAACTAAATAAACGCCGAATCCATATTCTGTGAGCTTGGTAAACATTGTAACAGTTTTTTCGCTGAATTTAATCTTACTTATTCTTCTTACAAAGAATGTATAAATTGCCGCCGATTCAATTATAATGTTGGGCATAAGATACTTTGAAAAGGTTTCCGTGTATTCCATAGTCATTATAGACTGTTTTGTTGTTACATAACAGCAAAGAGGAACAAGCATTACGCCTGAAGCATATAAAGCATATTCTGTTTTTTTTGAAATATCGTAGGTCTTAAGATAATAACCTAAAACAAAATATCCAACAAAACCTATTGCAAAGGTAAAATCCATTTTATCTAAAATTATTGATATCGTATCGCCTATTCCCGGTAGAGCTTCTCCATAACACACTAGAATTTGAAAAATAAAAAACAATACCAAAAAGTATTCTGTTAATTTCTTATCTATTGTTATTTTCTTTAAAAACGGAATAGTTGCATACACACCAGCAAGCATAAACAAATACCAAAACGGATATGGACCAATCAAATATTCTGACAAAACACCCTTCCAATTTAAAGTAAAGGAGTTTGTATACATACCATATGCTATATAATAAACTTGAAATATTGCTGACCAAAAAGCAAAGGCAATTACTAATCTTTTTATATATTTACCATACAAAATCTTCAAAGTAAGTTCTTTCTGAGAACTTAAAAATATTCCCCCCGAAATCATAACAAAAACAGGTACATCCCAAGTAATAGCTGCTCTAAAACAATTCAGAATTTGCCAATTAATATCAAGTATATTTAAAGTTTTTATGGGACCACTGCAAACATGTGTTAAAACAACAGCAAGTGTTGCAATTAATCGCAAAATATCAAGCTCTGTTTCTCTTTTTTTTGTTGTTAACATAATTACACCACTTTTTTATTGATTTTGTTATATTCTCACCTAATTTATCACACAACATATTAATCTTTAATGTTTTAAAAAGTAATATTCTTATATAATCCAGCGCAGTACATCCCATAAAAATTGCAAGAGCTATTGCTATTATCAATAAAAAAGATACCAACCAATTGTATTGTGTTAACCAAGTGAAAGCACCATTTATAATGCGCCAAAAAACAAGTGGATGAACGTGAATTATGTAAACCGAAAAAATAGCAGGTGTAATAAAACTGATTACTTTTACAAGCTTTTTATTGTTCAGCTTAAGGTTACTGAAACAAAGCAACAAGCAAACCGCTTCACCTACCGCAACAGGTGATGTGTATGATAAGAAAATATCTCCATGGGAAGGAGTACCCAAAAATTTGGTTGTTACAAGCTCTATAAGATATTTGTAAACAAAATTCAATAAAGCGATACTGAAAAAAGCAACAACGCACTTATATGGCTTTTTCATTACAATGGGATACTTGGAAAAATATCCACCAACCAGATACATAACCATAAGCCAGGAGAACTCAAAACCATTTTGAATCCTTAAAACATCATTTCCTAAAGCTAAAAAAGGAACAATGCAAAAAACAAAAGCTGCTGCAAAAAGAAAATACTGAATAGTTTTTTTAGGTAACGTACGTATAAGGTGGTTTAATAAGGGGCTGAACATAAACACAACAAAATAGGCATTAAAAAACCAATAGCGTCCCCTTATCAAGGGAAGAAACATTGATATAGCTTCGTTTACGGAGAAAAACTCCTTGTTGTAAATAAATAAAATCAGCGAAACACCTACAGACCAAAAAACAACATTTGCCCATAGCTTAATTATTTTTTCTAATTTGAAGCTGTTTTGCCAACCCACATAACCACTTACAAGAGCAAAGCAGTTTACCCCACAATATGCAAGAACGAATAACGTATTGAAAAAATAGTAACCAAATTGAAGATTCTCGTTGCAAAAAGCCGACAAAACACCGCCCTGCATCAATATATGACCTATAATAATAAAAAACATTGATACAATACGAAGAATATCTATTCCTACATTTCTTTGCTTCATTTCTTCCCTCTTATCTTTTTAATATACTTTTTACTAAAACTGCAACCTTGTGTCTTGCTTGAGTTTTCAGATTCAATAACCTTATTTTTAAATATCGGGAGTTTTCAATATCCTTTAAAAAGCTTATATATCCCGCAGGGATTTTACCTTGCTTGATTTCATTAAAAAACTTATTTTTATTTAAATCCTCTATAAGCTTTTTAATTTCCATTCCTTTCGCATAATACATTTTTTGTGAAAGGAGCATAAAAAAGAAATTATTAAATACACTATCGCCCATTTCATCGTCGTCTAATTCATTAATGGCTATTTTAAACGGCAAAGCATATTCACATAAATTATCTATCCTTTTTAATCGGTTAAAGGCATTTTTCTCATTTTCGGACTGCTTATAATAATACAAGGCCTTTGGTAAGCAATATATGTTTTCGCATACCTTCAAGCATTCTAAGGAGAACAAAAAATCCTCCATTAAAAAGTAATTGGTATCAAATAAGATGTTATTATCTGTAATTAAAGCTCTTCTGTAAATTTTGTTGCATGCCGACGATAAAGAATTAGTATTATACAAGCTTTCAAGTTGTGATTTGAACTGGGTTTTATTAAGCAATCCGGTTTGCTCGGGAACTAATTCATCCCTTCTGTAAAGCTTGCCGTTTTTATAATAATCAAAGCTCATACCGAAAACAAGAATATCTGTTTTTTCACTTTCAATTATATCAATACATTCTGAAAATCCGTTTTTTTCTGCAGTATCATCTGCATCAAAAAACATAATATATTCTCCTGCTGCAATGCTTATACCCTTGTTTCTTGTGGTTGAAACACCGCTGTTTTCCTGCTCTGAATACTTAATAAAGCTATATTGGGAACAAAGGCTATTGCAAACAGCTGCTGTGTTATCCGTAGAGCCATCGTTGACTATTATTATTTCGTAATCCTTCAAACCGGAGGCTATAATACTTTCAATTGTTTTTTTTAATGTGTTTCCGCAATTATATGCAGGAATTATTACGCTAATTAACATTAACTCCCCACTCCTCCCAGAAGAACCTATAGTTTGTATAGTCATCAACCGCGATAATATCTACATTAAGATAGCATTTATAATAAAACCAGATAAGGAATACAGACAGCAAAATTATAATTATAAACCTTTGTTTTGGCAGGATATCTAACCTGATACCTTCCCCAATCCCCATAAGCTTCTCATCCTTATAATCTGCAAAGGAAAAGGGAATAAAAATAATAAGGAACTGTAAATAGTAGTCTGTAAGCCTTGTAAAAACATTCTCAAAGCCTGAAAACATTTGTAAAACTGCAGCAGCAACAATTAAATTGGCAACCTTTGAAAAATACTTACCATTAAAGCCCTTTAAAGCAAATCCCACTATTATAAACAAAACTATTAAAAAGAATCGTCCGCCTAAATTAGCAGTATCGCCGATAATGCCCTCTTCGTAATAGAAATCCTGCATCAGCTTTACTATCTGGTTTTTATTAATAAAAACAGCTATTGCACCGCATATATATATAATCAGTGTCTGCAAAGTAAATTTTCGCTTTGATAAAAAATACGCCGGCAAAAAAATAAGAGCAGGCTTATGAACAAAGGTAGCTAATATTGTAAATATTGCAAACAGCTTTGGCTTTTCCTCCATAATACCAACAAAGGCTATCATTATAAGGGCCATAGCGATTGATTGCTTAACTATATTAAACCCGACCACATAAAAGCCAATGCAGTTCCATACCAAAAAGCTGAGCCAAGGTAAGGGTGAGTATTTATAAATCAAATAAGCTACCACAACCTCAATGAATATGGCAACCGCAATAAGAAATACCTGAAATTCGCCATCGGAAAGCGTTGAAAAAAACTTCAACAACCAGTTAAAGCCGAAGTTTCTGCCCCCTTGAAAAACCTCATCGCTAAACCAACCATTTTCAGCTATGCGCCAATAACTGTAGCAGTAAGTTTGCATATCACCCGTCAGATACGGGTGCCTTAAGCCTGATAAAAGTGAATGGAGAACAGCCATTATCACAATATATTGCTTTCGGTCTTTTGCGCCTTGTGGCATTAAAACACCTAAAGCCATAATTGCAACTAAAAGTAAATAGTATTCTAAGCTTTCCATGCTGTCTCCTTTCAAATTTTATTTTACAGACAAAAAGAATTCTTCTGTTTTTTTAACCGATGCTTCAACCGAAAAGGCTTTACCCCTTTCTGTAGCGTTCCTTTCGTATTCTTCTTTTAGGTTGTTATCAGCCAAAAGCTTTTTAATACCTTCCGACAACGCTTTTGCATCATAATCGGTTATTATTCCGTATTGAGAGCTTCCTAAAAGCTCCTCCATTCCGTTACATTCTGTTGTTACAATAGCTTTTCCTAATATAAGACCCTCTGCAACAAATGAGGAAAAACCCTCATAATCTGATGAGCAAGCTAATAAATCCGCATTTTTTATATATGGGTAAGGATTGCTTTTAAAACCTAAAAGAGAAACTGTTTCTTGAACACCTGAAGCTTTAATAATTTGCTCCAAGGCCTGTCTCTCGTCCCCCTCACCGATTATTAAAAGCTTATTTAAAATGCCTTCATCTAAAAGAATTTTGTGAGTTTCGATCAGTCGATCAAATCTTTTCTCTGTAGAAAGTCTGCCTACAGAAACTATTGTGGGAATTTTTTCATCAAAAGAAAAATCGCTGATATTTTCATCAGCCTTTTCTCTGATGCTAGAGTCATCTATAACATTGTAGATAACCTCGGTATCAAAAGCATTTCCGTATATACTTTTAAAGCTTTTTTCTACATCATTAGAAACACAAACAACCTTGTGAAACTTTTTATACCATTTCTCACTTTTTTTCTTGAATTCGCTTATATTACTTACTTTTTTAGATAAATCGCAATGAACCCAAGCAATTTTTTTTGCTTTTTTGTTTGTTGATGTTGAAATAACCTTTGTGGCGCCACATTCAAGGTAAGCTACCTCTATATCATAATCATCCTTAATGTGTAAAGGGTAAATTGTTTTCAATAAAGCACCAAGTCTGTATTTGTAATTATTCAATTTTGAGTAACAAGGATAAATGTATTTATATCTGATATTCTCGTTTAAATACTCTTCGGGATTCTCCTTCCAGACAGTTTGAACTGTAATATCAAATTTTTCCTTATCCATATTATTAACAAGGTTCTGAAGCACCTTTTCTGCTCCGCCGGCTGATAAATTTTCTATAAAGAATAAAATTTTAATCATTGTGATTAGTCCATTCTAACGCATTCACATAAATCTATTGTAATCTTTTTCATAAATCCTGCATATTTTTTCGCAAAATGATCTACTATCGAAACCATATTTTTTTATGGCACTCATAATAGCAGTATCATCAGCTGGTTCAGATTCGATTGCTTTCTCTATTTTTTCTGCCCATACTTTTGAACTGCAATCTAAGGGTAACCATTCAATTAAGCCTATGCCAAAATCAGCTTCGTGAGAAAATGTATCAGCTGCAACACAATTAAGACCTGCTGCCTGTGCTTCAAGCAACACAAGAGGCATTCCTTCGTACAATGAAGGTAACAAAAAAGCTTTACATTTAGCCATAATAGCCGGGATGTCTTTTCGCACGCCTAAAAGCTGTATGTATTCGGAAACACCATACTCGCTAATTTTATTTTTCACTTTTTTTTCATAATCGTTTCCGTTGTTACCTACACATAATATTCTGATTTTTTTGTTCATTTTTTTGAATTCATTTGCTATTTCTACAGAAAATAATTGGTTTTTAACGTTAGAAAATCGCCCTACCTGCAATACATTAATCCAATCATCACAATTCTCATTTTCTTTTGGAATCATAAATTTTGAAACATCAATTGAATTAAAAACCAAGTTATAGTTTTCTTTTTTTGTTATTTCCTGCCCATATAAAAATTCACCTGCAGGGGAAGAACAAGCACAAAACTGTGTAGCATAGCGCAAAATAAGCTTTCTCATGACAAAATTGTAAATATTCCTGACGATAGACGAATGAGGATCGTTATCTTCTGCATCAGAAATATTGTGAGCATGAACAATCCTGCTTTTGACTCCTGCTAATCTGGCAATAGCTAAAGTAATTCCACTATGAAAAAGTTCATGAGAATGTACTATATCATAACCTCCACTTTTCATAATCTTATACATTGCAATACAATATTTCCGGGGCTTGCTCCAATTCATATCCGGAATTAAAATAAATTTTCCGCCTAATGATTCTATTTCTTTTCTATAAAAGGCATCTTCCATCGTTGATGTAAAATCAACCTGAAACTTATTTTTGTCTGCATTCCTCGCCAAATGCATAAGTTGGTTTTCTATTCCTCCAACATGCATAGTACCAGCAACCATAAGTATCTTTACTTTTTTCATTACTACTACTCCAATGGTTTTTTAGCATTTTCTAAATAAAAATTAGTCAACCAAATTTTTTCCTGCTGGATATCAAATCCCGAATTTAATATATCTGAATATGTGTTTTCTCGTTTATGGTTAGCTTGCTCTAATGTTTTTTGAGCCCAATAATTTGCACCTTTAGCCAAGTCAATTTGTGTTACCAGTCCTTTTACCTTCTCGCATTCCATAGGGACTTTCTCCGATATCAGACATGGTAATCCTGCTGCTTGTGCTTCTATATTTGCAATGCCTAACCCCTCAAATAATGAAGGAAACACAAAAACATCCATAGCCTGTAATATATCTGACACATCAGTTCTAACACCTGTGAAATATATCTTGTTTTCTATTTTTAGGTTTTGGGCTTTTTCAATAATCTGTTCTTGAAGTTCGCCTTCCCCTACCAATATCAAACTACTATCAGGATTTAATTTAAGAACTTCATCAAATATATCTATAATGAATGTATGATTTTTTTGCAAAGCAAATCTACCCACATGACCTAACACAAATTCATTTCTGTTTATCTTAAATTCATTTCTTATTTTTTTTCTCTTTTTTTCATCAAATAAATATTCTTTTATATCTATAGCATTATTAAACACTCTAAACTCTTTTTTTTTGAACATCCAGTTTCCCGCAGATTCACTACATGCAAATAGAATGTTTGCATATTGGGGAATTTTATTTTTATAAATCAATTTTAAAATATATTTCATATCTTTTGCTTGATTATTATTATGTGCATGAGCAATTCTGCATGGTACCCCATTTTTTTTGGCATATTTCAACGGAATTCCTGCCATACAATCTAAGTGTGAGTGTACTATTTTATATTCTTTATGTTTTTTAAAGAAACGATCTAATTCACCCAAATATTTTCTACTGAACGGATTCAACTTGGATACTCTATAAATTCGTCCGCCTAATGATTCAATTTCTTTGTCATAATCAGCTTCAAAATCGCGATGCACTAAAAAATCAAATTGAACTTTATCTCTATCAATATTTCGATAGTAATTCATCAGCATTGTTTCTAATCCACCACGTCCCATATATGTAACTATATGTAAAACTCTAACTGGTTCCATATTTTTTTCTCCAACTTAAATACATAAATAAACCCGGAAGGTAGAGCACTCCAATTAGCGCTTGATATGGTTTTCCTTCCTTTAAAATCTTTAGCATACTTTTTCCTGCATATTTTCCATAACATATGTATAGCAGTGTTGATTTTATGCGTTCTGATATAAAGCATTTTCTATGCATGCGCAAATGAGATGTATACATTCCACCAAGAGGATTCTTAAGACGCATCATTCTTCCGGAATCTGAAAGTCCACCTTCTAAATATTCCCCTATATATATACCTTTTCCGGGGTAAAGACATTTACATTGTAATGAAACTCTATTCCATAGTGCAGTTTCAGCTAAAAATCGTTCATTTTCGAATACAGGAAATGGATACTTTTTGAAAAGTTCTGTACGAATTACTTCACAACAATCGCTGGAATGCACACAAACTCTTTTATGACGTACAATATCTACGATTTTTCTTTCACTACTCGAATAGGCAAAAATTTCGCCTTTGTCATTCTGCCTATAGAATGTTAAAACTCCTATTTCTGTATTTTTTTTATAGGTATCCCATTCTTCTAAAACCGTTTCTACTGCATCTGGAGTTAATCTATCATCGCTATCCAAAATCAAAACGTATTCTCCATGAATATATGGATGTGATGCGTTTAACGCTGTATGTTTCCCACCATTTTCTTTCCAAACATAAGTAATAGAAAATTTATTGTTTGTTTCTATGAAACTCTGAACTACTTCTTTTGTATTATCTTTACTTCCGTCATCTACAATGATCCATTCGAAGTCATAACAAGTCTGCTCAACTAACGAGCGATAGCATCTTCCCAGTAATTCTGCCCGATTATATGCTGGCGTTACGATTGAAAGCAATTCTCGTTCTCTTTTCTCCATTTTTTGTCCTCTAAAATTCTAACACTCTAATAACCTCTTTTTTTGTATTCTCAATACAATACGGTTTTACAGTAATCTTATTATTTTCACCCATCTGTTTACGAAGTTCCGGTGATTGTTTTAATTTTTCAATCGCTTTCGCAAAACACTGTACATCATCCGGCCTTGCTAAATACCCGGATTTGCCATCCTTCATTACATCAACTAATCCGCGAATATTTGATGTTATAAGTGGCAAACCACAGTACATCGCTTCTAACGAAGCAACCGGAAGTCCCTCTCTATAAGATGACATGACATACACATCTGACTGATTACAAATATCAACTACATCTGTCCGATACCCTAAGAAATGTACGTTTTGCTCTAATTTATATTTTGCAACGAACTTCTGAAGATTTTCTAACTCATCACCTTTTCCACAAATAATATAGTGAACAGCTGAATCATTTAATTGATTAATTGCTTCAATAATAGTCCTCTGGTTTTTATTTATGTTTAATTCTCCAACAGATAACACAAGAAATGCATCTGCTTCAAGCCCCAGCTCTTGGCGGATGTCATTCTGATTTTCTCCTAATGTGAGTCTCTCTGTGTTAATTCCAATTCCGTGAATATATTTTACATTCTTCGCAAAAGTTTTTGCTCTCGCATAATCCTCTTTATTTATAGTAATTATAAAATCTGCAAATTTTGCCATAACTTTTTCAATGGGATAGAAAACTATCCAATATTTCTTTGGCGCACCTTTATAGAAATGAAAGCCGTGCACCATATATAGCACCTTCGCACCCTTTTTTCTTGCCTTTCTTGCCGCAAGTCGTGTTACAACACCCATAACAGGTTCATTTGTCCAAATGATGTCATATTCCCCTTGCTCTATTACCTTCATCATATCCTGATATCCAAGAATATTTTTAGGTGATACAGGGCTTCTTTCTAATCTGACTGAATGAATTTTTCTGGTATAACCTTTCAGTTTTTCACGAATCTCATCCATTCGTCCGCCTACATCTGAACACGCAATTTCTACTTCATAGCCATTTTCTGACAGATGAATTACATGTGGCACAAGAAACTGTATCATCATGAGATCTGTCGATGTTATTAATATGCTTTTCTTCATTTACTTTATCGCCTCAATTATTTTTTCAGCAATTTTTTGTCCACTCATACCATAAATATCGCGAAGATATGTCTGGTCGCCTACTGTACCGCAAAATGTATCATCTATACCAATTCTTATAAGTCTACTGTTCAGTCCGTTATCAGCCATAACCTCGCTGACAGCGCTACCAAACCCACCCATAATATTATTTTCCTCGCAGGTTACAATTATTGTGTGTGATTCTGCGCATTTTTTTATTGTTTCTTTATCTATAGGCTTAACTGTAGGGAATGAGTAAACTGAAGGCGTAATTCCATTTTCTTCCAAAATATCCAACGCTTTATCAATTTCTTCATATATTGCGCCGGTAGTTAATATGGCAACATATCTGCCATCTTTAACAGGGATAGCCTTACCGATTTCATAGTTTTCAAGAGTTTTGTGGATAGGCTTCTCTCCACCTCTACCCAATCTCAAATAACAGGTTCCTGGATATTCAGCAATAGCTTTTGTAACAGCAGCCGCTTCCAAAGCATCACCGGGGCAGAAAACCGTAATATTCGGAATTGAACGCATCACAGAAATATCTTCTGTTGCATGGTGGCTCATACCGAGAGAACCGTAAACAAAACCACCGCCGACGCACACAATTTTAACATTAGCGTTATGGTATGCACAGTCATTTCTGATCTGCTCAAGGCAACGCAAGGTAGGAAAATTTCCTATTGAATATGTAAAAACTGTTTTACCTTCAAGCGCCATTCCTGCAGCTACAGATGTCATATTCTGCTCCGCTATACCTGCATTTGTAAATTGATCTGGAAATTGTTCAAAAAACGGCTTTAAAACGCCGAATCCCAAATCACCTGTAATAAGCTCAATATCCTTATTGGTTTGGCAAATGGAACAAAGGGTTTTTACAAATGTATCGCGCATTTAGTTTTCCTCCCTTTCATTCATCCATGTAGGCTTCCAGGTAGCCGAGGTTGTATGGTCGTTATAAATATCATCATTTTCTGTTGGCTTAACAGGATTTTCTATACCGGTTGGAGTGTATATATCCTCAACACCATCCGGCTTGTTTTTGTGAAGTTCAGTTACTGCAGTATCATATTCCCAACCATCGTGAGGGAATCTATAATGCCATAAAATATCGTTCTCCATAAAGGGAATTCCGTAACCCTTTACTGTATTTGCAATAATCACAGTTGGTTTTTTATTTTTTGACAGATTGGAAAAAGCGGTTTTCAACTGTTGGTGGTCATTACCGTTGATATCAATAACATTCCACCCAAATGCTCTCCATTTCTCTGCTAAGGATTCTTTTGAAATTGTTTTTTCGCAAAAATCCATACTTTGCATTTTGTTGTGGTCAACAACTGCCACAATGTTATCTAAGTTAAAGTGGTTAGCAAAAAGCATTGCTTCCCAGACTGAGCCCTCGTCGCACTCGCCATCACCAAGAACAACATATACCTTTGCATTGTTTTTGTTCTTTTTTAAGGCATACGCCATACCGACACCAGCTGATAATCCGTGTCCCAATGAACCGGTAGAAAAATCGATTCCGGGAACATAATGAGAAACATGTCCTGAAAGTCTGCTTCCGTTCTGATAGTAAGTATCAAGCTCTTTTCTATCAAAAAAGCCTGCTTCAGCCAATGCGGTATATATAGATAATCCCGCATGACCTTTGCTTAATATAAAGCGATCACGACCATCCCACTTAGTGTTATTCACATCATAATTCAAAACATCTGTATACAGTACAGCTATAATATCTGCAACAGATAAAATAGAACCGATGTGAGAGCCGCCGGATAAATGAGTAAGCTCCACCGCGTGTCTGCGTATTAACCAGGCTAATTGTTCGCTACTATACTTCATATCACTTCACCACTTTAGAGTGGGTAAAGTATATCCGAATCAGATTTTGGGATAGCCTTTTCCACTCATATTTCGTTAAAATACTCGTAAATCCGTCAGGATTTACTGCGTTTTTGCCTCATCTGAGCGAAAAATACTTAATCACAAAATTCTTCG
>JAZNME010000055.1:0-32814 GCA_045579445.1 Acutalibacteraceae bacterium | reverse complement strand
TTGCTGCGAATAAAATAACACTGAATCCGCAGGATTCAATAACACTATTGTCTAAAGACAATAATATCACTCTGCCGTAAGGCAGAATAACACTTGATAAAAATTAAATTTTAATAGCGCACTTACTCACCACCGGAGGTGTAAGTGCAAAAATGAGAGGCAACACGGTTTTATCCGTATTACCTCTTTTTATTTATTTGCTATTCCGAATAATTAGAACCTAATTATTTCATTTCATCAATTAATGCCTGTACAGCTACGCACAAAAGAGAGAATTTATTTCTTTTTAATCTTCCATTTTGAACTTTTATTTTTTCTCTCTGCGACATAACCGCAGAACATATTTGCAAGTTCTGATACCGTATTATCAAGTTTAAAAATTTCATTCAGCGAAACAACTCTTGCCTGTTCTTGCATATGTATTCCGCCACAAAGAAACTGCCACATTCCGTCCTCGGCATCGTGGGATACATATAGAATATCCGCACCATTATCAATGATATGACAACAAGTTATAACAGCAGTATTTTCAGGCTCACTAAACGGAAAATTCATATATCATACTCCTAAATAATTTATATCTTTTTTCTTATTATAACATTTGCAAAAAACATTTACAAGAGACACAAAAAAATCCCCTTGAATTGCTCCAAGGGGAAAGTTTTATCCAAAATGGATTATTTATTAGCAATTACTGCCTGTGGGGCAACAAGTCTAGCGATAAAAACCGTCTTAAAACTTTCCTTAACAGTACGTCTTATAGGACCACCTTTTTTAGTTGCCAGATACCAGATGCCAGAGCTTTGCATAGCTTTAAAATAAATAAACCGTATCCTTTTTGGATACGGTTTTAGTTTTTATCATTTGTTCTTTCAAGCAAGTAATCTAACGAAACATCAAAATAATCTGCAAAGGCTATAAGAGTTTTATAATCTGCTTCTCTTTCACCTGTTTCATATCTGCTTATGGCGTTCTGATTCATACCTAAATCCATAGCTAACTTTAATTGTGTTATATTCTTCTGCTTGCGCAGTTCTTTTAATCTCATAAAATCACCTTGACTAAATTATACCAAGTCGGTATAATTTAATTATCCCATTATGGTATATAAGGAGAGTTTATGTAATTATGTATAAAAAGATGTATTTGTTATTATTTAATGCAATAACAACTGCTTTAAAGGAAAAAGATATTAATAAAATGCGTAATATACTAATAAAAGCACAAATTGATGCAGAAGAAATATGTATAAAAAGTGATGAGGAGATATAAAATATTTACTTTAAAATATTTCTTTAATGTTGAACGCGAAGCACTGGCATCTAGCATCTGGTATCTGGTATCTAAAAAAGACTCCCTTCACTTCGGGGAGTCTTTTTTTATCTCATTTCTGCGATATTCAAACAAACAGATGTTGCTACGAATGTTACAACAAATAACAGTATTATAAGAAGAGCAATTAATATTCTTCGGTTAGTTTCTCTTCTTTTTTCTGTTATACTATCGCCTATAATATATGTTTTTGAGCCGATTCTACCGGGATAATACCTTGAAAAACCATAATAGCTTTTTCTCTTTTTTACATATTCCTTTTCTTTTTTACTCATTCTGAGCTTCCTCCGTCTGCGGTTCATCTTCACCGTTTACGGGTTCATCGGGAATATCCTCGGTTTCTTCCTCAGTCTGAGGCTCATCAGGTATAGTCTCAATGGGTTGTGTGGTAATTACTTCTGTAGAAGGCTCGTTATTCATAGTCTCTTCAACAGTTGTTTTTTCCTCATTATTGTTTTTTTCTGTTGTAACAGGAGCTTTTGTTACCTTTTCGGTTGTATCAGGAACTTCTTCATCATTTTTATTGTTATCCTTTATAGAATTAGATGATCCTGAGTAGCTTGCTCCCTTGTAAACATCCATAATTGTTATTCTGCCTTCGTCAAGAACAATATTTGATTCTCCGTAAAGCTCCATCTGAAGCTCATATGCAGCCTTTTGATAGTCTACAACCCAGATCCACATATTTGCACTACCTGGTGTTCTACATTCAGGTGAAGGCATTGAAAGCTGATTTCTATCGTACTTTGCCCATCCGTTTGTTATAGCCTTAAGTCCTAAAGAAATAATCTGAGCTTCTGAATATCCTGTATCAACATATGGGAGTAAAACATCAATATACTTATTGATTTCGCTGATAGAAGAGTTCATTACTCTGTTTACCATACTATCAATAACCTGTCTCTGACGACGTGTTCTGCTTACATCACCATCTGTATCGCATCCTCTTACACGGCAGAAGCCAAGAGCCTGCTTACCATTGAGCTTTACTCCATTACCAGATGGCATTTTTATCTTGAAAAAGCTACTGATGTAGTCTGCTTCATATTCCTGCACATCAACAGTTATTCCACCCATTGCATCTATAATTTCTTTAAAGGACTCAAAATTAACCATAACATAGTTATCAATTTCTATTTTATAGTTATTTTCGATAGTATTTATAAGGCATTCCGGGCCACCCATTGAAAACGCAGCATTAAGTTTGGTACAATATGAATTTTTATTTCCTTCAATATAAAGGTAGCTATCTCTCAGAAATGAAATCATTTTAAGAGTTTTAGTTTTCCTGTTAACAGAAACCAGCATCATAACGTCAGTATTACCTTCGTTTCTGCCTTTTCGGCTATCTGCACCAATAAGAAGAACGTTAATAACATTCTTGCTTTGCATATGCTTATCGTTTCCTGTTGTTGCCCAGTCTATAAGGGATTGCTTGAAGTCCGAAGAGCCAATATCTATTTCAATATTACCGATATCCTCTTCCTCATTATAAACAATATCATCATCGTCTGCCTGGATACCTGTATTATCACCCATAAGGCTGAATTTCTGCATAACAAAAATGCCTACAGCACTTGTAAGAATGATAATAAGTGCAAGAAACGCAGCAATAACGCTTACGATGATTTTTTTCTTTTTAGGAAGAGCTTTAAACCATAAAGCAAGCCTTTTAAAAGGATTTTTTTCTTTTTTGTTTTCTTCTTCCCTTTTAATCATATCTTTATCACCATCAGAAACAATTTCAGCATTGAATTTCACTTTTTCTTCTGTTTCGGATTTTTGGAATTCCTCCTTTTTTATTTCTGTATTTGAAATTTTTTCAGAAGAAGAGCTTTCAAAGAGTTTGAAATAATCATCAGAAAAAGAAGTAGGCTTTTTCTCTGTTTCCTTGTTTTTTATTGCTTCTAAAAGAGAATTTTCTTTTTCTGCAGCAGTTTTTTCTTCCAAGGAAGATAATTTTACCTCTGTTTTTGGCATTTTTACTTCATCCTGAGGTAATTTCTGCTCAACAGTAGGCTCTTTTATCTCAACAGCAGAAGCTTTTTCTGCTACAGGTTGTCTTTTAACCTCAGCAGCTCCTATTTTTTGAGCCATCTGTTCTGTTTTTACTTCAGGAATAATCTTTTTCTCTTCACTCTTTTCGGTTGCAGGAGCCGCTGCCTTAATAAACTTTTCCCTTTTCACCATTGGTGGCGGAGCAGGTTTTTTATTAGGCATTGGTGGAGGTGATGGCTTTTTGGGGGCAATTTTTTTGGAATCTTCAAAAAATCTGCCTATATCCCCTGTTGATTCTTCTTTTATATCAAAATTATCAAAGAAATCCTCGTCAACAACATCATTAAATGCTTCAGCGTTGATTTTTTTAGAAGATATTTTTTCATTTTCCTTCTTCTGAGCCGTATTTTTTGACTCAGAAGAAGTATCATTTTTCAATAAATCGAAATAATCCTGAATATCGTCATTACGATTAATACCGTTTGACATATATTATTCCTCCGTTGTTGCTTCAGCAGTATCGTCAGGAATTGGTGTGTCAGGTGCATCACCTGATGTATCGCCTGCTCCTTCGTTTGCTGAGCCGTCGTCCTCAACTTCGCCGTTTACTTCATTTTCGTCGTGTTCGGTAGTAGAAAGAGTAACAACCCTGTCGCCATCGCCAAGTTTCATAACCTTAACGCCCTTTGACGGACGAGCGCAGATTCTTACTGCACTTGCAGGAATTCTTATTATAATACCATCCTGAGAAATGAGAATAATATCATCTTCCTCATTTATTTCGCTTATTGCGGCAACTTCACCATATTTTTCAATATGATAGTTTTTAAGACCTTTACCGCCTCTTGACTGTGTGCGGTAGTTGTTATTTTCACTGATTCTGCCGTAGCCTGTTTCGCTGACTGTAAGGAGCTTACCATCTTCCTTCATAACAGTCATACCGATAACCTCATCACCCTCATTAAGAGTAATAGCCTTAACACCGCTTGCGGCTCTGCCGAGAGGCCTTGCATCGTTTTCATTGAAACGAATACACATACCCTTCTTTGTAGCAACAATCAAATCATCATTACCGGATGTAAGCTTAACCCATGCAAGCTCATCATCCTCACGAAGAGTAACTGCAATAATACCGTTTCTTCTTGTGTTTTTGAAAATATCAAGTGATGAACGCTTAATAAGACCCTTACGGGTAGCCATACAAAGATACATACCCTCATCTTCTTTAGGTACCTGAATCATTGCAGACACCTTTTCACCATTTTCGAGAGGGAGAATATTAACAATATTTGTACCCTTACTTGTTTTGCTTCCTTCAGGAATTTCATATCCCTTAAGTCTATATGCTCTGCCTCGTGTGGTGTAGAACATAATAACATCGTGAGAAGATGCAACAAACATTGTTTCTGCATAGTCATCCTCACGGCGTGTCATACCCTTAACGCCTCTGCCGCCTCTGTTTTGAATTGAGAAGAACTCAACAGGCTGGCGCTTGATATAGCCCATATTTGTGTATGTATACACACATTTTTCTTCAGGAATAAGGTCTTCAATATCAACTTCACCGCTGATATTTTCAATAGCAGTGCGACGTGGGTCTGAATATTTGTTGCTGATTACTGAAAGCTCTTCTTTAACAAGACCGAGAACTCTTTCGTGAGAAGCAAGAATTGATTCCAAGTCCTTGATTTTCTCTTTTAATTCGTTTAATTCATTAGTAATCTTGAGAATTTCAAGACCAGCGAGCTGACCTAAACGGAATGCAACAATTGCAGCTGCCTGTGGCTCGTCAAAATCAAACTTTTCCATAATAGCAGTCTTAGCCTCTGCCTGACCGCCTTTACATGCACGGATTGTAGCAATGATATCATCAACGATATCAATTGCTTTTGCAAGACCTTCTAAAATATGTGCTCTGTCCTGAGCTTTTTTAAGGTCAAACTGAGTTCTTCTTACAATAACACTACACTGGTGGTCAATATAATGCTGAAGAATTTCTTTAAGAGTAAGAATTTTTGGCTCACCATTAACAAGAGCAAGCAAAATTGTACCGCAGGTTGATTGAAGCTGAGTATATGAATAAAGCTTATTAAGAACAACCTGAGCATTGGCATCACGCTTGATGTCAATTTCAATATGCATACCTGTTTTTTCTGAAGAATAGTCGTTAATATCAGCGATACCTTCAACTCTTTTATCCTTAACAAGGTCTGCAATAGACTCAATAAGACGAGCCTTGTTTACCATATATGGAATTTCGGTAACAATAATCTTAAATCTGCCGTTTTTGCCCTCAACTATTTCGCATTTAGCGCGGACAATAATTTTAGCTCTGCCTGTAGCATATGCAGCGCGGATAGCTGACCTACCCATAATAATACCGCCTGTGGGAAAGTCAGGGCCCTTGATATGCTCCATAAGGTCTTCAAGCTCTGCATCAGGGTTATCAATAAGGCATTCAATTGCAGAGCACACCTCACCTAAGTTATGAGGCGGAATATTTGTTGCCATACCAACAGCAATACCCTGAGAGCCGTTAACAAGAAGGTTCGGGAACCTTGATGGTAAAACAGTTGGCTCTTTAAGACGGTCGTCGTAGTTAGGAGTGAAATCTACTGTATTTTTTTCAATATCAGTAAGCATTTCAAGAGACATTTTGCTCATTCTTGACTCAGTATAACGGTATGCAGCAGGTGGGTCGCCGTCAACAGAACCGAAGTTACCATGTCCATCTACAAGCATATATCTCATAGAGAAATCCTGAGCAAGACGTACCATAGCATCGTAAACGGAAGCGTCACCATGAGGATGGTAACGACCAAGCACCGCACCAACTGTGTCGGCACACTTACGATACGCTTTATCAGGAGTAAGGTTATTCTCATACATAGTGTAGAGAATACGTCTGTGAACAGGCTTTAAGCCGTCTCTTACATCAGGAAGAGCACGGGATGTAATAACAGACATTGAATAATCAAGGAATGCAGTTCTTACCTCTTTATTAATGTCGATATTTATAATTTTCTGGTTAGCATACGGGTCAGGAAGGTTGTTAACGCCCTGAGTAACGCCCGTATTTTCCATATTCATTTCGTCCATTTATTTTTCCTCACTTTAGAATTATAAATCTATGATTAAATATCAAGATTCTTAACATACTTGGCGTTTTTCTCAATAAATTCTCTACGCGGTTCAACCTTATCACCCATAAGAATTGAGAATGTTTCGTCTGCCTTTTCTGCATCTTCAAGTGTAACTCTGAGCATAAGTCTTGTTTCAGGATTCATAGTTGTATCCCAAAGCTGCTGAGGGTCCATTTCACCAAGACCCTTATAACGCTGAATTGAATAACCATTACCTAATTCAGCCATTATTTCGTCTCTTTCCTCGTCAGAGTATGCGTATTGATGCTTCTGACCCTTACTGAGCCTGTAAAGCGGTGGCTGAGCAAGGTAAATATGACCTTCCTTAATAAGCTCAGGCATATAACGGAAGAAGAATGTAAGAAGAAGTGTTCTGATATGGGCACCGTCAACGTCGGCATCGGCCATGATAATGATTTTGTCGTAACGGAGTTTATTTATATCAAAATCTTCGCCTATACCTGTACCCAAAGCGAGAACAACAGGAGTTAATTTATCGTTACCGATAACCTTATCAACTCTTGCCTTCTCTACGTTAAGCATCTTACCCCAGAGAGGAAGGATAGCCTGAATCATTCTGTCTCGACCTGCTTTTGCTGAACCGCCCGCAGAATCACCCTCGACGATATAAATTTCTGTTTTTGTTGAGTCTTTTTCAATGCAGTCTGCAAGCTTACCGGGAAGAGAGTTGCTTTCAAGAACAGATTTACGTCTTGCATTATCTCTTGCCTTTCGGGCAGCCTCTCTGGCACGTGATGCATCAAGAGCTTTACCGAAAATAGCCTTTGCCTCAGCAGGATTTTCCTCGAAATATGTAGAAAGCTTTTCGTAAACACATTTTGAAACAAGAGGAGTAATATCTGTATTACCTAATTTACCCTTTGTCTGTCCTTCAAACTGAGCCTCTGTAAGCTTAACGCTGATAACTGCTGTAAGACCTTCGCGGACATCATCACCTGAAAGGTTCTTATCATTATCTTTCAGAAGCTTATATTTTCTGCCGTACTCATTAAATACTCTTGTAAGAGCGGTTTTAAAACCATTCTCGTGAGTACCACCATCTATTGTACGAACATTGTTTGCAAAGCTTAAAAGAAGCTCATTGTAGCTGTCGTTGTACATAAGAGCAATATTTGCTTCTCTGTCGCCGCTTACAGCAGAAAAATGGATTGGTTTTTCGTGAAGAGCTGTAAGTCCCCTTTTATTTGTTTCAAATTCAACAAATGAGGAGATACCGCCTTCGTAACAATGAATTTCTTCTATTATATTTTCAGGGTCTCTCTTATCTGTAAGAGAAATTGAAAGGCCTGCATTAAGGAACGCCTGCTCGCGAAGTCTTCTTTCAAGAACCTCATATTCATAAACAGTTGTTTCAGTAAATATTTCAGGGTCAGCCTTAAATCTTATAAGAGTACCTGTTTCATTAGTATCACCGATAACCTTAAGGTCGCAGGTAGGATTACCTCTTTCAAATCTCTGATAGTGAACATGGCCATCCTGAGAAACTTCAACCTCAAACCACTCTGAAAGAGCGTTAACAACAGATGAACCAACGCCGTGAAGACCGCCGGAAACCTTATAACCGCTACCGCCGAACTTACCACCTGCGTGAAGCACTGTAAGAACAACCGTAACAGCAGGAAGACCTTGTTGCTCGTTGATACCAACAGGAATACCACGACCGTTATCGCGTACTGTTATAATATCTCCGGGCAGAATTTCAACTTCAATATGAGTACAGAAGCCTGCAAGCGCCTCGTCTATGGAGTTATCCACAATTTCATAAACAAGGTGATGAAGACCCTTAGGACCTGTAGAACCGATATACATACCCGGTCTTTTTCTAACAGCCTCAAGACCTTCGAGAACCTGAATGGCACTTGCGTCGTATTTTTCGGTAACAACTGTGTCAATTTCTCCGCTTTCGTCGAGGACAACCTCGTTTTCGCGTGCCTCCTCTAAAAGTTCTTCCTGAGTTTTAATGATTTCGTCCAAAACACTGACCTCCGTCAAAATTTTAAATATATTTTATGATTTAACTTACATGTTAATAGTTGGCTTTCTTTGAAGCCTCAATTCTTTTTAAAATAGTTCCCACCGAAACGGGAGAAATATAAATTACCTTACCTGACGGCTCCTGACAAACTATAAAGGATTTTGGAAGCTCATAAGGTGCAACGTTTTTTACCTGACCACTTTTTTCGGCAGAATTCAAATAATCAATGGTCTTTTTCATAACCGTAGTGTTTTCCATATCAAAAACACCGATTATTTCTTTATCAATAATTACAGTATCATGACCGATATGAATAAACATTATATAATCTCTCCCCCTTTTATAAGGAAAGATTTACCTTCGCAGAGTCTTAAAACCTGTGAAGGGTCGCAACAGGTAAGAAAAACCTGCCTGTCCTTTATATGGTTGAGAACATAATCCTGCCTTTTTTCATCAAGCTCGCTCATAACATCATCTAAAAGTGCAACGGGAGTTTCACCTGTAACCTTTTTTATTATTTCGGATTCCCCTAATTTAAGGGCAAGAGCGCAGGAGCGTTGCTGCCCCTGAGAGCCAAATGAACGAGCGCTCATATTGTTAATTAATATTTCAATATCGTCTCTGTGAGGGCCAACAGAGGTCGTTTTAAAGGTAATATCTTCCTTACGTGCCTCTTTGAGCTTTTCTTTTTGAAAATTATATATATCCGATATTGAAAAATCTTCTTTTAAAAAGTCAGAAACAGAATAATTTATGCTTATTTCTTCTTTTTTTTCGGAAATTCCTGCATAAATCTCTTTGCTGAACTCTGAAAGTGTTTTTAAATAGCTTAATCTTTCTTTTATAACTGTTGCAGAATATCTTGAAAGCTGGTCGTCAAAGGTGTCAAGAATGTCGTAAAGCTCTGAATTTAAGTGAATATCCTTTAAAAGAGCGTTTCTCTGGAGAAGAATACGCTTATAATTTGCAAGAGATTGCGCGTATTTAGGTTTTAACTGACAAAGAGCAGTATCTAAAAACCTTCTTCTCTGAGAAGGACCGTCTTTTATTAAAGAAAGGTGGTCTGGAGAGAAAATAACTGCATAAAAATTACTTATTAACTCCCCTGTTGACTTTAAAGGCACTCCGTTAAGAGAGATATTTTTCTTTTTATCAGAAAAAACAATTTCACTCTCTTTTTCTCTTACTGAATCTGAGAATTGGAGCTTTATTCTTGAAATTTCTTCACCGAATTTAATCAGTTCATTGTCTTTAGACCCGCGAAAGCTCTTACAGCCGGTAAAAAGCCATATTGCTTCAAGAATATTTGTTTTTCCCTGAGCATTTTCGCCGAATATAACGTTAACACCATCGTTTGCATCCAATTTAACAGAGGATATATTTCTAAAATTATTCAATTCAATTGAATTAACCTTCATAATATCCTCCGATTTGGATTTTTAAGCGATAAAATTATTTTTTAATGCAATTAAGCCTTAATATTATAAATAACGCTTTCATATTCAACGGTGTCCCCTGCACGAAGCTTTTTACCTCGCATAGTGCAGATTTCATTATTTACCTTAACTTCACCGTTCTGAATAACTATTTTGGCGTGGCCGCCTGTATTTACAACAGAAACATTTTTTAAAAGGTCGTCGAGCCTTATATACTCTGCTCTTAAAATGAATTCTTCCTGTTTTTTTGGTATAGGTTTTAATTTAAGTTTCATAGTTTTAAACAATTTTTAAATAAATGTAGATAACTTTAGCATACTGTTTATTAAACAATGTTTTCATTCTTTAATCTCATTGGAATAATGAGGAAAATGAAGCTGTCGCCTTCAACAGGCTTAATGATAATTGGTGAAACAGGGCTTGAAAGCTCAATTGAAACCTCGTCAACGTCAACAGTTTTCAAGCAGTCTGTAAGATAAGTGTTGTTAAAGCCGATTTCAACTCTTTTACCCTCAATTGATGCAGGAATTTTATCGTTAGCGGCACCAAGAGCAGTAGCACTTGAAATCTTAATTGTGTTTTCATCAAAAACGCAACGAACAGGGCTCTTTATTTTACTTGTAATAAGAAGAGATGTTCTTTCAACAGAATCAAGGATAAGCTTAAGGTTAACTTTTGCTTTTGTTGAGCTTTCTGCAGGGATTGCATTTTTATAGTTGAAAAATTCACCTTCTAAAAGACGGGAGATGATTCTGTAGTTGCCAACCTCAAAGAGAATGAATTTTTTACCGATTGAGAAGGTTATATTTTGTTCGTCATCATCTGCAAGCTTAACAACCTCTGAAAGAGTTTTTGCAGGAACAACGAATGTCATATCATCGCCTGCATATTCGATTGCTTCGTTTCTTATTGCAAGACGGAAGCCGTCGCAGGAAATAAGGCGGAGATTGCTGTTTTCAACCTCAAACTTAATACCCTTGTGAACAGGCTTAATATCCTGAACAGCAACTGCAAAGATAGTCTGCTTAACCATATCACGAAGAATACCCTGCTTAATTGCAAAAGGAAGACCACCTGAAACTGTTGGAAGCTCAGGATAATCATTTGCAGGGATACCAACAAGTGAAAATTCAGATTCACCGGACTTTATTTTGCAAAGGTTATGGCTGTCAACAGTAATTGTTACCGCAGCAGATGGAAGTCTTCTGAGAATATCGCAAAGAAGACGAGCATTTAAAACGATGCTGCCATCCTGTTCAACTGAACAATCAATTGCAGTTGTAATACCAACCTCAAGATCATAACCTGTGAGAGTAAGCTTTGAATTTTTTGCCTGCATATAAATACCTTCAGTTGAAGGAATTGTGCTTTTCTGAGGAACACCGCGCTGAACAATATTACAGGCTTCTGCAAATACAGATGTGTTACAAGTAAATTTCATAATTAAACCTCCAAAAAACGGAATAAAATTAATTTTTACGGGAAAAATAATATATTAAACAGTAGCAGTAGTAGAGACTGTTTAATTGTAGAAACAGGGAAAAACCGGCGTGTTTAAAGGGCTTGACCGTATTTTCTTTTCTGTAGTAAAAATGTTAATTAATGTCAGTAAATTGCGCCTTAAAAAATCAAATGTTTAATTTGTTCAAAGTTTTATAAACATTGATGTTCAAAAAGTAGAAAAATAAAGTTTTCGCAAGCTTTTTGAAAAAGGCTTTGGGGTCAAGGGGTAAATCCCCTGTCGCATTCCGCAGAATGCGACATACCTGTTTTTAAAAAAGCGCAGGAAGGTAAGTAAAACATTCCGGTGTGAATGTTTTACCGTAGGAAACCCTCGACGGGGGTTTCCTGAAAAGTAATACATTACAATTTATTCATTTCTCTCGTCTTTGATACTTTTCATAATATCGTAAACAGAGTTTTTAAGCTGTGGGTTATCGTCCATCTTGCTTTCGGCAGCTTCAATAGAGTAAATAACAGTTGAGTGCTTCTTACCGCCAAACTGTGCACCGATTTCTTCATATGTAAGGTTTGTTACCTCACGCATTATATACATTGCAAACTGCCTTGCATTTGAAATCTCCGCTTTTTTCTTTTCAGAGCGGATATCATCTGAAGAAACACCGAAGGAATGAGCAACCTTATCAATAATATTATTGATTGTAACCTCCGTCGGCTGAGCATAATAAATAATGTCCTTGATAATATCGTTTGCAACGCCAATTGTAGGAGTTGAGCCGTCTATTGAATAAACAGCATAAAGCTTATTAACAACGCCTTCTATCTGACGGACATTGTTTTTAAGCCTTTCGGCAATAAACTCAACAACATCATCAGGAATATTCATCTGGAACACCTGAGCCTTGCGACGGATGATTGCAATTCTTGTTTCAAGCATCGGTGGCTGAATATCTGCAAGAAGACCCTGAACGAAGCGTGAACGAAGCCTTTCTTCAAGAGTTGCAATATCCTTTGGCGGGCGGTCAGATGTAAGAACAATCTGTTTACCCTGATTTATGAGAGCCTCAAAGGTATAGAAGAATTCTTCCTGAGCAACGCTTGTCTTGCCGATAAACTGAATATCGTCCATAAGAAGAATATCTGCATTTCTGTATTTGTTATGGAATTCAGACATATTCTTTTCGCCCATGTGGTTAATCATTTCGTTAAGGAAATTTTCACCGCTCGTGAAAAGAATATTCATATCCGGCCTTGTTCTTTTAAGCTCCGCTCTTATTGCTTTAAGAAGGTGGGTTTTACCAAGACCTGATTCACCATAAATGAAAAGCGGGTTATGAACGCTACCCGGATTATTTGTTACCGCAACTGCTGCAACATATGCAAACTGGTTAGTTGAGCCAACAATGAAGTTACTGAAGGTAGGCTCTGAGTTTGACTGTTCCGCCTCTCTGTTCACAGGAGCTTTTACATTTGCTCCGCCAATTCCGTCAGGGCTTGTCCCATGTTCACCTTCGGGAACAGAAATTTTAACAGTAACCTGAAAGCCCATAAGCTCAGTAGCAACATTTTCAATTTCTTTTTTCCAGTGCCTGTCAATCTGATTTTTTTTGAATGAGGTTGATGCCTCAAGAACAAAGCAATCGTCTTCAAAGGAAACAGGAGAGAGAGTTTCAATCCATGTGGTCATAACCGCAGTTGAAACTGAACCTGTAAGCCCTTGCAGAATTGCTGCCCAGAGTTCATAAATATTATCCAAAAATTTCACCCCAAAATTTTTATTTATATTTCGAATTTTTTACATATATAGGTATATATATAATTATAATATTATATTCTATTTAAGTATATCATACCAAAGTAAGAAATTCAATAAAAAAGCTGAAATAACTGACAAAAAATGTTCAAAAAATTAAGGAAAATTAAAGAATAGTTGTTGCTTTTTTAAAAGGGATAATGTAATATTTAAAATAAGAAAAAATTATGGATTTTTATACCCTAAAAAACTTAAGAAAAGAGAAAAAAATGGATATTAAAAAATATATTTGCCCTGTTTGTAATGTTCCCTTTAATGAAAATGATGATGCGGTTTTCTGCCCTGATTGCGGTACTCCGCACCACAGAGAATGCTGGAAAACAAGCGGAAAATGCTTTAATGAGAAGCTTCACGGAACGGCTGAAAATATTGAAAATACATTTAAAAAGCCTGAAGAAAAAACTATCTTTTCAAAACCTGAAGAGCCATTGAAGGTTGAGATTGAAAATGACGAGAAAAAGCCTCATTTACCATTCTCAATTGAAATAAAAAACCCTGAAATCAGTATAAATCCTGCTCAGACCTTTCTTATTGAAGGAAAACCTTCTTTTTTATATGAGGTTGCGGTTAAGAAAAATCAAAGATACTATATTCCAAGCTTTATGGCTATAAGCGAAAAAACAAAGAAAAGCTTTTCATGGAATTTCTGGGCATTTCTTGTTCCTTTTGCATGGAGCGTTTACCGCAAAATGTATAAGTTTTCTGTGATTCTCTTTGCTCTTTATATGGTTATTTTAGGCATCAGCGGATATTACATTTTCTCTGACGAGGGCTTTGTAAATGCAACGATTGAATGTATGGAAGAGGACCCTGAGTATCTTCAGAATATTTCACTTTATCTTTCAAACGGCAGCACAACCTTAACAGTCAAGCAACAAAAGCTCCTTGAAGAAATGCAAGGGATTTATGTTCCGTCTGCAGTAAGCACAATAAGCAGTGTGCTATTGATTGCGTGCCGTCTGTTTATGGGACTACGAGCCAATACGGAGTATATGAAAACTATAAGAAAGACCATAGAAAAAGGGGAAAAGAAAGGTCTTACAGGGGACAAGCTGAAAATGTTTGTTTACAAAAAGAGGGGAATTGTTCCTATTGTTATCCCTGCAATAATTGCTATTTTTGAATGGCTTACAATTTATTGATTGTGTGTTTTCGGATGTGGATTAAATGAAAATAAAATTTTTGGGTACCTGCGCTGCAGAAGGATTTCCTGCAATGTTCTGCCAGTGCCCTGTATGTGAAAAAGCAAGAGAAAAAGGCGGAAAAAATATAAGAACACGTTCCCAGGCTGTTATTGATGACACTATCCTTTTAGATTTTCCTGCCGATACATATATGCACGTTTTAACAGGCGGTTTAGATTTAATAAAAATCAAAGCGCTTTTCATTACTCATGGCCACGATGACCATATTTATCCCTGGGATATTATGTACAGAGAATCAAAGTATGGCCACCTTAAAAATGAGGACGAAAAGAAGCCTCTTCCTGTGTTTGCAACAGCTGCTTCAGGTAAGGATTTTGTTGATATTTTTAATAGAAAAAACGTGGGCGAAAAAGACCCGAAAGCCTTGATATATAAGGAGATAAAGCCATTCTGTGAGTACGAAATTGAAGACTATAAAATTATTCCTTTAAAGGCAGACCACGCAAAGCATCTTGACCCTGTTATATATCTTATTTTAAAGGACAATAAGGCTCTTCTTTATGCTCATGATACAGGCTATTTCCCTGAAGAAACATGGGAATATCTTGAAAACAGGGGAGTTCATTTAGATTTTGTTTCCCTTGACTGTACAAGCGTTATCAAAGATTACGCAGTAAGTA
This sequence comes from Acutalibacteraceae bacterium, assembly GCA_045579445.1. Taxonomy (GTDB): domain Bacteria; phylum Bacillota; class Clostridia; order Oscillospirales; family Acutalibacteraceae; genus DTU089. The sequence goes on along the minus strand of JAZNME010000055.1, from coordinate 17,810 downwards.
ATCATATGGGCTTAAAGGCTTGTATAGATGTTAAAAATCAGCTTTTAAAAACGAATGCTGACGAAAATACAGTATTTATACTCAACCATTTTTCTCATAATGGCGGATATATTTACGATGACCTTGTGCCTGTAGCAAAGGAAAAAGGCTTCCTTGTTTCCTATGATGGCGCTGAATTTGAATTTTGAGGATAATTTATGCATACACCATTAGCAGACAGAATAAGACCAACCTCTCTTGACGAGATTGTAGGTCAGAAGCATTTAATAGGTGAGGGCAGACCTCTGAGAAATATTATTGAATCAGGGGAACTTCCTAATATGATTTTTTACGGTCCGTCAGGCACGGGTAAAACTACCCTTGCAAGAATGATTGCCCAGAAGACCGACAGAACCCTCAGGAAGCTTAATTGCACCACTGCAGGAACTCAGGATATAAGAGATATTGTTGAGGATTTAAACGCCTTTACAGCGCCCAATGGCATACTTTTATACCTTGACGAGATTCAGTATTTTAATAAGCGTCAGCAACAGACTCTTTTAGAGTACATAGAAAACGGTTCAATTACCCTTATTGCTTCTACAACAGAGAATCCATACTTTTATGTATACAGTGCGATTCTCAGCCGTTCTTCAGTGTTTGAGTTTAAATATGTTACACCTGAAGATATTGAAGAGGCAGTAAACAGAGGCTTCAGGCTTTTAGCAGAAGAAAAGGGCGAGGAATTCAGCATTGAAGACGGAGTTTCAAGCCATATTGCAACAGCTTGTGGCGGAGATGTAAGAAAATCTCTTAATGCTGTAGAGCTTTGCGTTTTGGCTGCCAAAAAACCCGAAGAAAACGAAAAAAGAATAATTACTCTCGAAAGTGCACAAAGTCTTACTCAGAAAAGCGCTATGCGTTACGATAGAGAGGGCGACGAGCATTACGATATTTTATCTGCATTCCAGAAATCTATGCGCGGCTCTGACCCTGATGCCGCTGTTCATTATTTAGGCAGGCTTTTAGAGGCAGGGGATATGACATCTGCAATACGCAGGCTTCTTGTTTGCGCGGCAGAGGATGTAGGGCTTGCCTACCCTATGATTTTACCTATAGTAAAGGCGGCAACGGATATTGCTATGCAGGTTGGTATGCCTGAGGCGAGAATTCCGCTTGCAGATGCAGTTATTTTAGTTTGTAACTCACCAAAATCCACTACAGGCCACGATGCAATAGGCTTAGCAATGGATGATTTAAAGAGGGGGAAAAGCGGACCTATTCCCCGTCAGCTTCAGAATAAGCATTTTGACGGAGAGGATGCGACGGTAAAAGGGCAGAATTACAAATATCCTCATTCATACCCTAACCATTGGGTAGCTCAGCAGTATCTGCCCGATTGCCTTAAGGACACTCAGTATTATTCCTATGGTGATAATAAGCAGGAGCAAGCTGCCAAGGAATATTGGGATAAAATTAAAAAAAAGTAAGAGGGGATTTTATGAAAAAGAAAGTTCTTGCATTAACAATTATTTGTTGTTTACTTTTTTCTGTCTTAAGTGTGTCGGTAAGCGCAGATGTGCCTGAAAGGGTGGTTCTTGATAACAGCGTTTTTTACATAGATGTTCCTGAAAACTATATGTATTACACCGAAAATTCAGATAATTTCTGTATTATGGATTCAGATTTCGGTGGTCAGGAATTAGAATTTTTCGTAGAAGGTAACCTTATGTTCCCAAATGGCTTTGAAAAAGCCTCAGACGAAGAAATTGTTTCTAAGGTAAGAAGAATTGCTAGATGGGGCGTAGATTTTACTGTTAACGGTGTTGCAAGAAAAACTGTAAACGGCCAGAAAACAGCAATTGTCAGCTGTACAGAGGATTCCTTTGGAACGTACGATTATGAGTATTACTTATTCGCTACAAAGCAAGCTATTTGTGTTATTTGTGTTTCTTACGATACTGAGGAAGAAAAACAAGAGATTCAAGGTATGCTTGAAACCTTTGTTCTTAACGGAACAAATTTCCCCGGTGATAAACCAATAAATAACCATGATTTTTCAAATTCTCCTGATTATTATCAAGCAATAGAACAGGTAGCAGAAGAATATTACGATTACAACGAAGAGTTTGACGATATAATGTGGGGCGTGTTCGGCTTCTTTGGTATTTGTCTTTTAGGCTTACCTGCTCTGATCATTGCCCTTATCCTTCTTATTATAGGATGGAGAAAAAACAAAAAGCTGGTTAAGGAATATGAAGGCTACTTTGGTAATATCAACGCAGTAAGATATACTGTAAGAGCTCAACAGGCTCAATATAATCAGTATAATATGGGGTATAATTATCAGGCAAACCCATATGGACAGCCACAACAGAATTATCAGCCACAGGTTAATCAATATCCTCAGCAAATAAACTATCAGCCTGCTCCTGTTCCTCAGCCTGTTAATGAGCAGCCACAGCAAGCAACCGTTTTAAACGGAGAAATTCAGAATAATAATCAGCAGTGATTTTATAAAAAATAATTTAAAGGAGATATATTATGAAACAGTTTCCAATCGGTGTAATTGTGGATAGCTTCAGAACAGATATCCCAACTGCAGTTAAAAAAGCCGCTGCTTGCGGTGCTCAGGGTATTCAGGTTTACGCAACTCGCGGTGCAATGAGCCCTGATGAGCTCGTAGGTGCAAAGAGAAAGGAATTCCTTGATATTGTTAAGTCAAACGGCCTTGTTATTTCTGCCCTTTGCGGCGACCTTGGCGGTGGCGGATTTATCCACAAGGATTTAAACCGTCAGAGAGTTGACTATTCAAAGAAGATTCTTGACCTTGCCAAAGAGCTTGAAACAGATATTGTTACAACTCATATCGGTGTTGTTCCGTCTGACCCTAATCACGACCGCTTTAAAATTATGCAGGAGGCTTGCAGAGAGCTTGCAGAATATGCAGATTCAATTGATGCTCATTTTGCAGTTGAAACAGGTCCTGAAACAAGCGCAGACCTTAAAATGTTCCTTGACAGCCTTGATTCAACAGGCGTTGGCGTTAACCTTGACCCTGCAAACCTTGTTATGGTTACAGGCGATGACCCTGTTAAGGCTGTTCATAATCTTAAAAAATACATAGTTCACACACATGCTAAGGACGGTAAGCAGATTTTCTACCTTGACCCTGAGGTTGTTTATGGTATCAATAAAGATGTTATTGTAACAGATGATTCATTTATTGAGGTTCCTCTCGGTGAGGGTAGCGTTGATTGGCCAAACTACCTTAAAGCTCTTGAGGATATCGGTTATAACGGCTTCCTTACAATTGAAAGAGAAGTTGGCGACAACCCTGAAAGAGATATAAGAGCTGCAGTTGAATTCCTTAAAAATCAGATGAAATAAGAAAAGAAGGCTCGAAAGAGCCTTCTTTTTTAGATGCCAGTCGCCAGTTGCCAGTTGCCAAGTGTTTTGAATAAATAAAATAGAATAATCATGGGGAATTGGGCACTGATCAATCCCTAAATTTCCTCATTACTATCCATACATATTTCTTCGGCATCTGTTTGTGCTTTTATAAGAATATTACGTATTTTATCAATATCATTTTCTTTTAATGCAGTTGTTATAGCATTAAACAGCAACAAATACATTTTCTTATACATATTTTTCACCTCGTGAATATTATATGCAATTACTGCATAAATTACAATATGCAATATTCGCATATTGTAATATTATTTCGGTGATTAAAATGTACGAGAGAATAAGAAATTTAAGAGAAGATAAAGACCTTAACCAGTCAGAAGTTGCCCAAATACTGAATATAAGTCAATCCACTTATTCAAGGTATGAAAACGGTAATCTTGATGTACCTACAGAGGTGTTGATTTCACTTTCTAAATTTTATAAGGTAACTGTGGATTATATTTTAGGCTTAACAGAATAAAAAGTAAACCGCTAACTGATTTATAATCAGTTAGCGGTTTTATAATATGTTATTTTAAATTATTTCTTAGCAGTTGCTTTCTTTAAAATGAAGAGAACAAGGATTGTTACTGCTGCCATTACAGGAAGAACGATCATCCAGTTTGTAACGAAGCCTGCGAAGATGTAGCCGACAAATGAGATTGCGGCAACTGTAATCGCATATGGGATCTGTGTCTGTACGTGGTTGATGTGGTCGCAACGAGCACCTGCAGAAGACATAATTGTTGTATCAGAAATTGGTGAGCAGTGGTCGCCGCAAACAGCACCTGCAAGGCAAGCAGACATACAAACAACGCCGAGAGGGTCGCCGATCGGGAAGATTGCAAGCACGATAGGAATAAGAATACCGAATGTGCCCCAAGATGTACCTGTAGAGAATGCTATACCGCAAGCTACAAGGAAAATGATTGCAGGAAGGAAATGGCTTAATCCTTCAGCGTTTGCAAGTGCATTGCTTACGAATGTGTCAGAATCAAGAAGACCTGTCATATTCTTAAGTGATGTTGCCATTGTAAGAATAAGGATAGCAGGAACCATTGCTATAAAGCCCTTTGGAATGCATTCCATAGCCTCTTTGAAAGTGATAAGACGGCGAGCAATAAAGTAAATGATTGTGAAAAGAAGAGCTACAAGGCCACCCCAAGGAAGACCAACAGTTGCATCTGTATTTGAGAATGCATCAACAAAGCCAAGTGATGGGTCATAGTTTGAAGAAGCAAATACCCACTCTTCGCCCATGCATCTACCAACGTAGAAGAGAGAGAATACACAAACAACAATAAGAATAAGTATAGGAAGCACAAGGTCAATAACCTTTGCCTTTGTTGTAGCAGGAGTATCATCCTCGCCAACCTCTGTACCGCTTGTGAAAAGGTCGCCCTTAAGAGCGTTTGCTTCGTGGAGCTTCATTGGGCCGTAGTCAAATTTCATAACGGTAATACCAATGATGAAGACAAAAGTAAGAAGTGAATAGAAGTTGTAAGGAATTGCCTGGCAGAAAAGAGAAATACCCTGTCCGTCAGGAGCGTAGCCTGAAACAGCCGCTGCCCATGATGAAATAGGAGCAATCATACAGATAGGTGCTGCAGTAGCATCAATGAGGTATGAAAGCTTTGCGCGGGAGATTTTGTTCTTATCTGTAACAGGGCGCATAACTGCACCAACTGTAAGGCAGTTGAAATAGTCATCAATGAAAATAAGCACACCGAAAAGGAAGGTTGCAATGCAAGCGCCTGCCTTTGTTTTAACGTGCTTTGATGCCCAGTCGCCAAAAGCCTTTGAGCCACCTGCCTTGTTAAGAAGAGCAACAACAATTCCGAGAAGCACAAGGAATGCAAAGATACCTGCACTGCCTGAAACAGCAGATGTTATACCGTCTGTAACAACAGAGTCGATTGTGTGAATTACATTGAAGTTTGTTGAAAGCAAGCCACCTACAACAATACCAACGAAAAGAGAAGAATAAACCTCTTTTGTGATAAGAGCAAGGCCGATTGCCACAACCGGTGGGAACAATGACCAAAGAGTACCGACTGGGCTTGTGATTGAACCGGTAAGTGAGCAAAGCACACCAAACACAACAACGAAAGCCACAATAAGAACCTTTGATATAATGTTTTTGGTTTTCATTATTATCATCCTTTTTTCAAAAATTTTCCTATGGTAGTGATTTTAGTACATTAAAGCACTAAAGTCAATAAAAAGACAAATTTTCGTATACTTATATAAAGGATAATAATAATATTTGTTGAAAAATGCAGAAGAATTGATTTTTACAATTCTTCTGCTTGCTTTATTATTTTCCCATCAACTCTAACGGGTCAACATTTTTATCTTTATAATATATTTCAAAATGAAGGTGAGAAAGCTCTGATTTTTCAAAAGGTACAGTACCTAAATAGCCAATGCACTGTCCCTCGTTAACAGTAGTGCCCTTTTCCACCTCAACAGTATCTTTATTAAGTCCGCAATACTTTGCTTCTACCTTGTTACCGTGGTCAATTACAACAACCGTTCCAAGAAGGGCGTCATCGTAAATATCTTTAACTGTTCCGTAAGAAATAGCTTTTATCTGAGACCCTTCCGCTCCCTTGAAATCTACAGCAGGGTGAGTGCGCCAATCGTCTGTTGAAGGATTGTAGGAAGGTGTAGATGGCAGATACTCTTTAAGAATATCCGTTCCAAGCGGGAGAGTATAGTAATCCTTGTAAGGAGTGGAGTGAGGCTTCTTTTCTGTTGTTGGCTCTGCTTTCTTTTCTGTAGTTGGTTCGGGTTTTTCCGTTTGGGTTTCGTTACGTGTATCAAGCACATCTGTTTTATTCTGACGCACCTGAAAATCAGGCTCTGTAGTTTTATTCTCTGTTGTTGGTGCAACAGTAATATAATCCTGCTCAATAGGAACATTAAGGTTACCAAGGTTTTTCTCTGTTATAATTTTTGTTGCAAAAGCGCCACCTAAGGCCAAAAGAAAAGCAAATGCATAAGCTATTTTAATAACTCTGCTTTTCTTTTGCTTATCAGTTTGAGCTTTATATTTTGCGCTTATAGGCTTTGACTCTCTCTGGGGGTTGTTATCGGGAATTTCTAAAGGGTTCTGATTATTTTTATCGTCCATAAAAAAGCTCCTTTCATAGTCAATTTAATTATTGACAAAGAAAGAAGGTTTATTCATATTTTAAAAATAAAAGGAAAACACACCGGTTGAGGGGACAACCGATGTGTTTCCGGAACAAAGTTAACACTATGCTCCAAGGTTTACTTGAGGAGGTTAGTTCCTGTTGGAACTAAGCGTTGATACTCTGGTGCGGCTCCGTTTCTCAACGCATCCCTATTATAGCATAACAAAACAATAATTGTAAATAGACAAAATGTAAACATTGTTTTAAATATAGATATTTATAAAAGTATTGATAAATGTCGTATATACAACAAATGTCGTTTACTGTTCCACGTGAAACAGTAAAGCGCAAAGTGTAAAACGCATGACGTAAAATGCTATTACAAACGCATAGCTGTAAATTGATAGTCCGGGTATTGATTCACTTGTATTCTTTAAAACCATTCTTTTTTTAGCGATGCCACACTTTGCACTTTGCATTTTGCATTTAGTATGTTTCACGTGAAACAAAACCCCAAACCGAATATCGATTTGGGGTTAGTTTAATTATTTAGTTACCTTTGCAGCTTTCTTTGCTTTTTTCTTTGCTTCTTTTTCCGCTTTGATTTTTGCATTTAATGCATCCTCTTCGCGTTTTTTCTTTTCAGCCTCTGCAGCTGCTTTTGCAAGGGCTTTTTCATGCTTCTCTTTAGAAATATCATACTGAGCGCTTATGTTATCAAAGTGGCTGTAGTTTTCTTTCTGATTGAGGAGCTTTTGGGCATCAAGGTAAGGCTTTGCTGCACGAGCAAATGCTGCCTGACGGTCGCTTTCTGCCTTTGAAGCTTTGCGAGCCTCGTTGAGTTCTGCTTGCAGCTTTTTAACCTTTGCTTTGAGATCATCAACAGCGCGGGCATTTTTTTCGTTAGCATGTTTTGAAAAAGTCTTCTTAGCATCCTTAATAGCAATATTAAGCTCCTTAATCTTTGCGCCAAGCATATCTTCTCTTTCAAAGCACTTTTCAAGATCTGAATACTTAGGCTGCACAAATTCGGCATCCTTAAAGCTCTTTGCAATAGTTTTGCAAGCAGAAACCTTTTCTTTTGCCATTTCTATAGCAGCTTTACGAACTCTTTTTTGTTCAGGTGTGTCTTTTACCATAGCTCGTGCTTCACTAAGCTCTGCCTGAGCCTGTGCAAGTTCTGTGTTGTAAAGACCGGCAAGACCTACTTCAACGATTTCTTCGCTCTTTTCGACTCTGTATTTGAATTCAGCAGTTTCAAATTTATTAAGCTCGTCGCATACGAATTTAGCAATATCAATCTCTTCGTTGTACTCAAGCTTCTCTTTGTATGCCTTTTTAGCTGCCTTGCGTTCTGCTTTGTCTTTTATAGACTTATAATCCTTTTTGCTTACAGCAATAGGAGAAGCATCGCACATTTCGCGTGATTTACGTATAATATCAACTGCTTCAACAAGATTACCATCATCAAGAACGTTGTTACCATAGTCTTCAAACATAGCACGGATTTTAAGAACACGAACAACAGATTTCTGTTTCTTTTCGTTAAAGTCGTACCAAAAATATGGAATAACATTCATTAACGCACCAAAAGCTGAGAGAACAATAAGAAGTTGAAGAAGGTCTGTTAAAATTACAGGATCGTAAAGTGCAGAGTATGGATTAGAGTAGTTATCCTGACCATTAGCAAGCTGATCTGCAAGAATTTGTCCTACAGTTTTGCCGTCACCAAGCATTCTGTTAAGAATTTCAGGTCTTGATGTAACAAGCTTTGCATTTACATCTGTAATTCCGTTTTCCTTATACACAATAGGGAGAACTGAGGAGAAGACAAGGTTCAATACAGTACCAATAGTAGCGACTGCAGCAAACATGCCGTCAATTCTTTCGCCTGTTTTGTATTGCTGATAGTCTCGGATATCTGCCTGAACAGCAGGGTTAAGGATATGTGCAAATGAACCCATAAGAGCATTGAAATACATACAACCCATAACAAGCCAAATTAAAACGGAAGCAACATCCTTAACAAGCGGGAGAAGCATAAGAATAAATACAATATTAAGGGCATTTGTTGCGATAAGAACAGCTTTCTTACCCCATTTTCTGATACAGAAAGGTGCAAGAATCATACCCCAAAGGGAAGCGTTACCGTAAACAGTAACAATAATACCGTATTCGGTACCTGAGCAGGCGCCTGCATAGTTGTAGAGCCACGCGAGAATATTGAGGAAGGAAGATTCAAGGAATCCAAGCCATCCGGCAAGAGATATAATCCAGAAATATTTATTTTTAGCTACAGCCTTAAGTGCGTCTATAAATCTTATCTGAACGACATGAGTTTTAGCCTGAACGATCTTTTCTTCTGTATGTTTGTAAACAATCATACAAAGAAGAAGTCCACCAACTGTAAGAATGGGGTACAGGAATCTGTAAACACGGATATCTGTTGTGTTTGTATGGAAGAGATGTTGGGCAATGATAGGAGTTAAAAGGTTAACTACTGTTGGTGCAAATGAATAAACAACACTCTTTACAGATGCAACATCTGTACGCTCCTGGGAGTTGGGGGAGAGCACATGAATGAGGTTTTCGTATGCATCATAGAAGAAATAGTAGAAGAAATGGATTATAAGGTTGAGCACCATAACAATGGCACATTTTGCAATATAAGCAATATCTTCACCGAAAAGTGTACCATCACCAAGCCATACGGAGAGCTTGTTGTAAGGGAACCAAACGGTCATAATACAAGCAATAGCTGATGGAATAGCCATTGTAACAATATATGGTCTGTACTTACCTGCTTTGTTTCGTGTATTATCAATAATATTTGCACGAATACCTGTAAGGAAAATGTTAGCTACAACTGCTATAAGGTACATTATGTACATATCTGTAGGGCCGATACCTAAAGCACTTGAAAGCAAAACATTGTTTGATGAAAGTAAGCAAGCGGAGCCCATAGTAATAATCATATAGGCACCGATACCACCGCCTGAATATGCGGCGATTTCTTTAAAGGTCATATAACGACCTGCCATTGGGGTTTTCCAATAGGTTTTTACCTTAGAAATACCATCAACAGCTTTTTGTTTGATAGACATAGTCTCTCTCCTTTTTTGAGGGCAAATCATAACGACAATACCCTATAATAATACGTATATAATAGTATCATAAAAAGGAAAAATCTTCAAGGACTATAATTCTAATTTAGAAAAATAAATAAAGTTTGGATAGTTGCACAACAAGTGTTTGATTAAGATGTGCAAAATAACAAAATAAACCGCTGACTGAAAAACAGTCAGCGGTTATAATCAAAAATATTTTATTTACCTGCTTTTTTAGAATACTTAATCTTATAGATAAAGTTCATAAGATGTGAATCGATGGGACCGATTGGCTTAACCTCGGCGTATAGCTCTGCGCCAACTGCAGTTTTTGCGTGCTTTTCCATAACAAGCTCAACTGCCTCTGCGTTGTACTCATTATCTGCTACGCAAACTGCGCCGTTGTCTTTAAGGAAAACTGCGTTTCTCTTACCAAGAGCCTTTGCAACCTTTTTGCTTGAGCAGAGAGTGCTGTCAGGATTGAAAATTGCTGTTTTAACAACAGGACCGCAAAGCTGAGCAAAGTCGTCAAGAAGAGGCTTGATTGTTTTACCCTTTCTTGAAACTGCAACAACGTTTTCCTCTTTAGTGTGGCGGATGAAGTTAACGTCAGGTCTCTTTTTGTAAATCTCCCAGTGCATATCTGCGCTGTCAGGGATTTCGCCGCCGCCTACCCAAGCACCGCTCTTTGTATCAATAATAGCGGCTCTCTTATCCTTTTCGCCAACGAAGAAGAAGTTGCCCTTTCTTGCGCTGTCGCAAGGAGCGAATTCCTTAGCAGCTCTGTATTTATCGCCTGATTTAATAACGTCTGTAATATAATCAACAACGCCTGAGAAGGTATCAACAGCTTTGCCTGAAACCTCTACACAGCGATCAATAATAAACTGCTCGCAAACATCCTCAAGAGTCTGAGCAACCTTAAAAGCATCCTCGTAATCAACACCGAGGCAAACTGCACCGTGGTGCTTCATAATAGCAGCCTTTGATGTTGAACGGGTTATTGCACCGATAACGCCTTCGCGGAGCTTTGGCTGACCGGGAAGACCATATGTTGCGCAAGGAACGTCTGTACCGATAATTTCTGCTGCTGCACCTGTGATATTGTTAATATCAAGACCAAGTGTGCTTACAACAGAAGCGTTCTTCTGATGTGTGTGGATAACGAAATTGATGTCGGGACGAAGCTGGTAGCAGGAAGCGTGAATACCTTTTTCTGATGATGGCTTAACATCACCGTCATAGCTGAGGTCTTCGATGTTTACAAGCACAATATCATCAGGAGTGAGGCCGTCGTAAGCCATACCGCTTGGAGTGATAACAAACTGCTTTTCGTTTATACGACAGCTGATGTTACCCCATGTTCTTACAATAAGACCTGCCTTTAAAAGCTCGTGGCCCGCTTTGATAACTATATTTTTTGCTTCTAAAATATCCATAAAGCGAATCCTTTCCGCTGCGCGAAAAATTCAAAATGCAAAGTTCAAAATGCAAAATTATGGGGAGCATTGCTTCCGAACATTTTAAAGCTTTGCGAAGCTTACAATTAACGCGTAGCGTTCCGAAATTTTGAATTTGTAATTTAGAATTTTAATTTCTTAAAAAGCCTTCCTCACACGAGAAAGGCTTTTTGTATTTTTAATTAGCCTTCCTTAACTGCAACGTTTGCAAATACTCTGTCGAATCTTGCAATTGCTTCGTCGATAAGCTCAGGTGTGTACTGAGCGTTAGTGTAGAGACGGCTACCTGCAAGAGTAACAAGACCTTCTGCCATGTAAGCAGCGCCCATGTACTGCATTTCTTTCTTTCTTTCGCTTGTAGCTGAAATAACGCCCGGAATTGACCATGGCTTGCACCAGTCGATTGAATAATGCATTGTACCAACTGTTTCAAGGTGGCAAACTGAACCTTCGTTCCATGCAACGAATGGAAGGTTGTGCTTAACGATGAGCTCCTGAAGACCCTTTGTAAGTCTGTCGCCCATCTGACCTGCAACCTGACAAGCGTTCTGCTTATCGATTTCTTCAAGTGTGAAGTAACCTGCACAGCATGAAAGTGGGTTAGCAGTCATTGTACCGCCTGTGAATGCCTTCTTGATTTTCATACCTGAGTCATCAAGACCTGCACCGAGGTACTTCATATATTCCTTCTTACCGCCTACGCCGCCTGCGCCCGGATAGCCACCGGCGATAACCTTACCGAAGATTGTAAGGTCAGGAGATACGCCGTAGTAACCCTGAGCACCTGCCATACCGATACGGAAGCCTGTAACAACCTCATCAAAGATAAGGAGTGCGCCATATTTACGGCAAAGTCTTTCAACGCCCTTGTTGAAGTCGTAAGCAACAGGAGTTGTACCGCTCTCTGGGCCGATTGGCTCAATGAATACGGCAGCAGTACCGCCACGGAAAAGGTTTGCGCGGAGCTTTCTTTCAAGGTCGTCAAGGTCGCCCGGAAAGAATTCCTGTGTATGCTTGAAGAGGTAAAGCGGAACACCGCTTGCCTGTGTGAACTTTGAACCGGGAACACGGATACCGTAACCTAACTGGTCTGACCAGCCGTGGTATGCGCCACCCATTTTGATAATGTTCTTTTTACCTGTTGCAAGACGAGCAACACGAACTGCAGTCATACAAGCCTCTGTACCTGAACCCTGCATACGGAACATTTCTACAGTTTCAACGCTGTCAGCAATTTTCTTTGCAAGCTTATATTCAAACTCGTGGAAAAGACCTGTTGAAGGACCGCAAGTATTGAGGAGGTCGATAACCTGATCTCTTACAACCTTTGGGTTTGAGCCGAGAACTGTCGGGCCACCTGCCTGAAGGAAGTCAAAATACTCGTTACCGTCGATATCGTAAAGCTTCATGCCCTCTGCTTTTGTGAAAACAAGTGGGAATGGATAGTTGAAAGCCAGGTTATGCTGAACACCGCCCGGTATAACCTGCTTTGCTTCTGCAATTATTTCTTTACTTTTTGCACATTTCTTGTCGTAATACTCTTCTTCGTATTTCTTAAGAACGTCCGGTTTGATTGTGTAAATTGGCTGTTTGATGAGTTCGTCAAGCTGTCTGTTAATGGCAGCAGCGTCATGATACTCACTAATAGCAAATCTTGTGTCCATTTTCTGTTCCTCCTTAGAGTGAATTTTGATTCACTTTTTATTATACATTATAATATAGCATTGTCAAGAGAAAAAAGCGTCTCTCAAAAAAACGTGTGGAAACTTAACAAAAACTTAATAATGTTTTTATGCACTATTTCTGTTAAATCCTGCTAATTTTTTCGATTTAAGAAAAACTCTGCTTTTTGTGGATACTTTTACTAAAACAATTATATTTTTTGCTATGGAATTTGTTGACAATATACCACCCGTCTGTTAAAATGAAATGGATAATAAATTGATTTCATATAAAGGAGGAATTTGCTTTGCAAAATCTTATGGATTCAAAAACACTTGCCTACATAAATATGTTCGGCATTTTAGGTACGCTTGAAAATCTTTGCGAGCTTGTACCTGAAGCATCTGAACTTCTTGAGGGCAAAAAGCCGATTTCTATCGGTTTTGATGTTAAAGACGGCCCAAGTGCTACTCTTTATTTCAAAAACGGCAGATGCCGTATGGAGCAGGGTTGCTCATCTTGCGATGTTAAGCTCCCTTTCTCAAGCTGTGAAAAGTTCAATGGTCTTATTGACGGCACAGTAACTCCTATCCCATCAAAGGGCTTCCAGCACATTGGATTCCTTCTCAAAACCTTTACTCCTCTTACAGACCTTCTCACAAAATATATGAGAGCATCTGAAGAAGACCTTAGGGACCCTGTTTTCTTTGAGAGAAGCACTCTTCTTATGCTTTACACAATCGGTGTTGCAATCGCACAGATTGGTAACAACGACCAGATTGGTAAATTCAGCGCTAAAGCTATTGAAGATGGTAGCGTTCTTATTGGTATTAAAAACGGTCCCGCAGTTGAGCTTGTTTGTAAGGATCACCGCCTTGTTACACTTAAAAAGGCTCCTGCTACATATCGCGCCGCAATGATTTTTGATTCTATCGAAACTGCTCGCGGTCTTTTCGACGGCAAGCTTAACGCTCTCGCTTGTATCGGTACAGGCAAAATCGAAATGCACGGTCTCGTTAGTATGCTTGATAACATCAACCGTATTCTTGACAGAGTTGCATTATATATAGGATAAGGAGGCAGCAAAATGAGCAAAAAATACCCATTATACAAAACTACTAAATCAGACGAATATTTTGAGCGCGCTGCCAAAGTCATCCCTGCAGGCGTTTACGGCCATTTAGGTCCTGCCGAAGGTCAGTTTATTCCGGTAAACAGATGGCCTCGCTTCTCAGAAAAGGCAAAAGGCTCATATTTCTGGGATGTTGACGGCAACCAGTATATCGACTATATGTGCGCATATGGTCCGAACATTCTTGGTTATTGTGATGAGGATGTTGACGCTGCTGCTATTGAGCAGTTAAAGAAAGGTAACTGCGTTACATCTCCTGATAAAGTTATGATTGAGTGCGCAGAGCTTCTTGTTGATACAGTTGCAACTGCAGACTGGGCTTTCTTTGCAAAGAACGGTAACGACGCAACTCAGGGTGCTATCCTTACAGCACGTGCTCACACTCACAGAAAGAAACTTGTTTTCTTCAACAACTTCTACCATGGCGTTTCTCCGATGGTACAGAAGATTGACTATCCCGGCGTTACACCTGAAGATGTTGCAAACAATATCTACGCTCGTTGGGATGATATTGAAGGCTTAAAACAGATTATTGCTGAAAACGAAAATGAAATTGCCGCTATTATTGCTCAGCCATATAACCACGGTAACTTTATTGACAACGCTTTCCCTGTAGACGGCTTCTGGAAAGAGGTTCGCGAGCTTTGCACAAAGCACGGCATCGTTCTTATCGTGGACGACGTTCGTTGCGGCTTCCGTCTTGACCTTGCAGGCTCCGACCATTTCTTTGGCTTTGAGGCAGATATTATCTGCTTCTGTAAAGCTCTTGCGAACGGCTACAATATGTCTGCCTTCTGCGGTAAAGAGTTCCTTAGAAATGCTGCTTCAAGCCTTTCATACACAGGCTCTTACTGGATGAGCGCAGTTCCTTTCGCTGCTTGTATTGCTTGTATCAATAAGCTTAAAGCCATTGATGCACCAAAGCTTTTCGATACCTTAGGCAGACAGCTTACTGATGGTTTCGTTGCTGCAGGTAAAGAGCATGGTTTTGATTTAAGAGTAACAGGTGCTCCTGCTCTCTTCTATCTCAGAATTGCAAACGACGATTCTCTTCTTCTTCATCAGGATTGGGTTGCAGAGTGTGTTAACAGAGGTATGTTCATTACTTCTCATCATAACCACTTCATCAACGCATCTCTCACTCAGGAGGATATTAACCGCTCTATCGAAATTGCAGAGGATGCATTCAAGGCTGTTAAAAAGCTTCACCCTGAGCTTGGCTGATTAAGTTAATTTAACCGATATCTATCGGCTCTATAAATCTTTAATAAAATGGAGGAATAAAAATGGCACTTTCAAAACAGGAGTGGCTTGCTCTTGAAAAGAAAGCAAACGAACTCCGTAACCTTTGCCTTGATACAACATACTGGGCAGGCAGCGGCCACATCGGCGGCGGTATGAGCGTTATGGATATTATGACAGTGTGCTACCATAAATATATGCACATTAAGGTCGAGGAACCAAACTGGGAAGACCGCGACCGCTTCATTCTCAGTAAAGGTCATGCAGGTATCGCTTATGCACCTGTTCTTTGCGACCTCGGCTTCAACGACAAGGAAATGCTCAAAACATTTAACCTTTCAGGTTCAAAAATGGGTATGCACCTTGACTCAAATAAGGTTGTTGGCGTAGACGCTTCTACAGGCTCTCTCGGCCACGGCCTTTCAATCGGTGTTGGTACAGCTCTTGCAGCAAGACTTCTCAAAAAAGATTTCAAGACATTTGTTGTTCTTGGCGACGGTGAGCTTGACGAAGGCTCAAACTGGGAAGCAGCAATGAGCGCTGCTCACTACAAGCTTACAAACCTTATTACTTTTGTTGACCGTAACCACAATATGATTGACGGTAACACAGAAGATGTTATGGCTCTTGAGCCTCTTGCAGACAAATGGGAAGCATTTGGCTTTATAGTTAAGAAGGTTGACGGTAACAACATTAAAGAGCTTTGCGAAGCTATTGATTTCGCATACGAAAATGATACAGATAAGCCTGTTCTTATACTTTGTGATACAGTTAAGGGCTGCGGTATCGACTTTATTGAAGGCGACTTCAGATGGCACTATGGTGCCTTCGACGAGGAAAAATATGCTAATGGTAAGAAAGCTCTTGAAGCAACATACCAGAAGAGAATTGCACGTGCAGAGAAGGAGGGCAATTAATTATGGCAGGCGGATTATCATATACAGCTGAACAGTCAACATCTCTTTCAACAGCTGAAATTTACGGTCAGGCTCTTGTTGAGCTTGCAGAAGCTCATCCTGAGGTAGTTGCTCTCACAGCTGACCTTGCAAAATCAACAAAAATCGGTGATTTCCAGAAGAAATTCCCTGATAGATTCTTTAACGTAGGTATCGCAGAGCAGAATATGTTCGGTGTAGCTGCAGGTATGGCAAAGGCAGGCCTTGTTCCTTTCCTTTCAACATTCTCACAGTTCGCATCATTCCGTTCAGCAGACCAGCTCCATACAGACCTTTGCTACCAGAATGTTAACGCAAAAGTTATTGCTACTCACTCAGGTACATCCTTCGGTCAGGCAGGCTCTACTCACCACGCTATCTGCGACCTTGCTTTAACTCGTTCTATTCCTAACCTTACAGTTATCTGCCCTGCAGATGGTTACGAAACATACAACGCTGTTATGGCAGCATACAACACTCCCGGCCCATTCTATATCAGAATTAACCGTGGTTTTGACCGCGTTCTTTACAAAGATGCAAACTACGGCTTCGAAGTAGGTAAGGCAGTTGAAGTTCACGAAGGCTCAGATATCACAATTATCGCTTGCGGTTCTTGCGTATTCCAGGCTTTCCAGGCTGCTGAGTTCCTTGAGAAAGCAGACGGACTTAAGGTTCGCGTTCTTGATATGCACACAATTAAACCTCTCGATAAAGAAGCTGTTCTTAAAGCAGTTATGGACACTCGCCGTATTATCACAGTTGAAGACCATACAGTTATCGGTGGTCTCGGCAGTGCAGTTGCAGAGGTTGTTGTTGAATCCGGTAAGGGTTGCGCATTCAAAAAGCTCGGTGTCCAGGATACATTCGCTCCTATCGGTCTTCACGAAGACATTATGAGCTACCTCGGTATTGACTCCAACGGTATTATCGAAGCAGTTCGTGAGGTTATGAAAGCCGATTTCGAGGAAGATAATGACTGGGACGATGAGTTTTAATTAAAGACAAAGAGGAAAGTTGCCTGTTCTAATGCAGAATGCAAAATGCAAAATGCAAAATAAATGGGCTGCGCCGCGATTATAATTTAAGAGAAGAAAAATTTTTTAGAGATTTATTTTTGTTTGCGAAGCTTTTAATTGTTCGGAAGCATCGCTTCCCCGATAATTCTGCATTTTGAATTCTCAATTCTGCATTATAATCGTACCACCTCAAAAAGAAAGGATGATTTTCTTGTCTAACACACAGGAAGCTTTATATACTAATAAAATATTCCTTTGCGGTGCGTTGCCCCTCTTGAAAACTATCGTTGCAGATGTTCCCTCTCTCAAAAAGAAATTTGAGAAGGTTCACTGTATCTATCAGGTTAGTTGTCTTGACCCGGATGCTCCCGAAGGAAAGTGGGCAACACACTTTATGGTAAACGGTGATGAATGGCTCGTTCACGCTAACAAAGTTGCATACAGAGTTAAAAAACAGAAATTTGTTGAGCTTCAATTCAAGAATGTTGAGTCTATGAATGCTTTCTTCAAAGGCAAAATCGGACCTGCAACACTCCCAAAAATGATTGGTCTTAACAATGCTTATGAATTCGGCGTATTTATGATGGCTCTTCTTAAAATGTCAAGTCTTTTGACAGCCGCTAAACCACCGGAAAAGGAAGAGGATAAACGCCTTACAGTTAAATGCTATTTCTACCTTCTTTC
>JAZNME010000054.1:0-75722 GCA_045579445.1 Acutalibacteraceae bacterium | reverse complement strand
GCACACTCTGTGCCTGTTACCTCACCGTATTTTGCAGTGAGTGCAGTTAAGTCATTTTCATCCAGCTTACCGTCACCGTTAATATCGGAAGCATATTTTTTATATGTAGCAAGCTTTTCGGGATTTTCGATAGCGTGCTTGATAGCTTTAATATCAGCTTCTTCAAATGCTTTGCCGTTTAAATCGTAATCACCAACTGCATATACATCAACAGTTGTAAAGCCGTTTATGAAAAGGTGGAGAAGGTATGCATCAATAACATCAAGATAACCGTCACCGTCAAGGTCATATTTCACTATATCATCATAGCTTGCAGTTTCTATTTGTTTAACAGCTTCTTGCTCAGGGTCTTCATTCAAAATAGCGTTCACAAGTACCTGATAGTCATTTACATCAACTGTTCCGTCACCGTTAGTATCACCAACATTTGCAACGGAGTAGTTACCTGTTTCGCCCACTGTTACAACCTTGTAAAGCTCATTATCTGTAATAATCGGAAGTGAGCCTTCCGTATTGCTCATCTGCCCCCATGCTTCGCCCAAGAGATATGCAACCTCACCGCTTGCAAATTGCTCGACTGTCTTACCACCGTCCTCTGTTTCTGTTTCGGAAAGATAATAGGAATTTTTGTTATTAAAATGGAAAGTGGATATGTCATGAGCATTAGCAACACTCGTTACCTTACCTATATTAAAACAGTTATAGCAGTGAGTATCAATTTTGAAGCCGAAAAGGCCACCGGTATAGCTTTCGCCAGTTATATCGCCTGTATTGTAGCAATTTTCCATATAGCCGAAATACACTTTACCAGGTTCACCCATTGGCTCATAACCACAAATGCCGCCTGCATAATAACCATCAATATTACCGTTATTACCGCACTGATAAAAATTTGTTTGTTTTATTTCTCCGCATATTCCGCCTGCATTATTCTCTGCGCTGACAGTAGCATTACTAACACAATTTGTTATTTTGCTATACATAGCCTTGCCGCAAAGGCCACCTGCAGAGGTTTTACCTTTTATATACGCATTGCTGATATTAAAGTCTTTAATATTAGCATTATAAGTAACGCCAAAAAAGCCTGCGTAATCAATATCGGAGTTTATGTAAATTCCGCTTATTGTGTGATTATTTCCGAAAAAGTCGCCTCCTGATGTCTCTTCTTCTGTTCCCATGGGTGTCCATTCGTACCATCCGCTTGTAACAGGCTCACCGTTATAAAGCACAGTTCCGTCTTCATTAAACACATAGCCCGGATTCAAATCAATATCTGCAACAAGCTTAACATACATTTCATTGGCGCCGGCTTCATTTATAGCTTGTTGCCACCATAAAAGGTGACCTATGTTTGAAATCAGATAATATGTATCGCCTTTTGGTGGTTGAGTATACATTCCGCAGAAAGCACACTTATAATCAATATAGTTATGGCCATTAGTTTCACTGCTATTTGAATATCCGGTGTCCCCTCCGCACACAGTAACCTTATAAAGCTTGCCTGCGTTTATTGTAGGTACATACTGCCTCGGTTTGCCATTATCAATATCCTGCCCCCAAACCTGCTCGGTGTTATTGCTTTGAAGATAGTACGCAATTCTGCCGTTTTCAAGGCCATTCTGCGAGGCTGAGTTTGCTGTAATGTTAGTAACAGAATGAGCCAAACCATCAAGATAATAGTTATTTGAGCCTGCATTTGTTGAACCGTAATTGGTTATTGTTCCTATAACAGCACCTCTACCTGAAGGTAATGCACCGATGCTCAGGCAATTTGATATAGTCAAGGCCTTTGCATTTTCACCGTTATAATAGCCGAGAATACCGCCAACATTTCCACCTGAATAGGTAGACTCAATATTTCCGTAAAAGCCGCAGTTATTAATTTTGGCAGTTTTGCCGTTGTAAACATAACCAACTATGCCACCCACACAGTCAAGTGTGTTGCTGCCAAGGGAAAGCTTTCCGCTATATGAACACATATCTACAGTAATATTACCTGTTCTGCCAACAATACCACCAAAATATTTTTTTTGATAAGAATCGCCCGATGTGAGATTAACTGAGGAATGAACATTTCTTATTTCAGCCGTACCGTCTGCCTGGCCCACAACACCGTACTGAACATCAACATTAGAGGTGAGTGCTGTGGTTACATCACCGCTGATTGAGAAATTTTTAATTACCGTGCCTTCTCCCGTTGCGTAACCAAACAAGCCCCAATTACCTTTCCCTGTAATTGTCATATTAAAGTTTGAAATTGTATGACCTTGGCCATCAAAAACGCCCTTAAATTTTGTGGAGGCGTTGCCTATAGGTGTCCAGCTATAGCCTGAAAGGTTAATATTTGCTGTTAAAACAGCATTAGCGGGGGCTGCGATTTTTCCGGCATTATAATATTCAGCAAATCCCATAAGCTGCTTTACATTATTTATTTCATAAAATCCGTTTAAATTTTTCTTTGCCATCTCGTAGTTTGTGTAAACGTTCAGCTCTGAACTGTAGTAAACCTTTTTTCCATCCATAACAGGGTTGTCATCAACACCCAAGGTTTGCCCCCAAACTGCTGAAGACTGATCCCCTTGAAGAAGGTATGTCACCTCACCTGATTTGAACTGTGCAGTTGTTTTGCCTGAGGAAAGAGCATCCACCGTACCTTCATTTGTGCCTATCAAATTCCCTGAATATACACTTTTATTATAATAACAATTTGTTATTGTGCCAATGCTGCCATTTCGCCCTGCTACACCACCTATTGACGAACTACCGCTTTTGGTAACATTTCCTACACTATAACAATTTTCAATTATGCCACTGTTGCTTCCAACAATTCCACCACCACTATGTTGACTTCCAACTATTGAGGAATTGCTGTAGCAATTTCTGATTTCACCTTCACTACCATTGAGACCTGTTATTCCACCGCTATTAAGGAAAGGGCCGTTAATAGTGCCCGAAAAATAACATTTTTCAATAACACCTACGTTATATCCTGCAATACCACCGGCCATTCTGCCTGAGTTGAATGCTGAATTGACTACAGAAACATTTTTAACTGTTCCGGTAAGATAACCAAACAATCCTACATAATCATAGTCGGCATTGCTACAATTAAGACCTGAAATGGTATGACCTTTACCGTCAAAAATACCGTCATAATAAACCACAACACCTGAAGTATCATTTACATCATTATATCCAATAGGAATCCATAACTCTTTTTCAGAAAAAGCTATATCATTAGTAAGCTCAGCGTTTATCCTGCGACCTTCCATAGTTAAAGATGTGTTATTTATATACATTGAAAATGCAATAAGCTTATCAACAGTACCTATATCATAGTAACCGTCCGAATCACTATCCTTAAGAGCTACACCACTCCCGTTTACATCAACAAGTAAATCAGAAATCGCATTAGCCTCCAAGGTAATTATAGGAGCATAGCTCACAACAAGAGCAAGGCAAAGCCCGATGCCTAACATCTTTTTTATAGTTCTGTTAAAATTTTTCATGTGTTTTCCTCCTTTGGAAAAGTCTAAGATTTGCCACAGCCTATCCCTCTTTTTGCTTACAAAAAAGAGGTGGGACCGCCCTTGGATAAATTCATTTTATTGATATGTAGGTTTTGCATAGAACAGTATTTGTATCAATTTGTTACATCGGGGTGGTGGGTGGTACTTTTGAAATTTATCTATTTGCGGTACCACCCACCGTTCCGCTCTAACGTTATTCTATAAACAGTTATATCTCCCGAAATATATCATAAACGAACAAAAACATTTTTCGAGAATGGTCCCCCCTCCTCCTCGCTAAAGCGAGCAAGAGGGATAGGCTTCGCATTATTTTTACTTATTCACTCCGCGCTTCGCATTTTGAAGCATCTGTTCAAAGGTTTCTTCATTTGTTTTATCAACATATTCTTTAAACTCTTTGAAAATTCGTTCTCCGATATGTTTATAATCGTAGCTTAAAGCTTTTTGAATTTTAGTTTTTCGCAAATCCTCAGGCACACCATAGATAATCAATATTTTATCAAGAGCTTCTGCTATTCGTGTTTCAAGAGGGATACCCTCATCAAGACTCATAAGAGTTGCATATTCTATGCCAGAAACCAAAACTTCCGCTTCTGCGAATTGTTGGTTCGTCCAGCCCTTACAATATTCTTTATAAACCTCTTTAGAGCGTTCAGCATCGTTTTCACGAATTATTTTTAGTGTTACAGGACTTTGGTAGGATGAAATAAAGAAATCCTTTGCGATAGGATTACTTTCACAGGCTGATGCCATTGTCATAAGCTCAAGGCAAACTGCCATTACCGAGCTTATTCCATCCTCTGCTTCATCCTCTATAAGCTTTCGTTGAAATTTACAAAGACCGTCAACAAGAACACTCAACATATGCTCTTTTGTTGGGTAATAATATGTAAGGTTACCTGTGCTCATATTAAGCTCTTTTGCTATTGCGTTAGGCGAAACATTAGAATAACCTTTTTCAAAAAATAACTGTATTGCAGTTTTTAATATTTCATGCTTTGTTATATTGGATTTTTTTAATGCCACATTGTACCTCCTGCATATTTTAGCATTTATGCTAACCATCTTTTAGTAAATTTTAGCACAAGTACGAATACATTGCAATGCAATTTTCAAAAAATCTGATAAATTTTTAACATTGTTTTTCTGCAAATCATTTTTTTCGTTTTCTTTGAAATATGCGATAAAGTTTTTTGCACTCTTAGTTTTTCAGAAAGTGTAAATCTTGTATATCCTGGAGCAGGATATCTTCTATTCTCGCCAAAGGCAAAAACGCTTTTTACATAGCAATTTGTGTATAACGCCCACAAGCCCTTTATTCAAACAAAAGACCACTATAGAAAAATTTTGATTTATATGATATAATCATCAGTGTGAATAAATTAAAATTGATGCTGGAGGTTAGTAAATGAAAAAACATTTAAAAGAAATAATTGTACTGCTTCTTCAATTATTTATGTTTTATATTTTCCCTTTGTTTGCAGGACCCACAGATGCAATGGGAATGGTTTTTCTTATAATCATTGCAACATTTTTACTTTCCATTATTATCGGCAGTATTTCAAAAGAAAAAATCAAGTATTTGTATCCCATAATTACAGCCGTTTTATTCATACCGTCAGTATTTATTCACTATAACGAGTCAGCTTTGATACATTCTGTTTGGTATTTGGTTATTTCAACCGGTGGTTTATTAATAGGTACTGTTATTTGCAAACTAATTGAAAATTTCGGACGAAAACACTAATTTATAAAACTGTTGTGATATATTTGTTTTAATGAATATAAATTCCCAGGAGAATTGATATGACACTTAAATTATTTATAAGCGCAATAACTAAATTTTTGTCAGGTGTTGTTCTTGTTTGTTTATTGATTTTTTTGCCTGCAGGTAGCTTTGCTTTTTTCAACGGTTGGTTACTTATGGGAATTCTTTTTGTTCCTATAACTATAGCAGGAATTGTTATGATGCTAAAAAACCCCCAACTTTTAAAGAAACGACTTGACGGCAAAGAAAAGCAAAAGGAACAAAATCTTGTTGTTAAATTGAGCGGATTAATGTTCCTTGCAGGGTTTATAGTTGCCGGACTGGGCTTTCGTTCCGATTGGTATATCCTACCCAAAGGTGTGAGCATTGGTGCATCTGTTTTATTCCTTCTCTCCTACATCCTTTACGCAGAGGTTATGAGGGAAAATACATATCTTTCCCGAACAATCCAAGTCGAAGAAAACCAAAAAGTTATTGATACAGGACTTTACGGAATTGTAAGACACCCTATGTATAGTGCTACATTACTTTTATTTTTATCTATCCCACTTGTGCTGGGCTCAGTATATTCGTTTATAATATTCCTTCTCTACCCTTTCATAATTGCAAAAAGAATCAAAGGCGAAGAAGCTCTTCTTGAAAAAGAGCTTCCAGGCTACATTGAATATAAGCAAAAAGTAAAATACCGCTTGATACCATTTATCTGGTAAAGGAGCATTTATGAGCATAGAAATAATCGAAGCATACACCTACAAAAACGAAATCAAAGCGTTATTCAACGAATATACACAGATGCTCATTGATGGTAATGCGGAGTTCAGCAATTATTTAAAGCTGCAAAATTACGACCACGAAACAGAGAATTTAGAGGACAAATATGGTAGGCCCTTTGGCAGACTTTACATAGCTTTTGTTGATGGTGAGGTTGCGGGCTGCATTGCTTTGAGGAAAATTGACAAAGATAATTGCGAATTAAAGCGGTTATACGTAAAGCCACAATACCGAGGCAAAAATATAGGCGGTAATCTGGTAAAGCATATATTTAAAGAGGCAAAAGAAATTGGATATAAGCATATTTTATTAGATACCCTTCCATTTCTTGAAGCTGCTATAAATATGTATAAAAAATATGGCTTTTACCAAATTGAAAGCTATAATAATAGCCCAATGGATAATCTGATTTATCTTAAATATGATATATAAACGCACCGCAAAGCTTATACTTTGCGGTGCGTTCTCTATTGATTCATATACAAAGTTCAGAGTAATTGTAAATGTAAAAATCCACAAGTTCTTTAAGTTCTTCCTGCTTTGGTTCACTTTTATCGTAGATACCTACAACATTATAGCCATTAGCCTTTGCAGTTTTGGCAGCATATAGAGCATCCTCAAAAACCCATGTAGTTTCTTTAGGTGTGCCCAACTCATCGAGTACAACATCGTATACCTTAGGTTCAGTTTTAGATGCACCTACAGTATATGTTGAATATATTGCAGAAAAATAATGGGCCATATTATATTTCTCAAGAACTGCCATCAATGCAGGCTCACCTGTAGCGGTAGCAATACCCATTTTTACGCCCTTTGCTTTGAGTTTCTCAAGAAATTCAATTATATCATTTTTGGGCTCTGTTTCTGTAAGATAACGAGCTTTTATATAATCAAAAAGCATTGATAAAAGCTCCTCGTATGTCTGCTCCAGACCAAAACGCTCTATAGCCAATAGGAAGGATTCTCTTAAAAAAAGCCCGTTAAATACCGCCTTGTCTTCCTCGGTTAATTCAATGCCAATCCACTCGAAAAACTTGTAGCGTATGCCCTTCCACACATGCATTGAATCAAAAAGTGTTCCGTCAAAATCAAATATAGCACCTGTAATGTTCATTATTTCTCCTTAATATACCTTCTTTTAATTTATTATACCACATCAATAAACAAAAACAAACCCGAGAAAAAACTTTTTCCCGAGTTTGTTTTGAAAAAATGCACTTTAATTTTCCGCATCCGCAGTTTTCTTTACCGTTGCTGCTGCAGCTGCACGAGAGCGTTCAAGGTCAAGGTACATTCTTTCTCTTGTGTTTTTATCAATGTTATAGAAGAACATGGGAACAAGACTCAAGAAGTCAAATATAAGCTGTGGACCAAAAGCAGCAATAAACATCTTCCACATTGTATCCTCTGTTTGTACCGCCGTAAGACCTGACTCAAAGCCTGCCCACCTTGAAAGGAGCATAGTATTGATTTTTGTGAGTGCAATTCCTCTTACCTTGTTTATATATCCTGTAAGAAGGTTAACTGTTGCCTCTACTCTGTAACCGTTCTGCCACTCACAATAGTCAAGAACCTCATAGTTAATTTCGTTTTCAATAATCTTCTTAGTTCCGTAGAATACCATTTCAAGACTGTTACCGAACATCATTGCAAGCGTCATAGGTAATTTCTTCTTATAGAAGCCGTTTTTCTTACCCCCGATAAGACCTACAAGGAAAAAGGACAATTCCGATGTAATTATTGACCCACGTTGAAGTAACCACAGTTTTTTCGTTGAAAAGCGTTGCCTGAATTTTGTTGCCCAAGGGTAGCTGGCATATGAAATAGGCATTCCGGGTATACCTGCAATTGTAGACATCATATTGAATTTGAGTACAGTATCATAATACAGGGACTGAGATGTGCCAACATTTATACCGTCAACAAAGCCTGACAATGTATAAATAAGCAAGGGCTTATTTTTAAATACGGAGAACATACCCTTCATAATTCTCGGTGGTTTTTCAGATTGAGGAACTCGCTCTTTGCTCACAAATACCCACATAACAGCAGGAACTGTGGCAATTATCCACCAGAAAAATTTCATTGAAGAAAATATTCTGCCAAGATTCAGCTTGATTTTTCCATTTGCCACCAAGTCAAACAGAACCCCTGCAATCTGCTCAGGAAGACGTCTGAATAAATCACTTGCAAAGCGGGATGAAACAAGCAAGGCTGTTCTTTCATTGGGGTTGGGAGTAAACACATTGTCAATATAACCTCCGCCGCCGAAAAAAGCGCCTACAGTTTCGCTGATGTATGAAAGAATCATATAAAAAACCAAGCGCTGAACAGAGTCCATACCATAATTATCCGCAATTATGGGCATAAAGCACGTGATTAAACCAACAAGTATACTGGGAATAAGTGCTAAATACTGAAAGGGCTTAAATTTACCCCAACGGGTGCGCATCTTATCAATTATAACAGCTGAAAGAGGGTCATTTATCAAATCATAAATACCTAATGTAACCGCTGCATTACCATGAGCTTCAGCATCAAGGCCAAAAATCTTATATAAAAACAATTCTGAGGTGGAATCGTATTTGCCGAGATTCAATTCTGATGTGGCAATTTTCAGTATGTAAACTATACGTTCCTTTGTGGAACAAAAACGCCTGTTCATATACGCGGGTAAATCTGTTTCAAGAACATATTCACGAGTAGAAACCTCTGCACTCTGATTGTATTCTTCACTCATTTCTGTGCCACCTCCTTGTTTAATTCTGCTTCCTTCTGAAGCTGCATTTCAGTAAGTCTTTTGTACATTTCTTGTCGTATTTCTTCCTGAGGAACACCATCCTCAACCATCTTAAAATATTCTTCTATAGGTATTCCGCCTACCACACACGGTGCATGCTTAACCTCTATGCCCTTTTTATATATAGCAATATCAACACCAAAATTAACACAGAGAAGTAATCCGTAAACAAATGGTGCAATAATGTAATCAATACAGAAATACGGGTTCTCCGGTACACACATCAAAAGCACCGCAGATATTGCACAAAACAACAGCAAAACAACATTAAATGCATAATTTCTCGCTTTACCATGCTTTGCACACGCCATAGTAAGACAACCGAACCTGACTAACAGAATAACTGCCGACAATAAAACCAAACCAATTGCTGCCGCTAAGCAAAGGACGGCCCCCTTGCCATCACTACTACTGAGGAGGGACATAACACCATCTGTATCGAAGTCATCAAGCATATCCATAATAGAAAACAAGCTTAGAAAACCCTCAAACTCAACAAATGGCACTTTAAACTCACCTTTTAGCCAGGGCACAACAATTGCCACCAATGGAATCAGGCTTGTAAAAATACGCACAATTGCAAGCTTTGAGCCTACGAAAGCTGCCTTCATTCTATCTACTTTTTTTTGAAAATAAAAGTGCTGAACTTCTGCTTTATCCGCATCCTGCATAAGCCTCTCCTGAATATCGTAAAGAACAATATTACAGTTGCAATGAGGGCAGTGTTGCTTCCAGTCGATCATTTTAAGATGCTTGCCACACCTGGGACAATTTGCCAATTTAATCACTCACTTTTCACAAAGTTATATAAATATAATACAGTTTATCGGAACAGCAGTCAACTTTTTTGTTGAATTTTTATAAAATAATTTTATTTATATTAAAAAAATCATAGGAATATATTTACATTTCTCTTCACCTTGCTATAATAAATTCGCAAAACCTTTATATAAAGGAGGTATTCAGCTTGAAGATAATTACAAACAGACCTATCCCCTCGCGTTTTGAAGCTCTTCTTAAAAACGAGATAAATGAAGAAGATGTTTTGTTTGCTGTTGTTGGTGACCTGAATCTCAAAGGATTATATGCTGAGTCTGTAATGTTTTTCACTAAAGACAGGCTTATAGCTTTTGACGAGTGTTTCACCGATGGCGCATACACCTTAGGCTACGATGATATCGAAATCGCTCAGGTAAAAAGGCTTTACGGTAATGCTGTTTTTAGAGTAACTCTTAAAACAGGAACAAAAAGAATACTGTTAAGATTTTCTTATGCATCCGCAGAGGTTGCAGATGCCGCCGCAGTATTTGTAAATGCTGTTAAGGACGGAGCAGACTATGAGGATGAAGCCGAAACAGTAAAATCTGTTTACCACAAACAAAGGTGCTTCTGCCCTAAATGCGGAAGAAAGCTTCCCAACCCTGAAGCAGAGTGTATAAATTGCTCAGGCAAAGGAAAGCTGATTTCCAAATTTTCAAAATATGTAATTCCTGAAAAGAAATCACTTTTCATATGTATGATTCTTTCAGTTCTTGCAACTGCACTTTCTCTTGCACCGCCTTACATCACAAAAATCATGGTTGATGATGTTATTCCTGCAAGAAATTCATCTATGCTTGTAACGGTGCTTGTTGCTCTTTTAGGGATATACATATTGCAATATGTAATGAATGGCTTTCGTTCATATTGGCTCAGGCTTGCAGGCGACAGAATAACCCTTAACCTGAAAAAAGACATATACGAAAAAGCACAATACCTTCCTTTAAGCTTTTACGATAAAATTTCAACAGGCTCCGTAATTAACCGAGTAAATTCTGATGCAGGTGTTATACAAACCTTTATTATGAAAATTACTCAGGAGGCAGTTGTGCAAGCCTTTACCCTTGTAGGCCTTGTTATAATAATGTTTGGTATGAGCCCGAAGCTTGCACTTTTCTCGTTGATTCCCGTTCCCATTGTTGTAGTAGCAGGCAGACTTTTCGGTAAAATTATTGGTCCAAAATATATGCGCCTTTGGAGAAGAAGTGCATCAATTTCTACAGTTCTTGCAAACTCAATTCCCGGTGTAAGAGTTATTAAGGCTTTTACAAATGAAGCGCAAACAATAAAAAAATTCGCCCGCTATTGCGACGAATGGTATAAAGAAGATAAAAAGGTTGCTATCCCTGCAGCTGTATTTCCATCACTTATAACCTTCCTTGTAACCTGTGGCTCAATTGTTGTCTGGTTCTTAGGCGGTCAGCTTGTTATAAGCGGTAGCGATGAAATTTCTCTCGGCTTACTTGTATCCTTCGTTTCATATGCAAGTATGTTCTACACACCAATAAACTTTTTCGCAAATATGAGCGACTCATATCAGAACACACTCGCATCTGCAGAAAAGATTCTTGATATTGTAGACGCAGAGCCTGAGCACAACTTTGGCGAAGGCAACAAGCTGGAGCGTATGCAAGGCAGAATTGAATTCAGAAATGTTAACTTTGCTTTTGACCGTTCCAAAAAAGTGCTTTCAAACATAAATCTTACTATTGAACCCGGCGACATTGTTGGTATAGTTGGTACAACAGGCTCAGGTAAATCAACCCTCATAAATCTTCTTATGAGATACTATGATGATTACGATGGTGAGATTTTCATTGATGGTGTAAACATAAAAGATGTTGATATGAAATATTACCGCGACTCAATAGGCTATGTTCAACAGGAGCCTCTTATGTTCCGCGATACTATTTTCAACAACATTGCTTTCGGTAGCGGAAATGTTCACGTTGAGCAGGTTATTCACGCAGCTGAGGTGGCAAACGCTCACGGATTTATATCAAAGCTCCCCGATGCATATGACACTATGCTGGGTGAGCGTGGCGTTGGCCTTTCAGGCGGTGAGCGTCAGCGTGTTTCCATTGCAAGAGCAGTTCTCAAAAACCCGAGTATACTTATTTTTGATGAAGCGACCGCCGCAGTTGACTCTGAAACAGAACACCTTATTCAAGGGGCAATTGAACGCCTTATAAGCGGAAGAACAACACTTATGATTGCCCACAGACTTTCAACATTGCGTAAGGCTAATAAAATTGTGGTTGTTGATAAGGGTGAAATCATTGAGTGCGGTACACCTGAAGAGCTTCTTAAAATGAAGGGCAAGTATTATAAGCTTGTGGAAATTCAATCCATGGGTGAACAGCTCCAGAAGCGTAAAGCCGAAGAAAACTTTGAGTGAGGTGAATTAAATGCCCAGATATATTGAAGGTCCTGACGTAAGGATAACAGAAAACGACAAGATTTTTGTAAATGTAGAATTCTATACCGGGGAAAAATTCACCGAGCTGGAGCTTCACAGAATGTTCCCCATAACAGGTCTTACAAAATACATTGCTTTGCTCGATAGCGAGGGCAACGAAATTGCAGTAATCCGCAACATAGAGGACCTTATGCCTGAATCAAAAAAGGTGGTTGAAAACTGCCTAAGAGAATACTATATGATTCCTCGTATTACCCGCTTCATTAAAATGAGCGAAAAATTCAAAATATGGATGTGGACTGCGGAAACAGATAAAGGCATTTGCACCTTTGAAATCCGCAACCACCTTACTGCAATAAAACCCTTATATGACGGAAGGGTACTCATAAAGGATGCCAACGACAACCGATATGAAATACCCGATGTAAACACGTTAGACAGCAAAAGCAAGAAAATGATACTTCCGAAACTTTGATATTTGAAAGGAAATTTACAATGAAACTTTTAATTGCTATAGTAAATAATGACGACAGCGCCGTTGTATCTTCATCACTTACAAGAGAAGGCTTTACAGTTACAAAGCTTTCCACAACAGGCGGATTTCTTATGGTAGGAAACACCACCTTCCTTATTGGTGCGGAGGATGAAACCGTGCAGAAAGCAAAAGAGATAATAAAAGAAAAATCCCGCAAAAGAACAACTGTTACCTCCACCACATCAGGCTTCGGCACAGGTCTTCGCGAGGATGATTTCGAAAACGAGGTACCGGTTGGAGGGGCAATCGTTTTCACACTTAATGTTGAAGATGTAGATAAATTCTGATTTATTTCATCTCATATAATTTTGTGGTTTCATTGGTGCGGTACTCGTGCTTTTCATAGTACCCTATCAGTTCACAACTATCATTCCGAAGAGCAACCATATACACATCCTTATTTTCTTTATCATTTCGTGATGTGTACACAATATTGTTCTCTTCACTTTTATTAAACCACGCCACAACCTCATCTATCTTTTCCTTAGACTGAGCGTTGTGGCAATTTTTTATGCTTTTTCCCGTTAAATCCACGTGATAGCGTTTAATTGATGCAGGATTCATATAAACAACAGTATGCTCCAAATCGCAAATCACCACGGGTGCCAAATCCTGCTCAAGAACACTTTTAAAAAACGCTGAAAGCTCCATTTATTTCAACCTCTTTCCGTCAGAAAATGCGTTACCAACCTTTTCACCAAGCTTTAAATACGCATTGTGATATGGGTCAAAGGTAATAGCTTCAAGCTTTTCGGGATCAACAAGACCATCATCACCCAAAACAGACTCGTCTGCACTTATATTTATAATTTTACCAATACAAATGCCGTCCTCATTGAATTTCAAAAGCTCACATTCAACAGTCATAGGCAATTCATTTATTACAGGTGCATTAACAAAATTAGATTTCACAGTTGTGAAGCCTGCCTTTTTCATTTTGTCGGGCTCGTTATTACCTGACTCCACGCCAACATAGTCTGCTCCAACAACATGCTTTGCATCTGCAATATTCACGGTAAAAGCCTTGCTTTCTTTTATATTTTTAGTTGTTTTGTGTCCGTGAGAAAGACATACCATAATCTGATTATGCTCATAAATACCACCCCAGGCAGCATTCATACAGTTGGGCTTACCTGTTTCATCATACGCCGCAACTATAAAAACAGGCATCGGATATATATTACTTAATGATCCAAAATTTTTTCTCATAACTTACACTCCATATAAAATATGCAAATTTCTTATTTCATTATCTTTTATCTCATTATTCACACCGTAGGCGTGGCCCTCCGCCTCTGAACCTGAATATTTTGTTATTCCTTGTACTTTTAATTCGTTGAAAATTTCATAGCAGATGGTTTCAATAAATTCTTTTTTCTTCTCTTGCTCGTCTGCACTGTTACCACTTGAAATAAGATATTCAAGATTATAGTGCAATTGAGAAAGAATATCCAATTCTCTCAACGCTTTAAAGCTCCATTTATAATAGGGCTGATATTTTTTGTTAAGAAGAAAAATCACATTTATTGTACTTTTAACAAACTCAACTACGCTCAATTGAGCTGCGGCTGTTTCATTTCTTTCAAGGCAACGATTATAGTTGTACTGCCCCGCTTGCCCCATTAAAAGAAGATTGCCTGCTAACTTTTTGAGACGTATGTCTTGAGGGAAATACGACAACCTTTCCCGTATATCTGAAAAATCACCTAAATCATCTCTGAAGATTTTACCGTTTGTAGCTTCAGCAAGTGATTGCTCAGGCACAAAAAACCAATCCTTAATGCCAAGGTTTCCGTCAGGCGTACCCGTTTTCTCTAAAAAGAACTGGCTTGCCCTTATAACTCCGTGCCTGTTGCCACCTACTGCACAAGCCTTACTTCTTTCATATCCCATAAAGCTTTTTGGTAGTGTAGCATATGCTTTTTCAAGAAGAAAAAAAGTTTTTTCGTCAATAATGTCTTCATCAGGCACAAAAACGCAAAAACCCGGCTCAAAATCGTGGTCTTTTGAAATTTCATCATCAAAGCCGAAACACTCCGAGCCACTTCCGCAAAGACCTATCGCAACAATTTCCTCCAGCTCAGGAAACTCATTATGAAGCATAGGCGCGCCGTATTCAAAATAAAACCTTTCTGAAAGCTCAAGACCCTTCATAAATCCTCCTTGCTCTGTTTTTCAATTCCTCGTCGTATAAAAAATCACCGAAATAGCCGAATACTGAAGCGCACTTTTCACAAACAAAGGCGTAGTATCCATCTCTGTTTTCATACTCTTCAAGTAATGCTTTAGCTTTTTCAAGATACATCTGAATTTCGTTGTGGGCTTCTAAAATTCCTTTTTCTGCCTCAACAGCATTGGCCATATTAAGATATGTTATTGCAATCTCCAAAGGCTTGCTTTTCATTATCCGTATAGCCTTCTCGTTAAGTGCTTTTGCCTCGTCGAATCTTTTTAAATCAACAAGTGTCAGCGCCATATTATTGTAAAGTCCGCCTAGGCGCTCATCATAAGGCGGTAAAGCTTTTTCGTATATCTCTTTTGCCTTTTCGAAAATTATTATAGATTTTTCTGCCATACCAAAGGCTTTGAAAACAGTTGCACAATTAAGGTAAGTGGTGGCAGAGCCCACCTGATTCTCTACGCCTTTTTGGCGGATTTTATTTAAAACTTCTTCCACCGTTGAAAGAGCTTCATCCCGTTTACCTACCTTGCGGTAAAGCCCCATAAGCTCATTTCTTAAAAGTATTTCTGTTACATAATCTTCGCTTTTAACAGAATCCTGAAGACAAGCTAAAAGATATTCCTCCGCCTTCACATAGTCATTTTTATGAAGATAACTATCCAGTTTATTTAAAAGCCGGTTATGAAAACTACTTACTTCATTCATTGGGCTACCCTCTTTTTACCGAAATTTATTTCGCTGAAGAATGCGGCGCACATTATAAGCACAGTACCAATAAGCTCATAGCCCTTTGGCATCTGCATAAATATAACAGATGACAATATAATTGCGGCAGCAGGATCAATGTAGCTGAGAATTGCAACAACCTGACCTTTAAGGTTTTTAACAGCCTCAAAATATAAAAGGTAAGCAAAGCCTGTGTGAACAACGCCTACAACAACTAAAAGCAATAAAGATTTCAAGTTTATTGAAACCTCACCGCTTGTAAATATCGCATATGGCAGTACAACAAGTCCTGCGCTACCCAGCTGTATTGCTGTTTTTTCGTATGCAGGTACATTACCCATAAATTTATTCATTAAAATAATTGATGCGTAAAGTGCTGCCGCACCAAGGCCAAGAGCAACTCCCGTAAGCTTTGTTGCACCACCCTGCAACACGCCTGACACTGCAACGATACCAAGTAAAGCAAGGAATATGCATATAATCTGTTTCGCGCTCAACCTTTCTTTCAAAACTATGGGAGAAAGAGCTGTAACAAAAAGCGGAGCCATATAATAGCAAACCGTTGCAACAGGTATACCTGTATGGCGATATGCTTCAAACAATAAAATCCAGTTAAAGCCTATTGCAGCACCTGAAAGAACTAAAAGCCACCACTTGCTTTTTATTGCAGAGAAATCAGGCTTGCGACCGCTTATAAGCATAACAAGTAAAATAACAACAGCGCCTACAATACCGCGAAAAGAGGCAATAAGCCCCGACGGGAGAGCAATAAGCTCAACAAATATTCCTATTGTTCCGAAAATAGCCATAGATAATATCATTGAAAGCTTATCTTTCATTTTTTCACTCCCATTTTACTTTTTCGTCTTAAATGTCATTGGTCTTTCAAGGAACTTTATAGCTCCACCAATAAAAAATTCAACTACTGTTTTTATAAATTTATTATTTTTAATAAAGTCAGGTGAAATTGCATTTTTAACAATAAACTCAACAAAGTCAGGTGCATTCTTAAACTGCATTTTTACTGACTTGTTTTTGAATTCGCAGGTTAAATTTTGGGTTGATAATGTGTTTAACGGTCTTATAACAACCTTTAATTTATCACCCTCATCATAGGCATATGCCCATATTTTATAAGGATACCCCTTGATTTCACATTCCGAAATACGAGGTTCACCATCAAGACCGCATTTTATTGTTATGTTATCCTCTTCCTCTTTCCAATTGATTTCGAGAATATTTTTATCAACCTTAAAAGAAACCTCATCAAGATTATGTTTCGGCCTTTTTGCAAAGCTACACGTGAGTGTACGAGGAATCACACTCTGTGGGAAAATTGATTTTGCAACAATATTTGAGAAAGAAGATATATAAAACCTCTTGCCCTCAGGTATTTTAGGCAAATTCTCACATTTGCGCACTTTTTCTCCCCTGTTTTCGAGATATTCCTTCAGTAATAAATCATATTTTTCGTCAGAGTTAGCGTTAAACATTTTCATAAGTGTTTTTTGAAGAATATGAGTATGGGCAGTTTCGTCTATACCGCAGTTCATACTGCCTACAACCGCATTCTGCTTTCTCGAAAATGCAATTATCTGGCTGAACATCCCTGTCATACTACAAATATCTCCGTTTATCCAGAAAAGATAGCCGTAGCCATTGTTCTTTGAAAAGCTCACTTGGATTTTCGTTGCTTCCTCTGTCCAGAATTCAGGTATAATCTGCTGACCGTTATATTCACCGCCCTGCAGATAGCAAAGCATAATCTTCATTAAATCGCGGAGCTTTAAATAACAGCCTGTGCCACCTATACATTCACCGATTTCGTTAATTTCCCAGAATGGTCTGTCAATTCCGAGCGGCGTGAAAAGACGTGGCATAAGGTAATCCACAAGATTCATTCCTGCTACCTTTTGTACAGCCGCAGCAACTATATGAGCATCGTTATTGCTGTAAAGAAAGCCTTTTTTCTTTCTGAAGGGAGCCTTCATAAACATTTCAACATAGTTACCTGTCATATCCTGCAAAAATGAAAACTCCTTGTTGCTTTGCATAGTCAAAACAGAACGCAGAGTAAGCTCATCCCATTGGTTACTTTGGCATTTTTCATATTCAGGGAAAATGTCTGCAATTTTAGTATCAAGGCTTAAAAGCCCCTCATCAATAGCGAAGCCAGCCGCAGTAGACACAATAGACTTTGTAACTGAAAACAAGGTATGCGGCATATCCGCTGAATAAGGATACGAATACTCTTCAAAAAGAGTTTCCCCATCCTTTATCACCATAAAACCATGGTTTTCTACGCCACAAACCTCAAGCGCCTTGTAAAACTCATATATGTATTTTGATGATAGTGTTGTTATCGTTTGCATACTTCCACCCATAAAATATAGATATCTGTTTTATTATAAACTAAATCTTCTTCTAATTCAACAAATCTTTATATTGCTTTTAGTGTTTAGTATTGATAAAATACAATTAGAGTGGGTAAAGCATTAGAATTTGGAGATGAATTTATGGACTTCAAAATTATTGGCGGTAACGAAAACGCTGAAATCACATTAGACAAAATTATCATGGGTGATATTCTTGAGGTAACACTTGATGTTGCCTTTGAGGAGAAGCAAACACCTGAAAAATTCACTATCCGTTGGGAAATTGATGCAAAAGACTGTGCTTTCACCTGGAATCCGGGAATGATGGATATACACGGACTTTACTTTAACTGGGGCAAAAAAACAATAAAATCGCGCCTTGCCTCATGGATGCCCCTGCAACAGATTATCTCAAGAGACGGACAGAACAAAATGTGTGTTTCCGTTTCCGATGTGGATACTCCTATAGAAATTGGCACAGGCATTCGTGAAGAAGCAGCTACAATTGAGTGTGATGTTACATTTTTCACTTTACCTACCTCACCTACAACACACTATTCCGCGATTATCCGCCTTGATATGAGAGATATTCCTTTTTATGACAGTATTTATGACGTAAGCGACTGGTGGGAAAACGGATGTGGCTACAAAAGTGCTTTTGTACCTGATAGTGCAAGGCTACCTATGGACTCCCTGTGGTACAGCTTTCACCAGGATCTTTCGGTTGATGAAATATTAAAGGAATGTACTGCCTCGAAGAAAATCGGTATGGATACTGTAATTATCGATGACGGCTGGCAAACGGACGACAATAACCGTGGCTATGCCTACTGCGGAGATTGGCTTGTAGCGCCTAAAAAAATGGGTGATATGAAAGCTCTTGTTGAAAACATTCACAAAATCGGTATGAATGTTATGCTTTGGTATTCCGTTCCTTTTGTGGGAATACACAGTGAAAAATACAATGAATTCAAGGATATGCTTTTAGATGGTTGTGGAGACGAAAAAACATTTTTCGCCCTTGACCCACGCTACAAAAAGGTGCGCGATTATCTTTGCTCTGTTTATGTAAAAGCAGTCGAGGAATGGCACCTTGACGGATTAAAGCTTGACTTTATAGATTCCTTCGTGCTCAAGGGTAAAGCGTTGGAATTCGACAACAGAAGGGATTTTCAATCACTTGAGGATGCAATCCACGCACTTATGAGTGAGGTTAAAGAAAAGCTTACAGCCATAAACCCTGAAATTCTCATAGAGTTCCGTCAATCATATGTAGGTCCGTCAATCAGAAAATACGGCAATATGCTCCGTGTAGGCGATTGCCCCTGCGATATATTGAAAAACCGCTTCAATGCAGTTAATTTAAGGTTAACATCAGGTAAAACGGCAGTACATTCCGATATGCTTATGTGGAGCATGGAGGATACTGCAGAAAATGCGGCACTCCAATTCACAAGTGCATTGTACTGTGTTCCGCAGATTTCTGTGAGGGTAGATAAGCTTCCCGAGGACCACTACAAAATGCTCAAATTTTACCTTTCCTTCTGGCGAGAATGGCGCGAAACTCTCCTTGACGGCAAGCTTACTGCCACAAACCCCGAAAGTGAATACAGCCTTGTGTGCTCAGAGCTTGAAAACAAGGCAGTATTTACAGCATATAATAACCCCGTAATCTCTGTGAAAACAGATATTGCCGTAGCGGTAAATGCAACCGCGAAAAAATATCTGATTATTAAAAATGCAGAAAACTATTCATACAAGGTTTTAAACTGTATGGGTGAAGAAATCGCAAACGGCACAATCAAAAATCCTTTGCAGGAAATCCGAGTGCCTGTTGCAGGAATGATTTTTGCTGAAAAAATTTCATAATAATGGGATTTTGAAAAAGCATCAAATTATGTATTTACTCTTTGCTTTCGGGAAAAA
The DNA here is from genome assembly GCA_045579445.1 of Acutalibacteraceae bacterium. Classification (GTDB taxonomy): domain Bacteria; phylum Bacillota; class Clostridia; order Oscillospirales; family Acutalibacteraceae; genus DTU089. The sequence continues at coordinate 55,871 of JAZNME010000054.1, read as the reverse complement.
TGAAAGATAAGGAGTGATAAAATGAATAATATAAAAAACACGCTTGATGATATCCCTACACCTGATGAAAACGCCAAAACCATTACAGGTCTTGTAAAAGAAAAAGGCGAGATTACAGGCTATCAGCTTTCCGACAAATCTATTGTATCAAAGCAAGAGGGCGTAAATATGGCACGTCAGGGAAAAATCAAAGGTGTTGGAATCGCCCACAAAAAAGATACTGAATATCTCAAATCTGTTCCTAACGGAACAGAAAGCGATAATCTATCTCACCTTCCAACCGTAGAATAATAAAAAGCAGTGGCTGTTTTTGTTAATTAGCCATTGCTTTTTTCTTTAAAACTTATTAAAATATTTTCATATGCATTTTGAAAGAAGGCGTTTTTGTGATAACAAAAGAACAATGGAAAAATATACGAGGCTCCTCACCCAAACCTGACCAGATTATGCTCTCCATAAAAGGCGATGCCGCACACTCAATGACTGTGCGCTGGAGAACAGATATAACTGTAACTGAAGGCTACGCTCTCTATAGAGAAGTTGGCACAACAAATTGGCAGAAAGCGGATGCAAAGTACATTACCTTCAACACAGATATGGACGACAGCAACTTTTTCTTTGCTGATATGAAGGGTCTTAAAGCAGACACAGAATATGAATACACTTGCGGTAATGACGATGTAAGAAGCGCTTCCTTCACCTTCAGAACTGCCGAGGAAAATTGCGAGAAATTCTCATTCCTTTGCATTTCAGATATTCAGGCAGGCGATGCAGAGCCACCTGCAGACTATTCCGTATTAAATGAGGTTCTCAAGAAATTTCTTTCAGAACATCCTGAATGTAGATTTATTTTAACTGCAGGCGACAACACAAACTGTGGCCAGACAGATATTCAATGGACAGGACTTTTTGAAGGACTTGAAGGCATTATCGAGTCAACACCTATTATGTTCTGCATGGGTAACCACGACGATATGGGCTTCAGCAGTTATTTCACAAAGGAAAATAAGTATTATTCCGAGCACGCTACATATTTCACAAATCAGCTTTGGGGTTCATATGAGCACAATGGTCCGAAGGACTGGATTGTTGCAAACCACGCCTTTGATTATGGTAATGCTCATTTCTGCTGCACAGGTACAAGCGGATATGAGGAAATGAACCAATGGCTTATTGAACAGGCAGAAAATAGCAACAAAACCTGGAAATTTGCAGTTCACCACTTCCCTGTTTGCTATTCAAGTCCTGATATGGAATGCGAAGATACATACCCTGCTATGCGTGATGGTATGGATAAATACGATGTTGTTCTCTCAGGCCACGAGCATTCATTTGCCCGTTCTTACCCTCGCCGTGGCGAAGGGCTTTACAACAAGCCGAGTGAAGGCTCTGTTCACTACAATCTTGGTTCAAGCCACAGAAACGGCCCCGGCTGCAGAGTTGTTCCAAAGGTATGGAATGCTAAAACATACAATCATGAGGAAGAGCTTTCAATGTTCTCAATAATTGATATTGACGGTGAAAAATGTACACTTACAGCTTATGTTGAGGACGGCAGAACAATTGACTACTGCGTTATTGATAAAAAGCAGGATACTATTTTCCCATACGATGTAGCACCTGTTTATAACAGAACACGTATTAAATTCAAGGGTTATGATTTAGGTCTTTGTTCAGAGCCTACTCTCCCGCAGAATATTGACGGCACATTTTATATTGCTATAGGTCAGCTTATTAATTTTGTTGGTGGAGATGTTGAAAGAACAGCAGGCAAAATTAAGGTAGGCATATACGGAAGAACTGCAGAGTTTACAGAAAACTCTACAACAGTTGTTACAAATAACGGCTCTTATGAAATCTCAAAGCCTTGCCTCAGACTTAACGAGGGTCAGCTTTTTGTACCAATGGATGACTTCGGCAAAAACCTTCGTATGCATTGCTTCTACTATGAGCACAACAATTTCATTACAGTAGAAACAGAATCACAGGATAGACCCGTTCCATACCAGCCATAAACCAACAAAAGGAGCTGTAAAAAACACGATGAGTTTTTTACAGCTCCTTAATTTTTATTTACCGTTACACTTTCCGCCACACTGATTTGCATAAGGGCAACCTATACAGGTTTCCCCCCGCTTTTTAGCTCTGCGAAGATATATTAATATACCTGTAACAATAACTGCAACTATAAATATAATTATAAAATTTTCCATAACTTATTTTTTCATAGCACGCTCTTTTCTTCTTTGAGCCTTAAGAGCCTGCTCCGCTTTAACTCGTTTATTTGCTCTGCTTATAAGAATACCCACAAACACAACCATTGCAATTACAGCTACAAGACCACCAACTGCGCCACCTATATGAAGGCTTTCAGGTGCAACAATAAGTGTGCCGATTGTGTATACAAGGTACGCTACGGTATAACCAACACCAAGCTGTAGACCAATACCACCCCAGAGCCATTTTTTGCTCTTCATTTCCGCATTCATAGCGCCAATTGCCGCAAAGCATGGTGGTGAATAAAGGTTAAACATAAGGAATGCAAGAGCGGCAATTTTTGTAATAGCCATTACACCTGCAACCTCTGTGCCTGCACCTTCAAGCATAGCTAATTCTTCTGTATCAATAAGATTTTCAAGACCAACAAAGCAAACAGCCAATGTACCAACAACGTTTTCTTTTGCAATGAAGCCAGTTACTGTAGCTGCTGCAAGCTGCCATGAAAGCACACCAACTATAGGAAAAAGAACATATGCAAAAGGTCTTGCAATTGCAGCAAGTATTGAAGTATCTGCACTTTGAGCAACGCTGAAGCTTAAATCAAAGCTCTGCATAATCTGAACTGCAGTGTTGCAAAGAAGGATAATTGTTGCCGCCTTTACTATGTATGCCCAACCACGACTACACATTGATTTGAAAGCACCCTTCAATGATGGAACCTTATACTCAGGAAGCTCTATAATGAAGAATGATTTTTTTGCACTATTGCCTGTAACCTTGTTTACAAGGAGTGCACCGAAGAAAATAAGCACTATACCTGAAAGGTACATAAGGGTACTTACCCATCCTGCATTATCAAAGAATGCACCTGCAAACAGAGAAATAACAGGGATTTTTGCACCACAAGGCATAAATGGTGCAAGCATTGCAGTTGCTCTTCTTTCACGCTCATTACGGATTGTACGGCTTGCCATAATACCGGGAACTGCGCAACCTACCGTAATAACAAACGGAATAACAGATTTACCTGAAAGGCCAACCTTTTTGAATATAGGGTCAAGAACCACAGCAACACGTGACATATATCCGCAGTCTTCAAGGATAGCAATGAGGAAATACATCACCATAACAAGTGGCAGGAACCCGATAACCGCAATCACGCCACCGATAACACCATCAACAAGGAGTGCCTGAAGGAGCGGGTTTGCATTTTCAAGGAGTCCGCCTACCCAATCCTGAAAAATCTCAAGAAGGGTAACAAGACCCGGTATTGTTGTGCCGTTTGAAAATTCGTAGCCTTCTGCAATCCATGTGCCAAGTGTTGACTGTGATATGTAAAACACAAGAAACATAACAACCGCAAAAATCGGAATACCAAGCCACTTATTTGTAAGCACGGCATCAATCTTATCGCCAAAATTCTTATCCTTTGTAAGGAATTTTCTTGTTTCTACGGCTTTCACAATTCCGTTAACGAATTCAAAACGTCTGCGGTCTGCTTCTTTAACCGATTGCTTATTTGTTAAATCTACATCACCCTGGATATAAGGTGATTTTTGAGCTTTTCCAACCTGTGCAACAGCTTCCTCAACAACAGCCTTTAAGCCGTCTGCAGAGATAGAGGCTGTTTTCACAACAGGACAATTAAGCATCTTTGATAAAGAAACTGCATCAATCTTTGTTTCCTTTTTCTCATTGATATCATTTTTGTTGAGAGCTATAACAACAGGAATACCTAACTCAAGAAGCTGTGTTGTAAAGAAAAGACTTCTTGATAAGTTCGTCGCATCAACAATATTTATAATAACATCAGGATTTTCCTGCTTAACATATGAGCTGGTGATGCTCTCCTCGCTTGTGAAGGGAGACATTGAATATGCACCGGGAAGGTCCACAGCAATAAGCTGTTCACCGCCATCATAATACGCTTTTTTGATAGGGTGCTCTTTTTTATCTACGGTAACGCCTGCCCAGTTACCTACCTTTTCGTTTCTGCCTGTAAGAGCATTATACATAGTGGTTTTGCCTGAGTTAGGGTTACCTGTTAATGCAATTCTCATAAAAAATCCTCCTTACTTCTTAACATATATCAAAAAAATATTGTTAAACTCTTCGGTTAGCCGTTGCTAACTCCCTTTGAAAAATAAATAGCAATTTGCCAGCACTCACTTTTAAGCAAACACCTACACACCTTGCTATTCGCTACTTGCTATTTGCTCTTCGCTACTTGCTAAACAATAATAGCTTCTGCTAATTGGTTATCGATATTGTACCTGCCGTCTTTAATAGATACTATACAACCGCCTTTAATGTGGGATACAACCGTAATAGGCTCACCGCTGTAGCAACCGAGAGAAAACAAAAAATCATCTAACTCTTCATCGTCAGTTTCAATATCCTTAATGATATATTCCTGACCTTCTTCTGCCTGCAATAAATTCATTGCTCCCACCTACCTTCGCGTAGTTAGCCACCGCTAACTCATTGATACCAATAAAGTTAGCCTTCGCTAACCGAGAAACATTATAATACTCACTCTCAAATTTGTCAACATATTTTTTACACTTTTTTCCTATTTTTCTGAATATTGATTTTTTATATGAATTATGGTATTATATACAAGTACTTATTTGTGCAATAGTTCAATCACAAGGAGCATTAACATGCCTTTAAACGAATCCGGCGAGATGTATCTCGAAAGTATATATGTTTTATGTAAAAACGGTAACTCTGTTCGTTCAATTGACGTGGCAGAATATATGAGCTTTTCAAAGCCGAGTGTCAGCAGAGCGGTAGGACTTTTGAAGGAAAAGGGTCTTATTACAGTTGATAAGGACGGCTGTATTAAGTTAACAACAGAAGGCAACAAGCTGGCACAAAACATTTTTGAACGCCACACAATTATAACCAAAATGCTTACTGCCTTAGGCGTAAGCGAGAAAACAGCTGCAGACGATGCCTGCAGAATTGAGCACGTTATAAGTCCTGAATCCTTTGTGGCAATGAAAAGGTTTCTTGAAGGAAAATAAACCACAACATAAATCACCACCCCTAAGAATATATTTTTAAGAAATATGTTCTCAGGTGGTGGTTTTATTTTTTCCTTAATATCTTCACTTTCACCTTTGAGTATCACAACGCTTTTGCTCACCTTTGCGGTTATATATGTAAACGGTTTAACAGATGCGCCCAATTCCGTTGCCACCTGTATCACAACCCGTTGCCTGCCACTAAAACCATCTGTTTTCCTTTCCGCCCTGTTTAATTTCGCAGGGGTCTTAATTATGAGTAAAATTAACCCTGCCGTAACAGATACCGTTATGAATATGGTATCCTTTGGAGAAAACAGTGAAAGCTCAAGCATTGCCCTTACCGCTGCTCTTTTCTCCATTGTTCTGTGGGCGGTTGTTGCATGGTATTTCGGTATTCCCACAAGCGAAAGCCACGCCCTTATTGCAGGGCTTACGGGAAGTGCCGTTGCAATAAATGGTGGCTTTTTGGGAATTAATTCAAGCGAATGGATCAAAGCAATTTACGGACTTTTTACCTCCTGTGGATTAGGTTTTTTAGGCGGTTTATTAATTTGCAGATTATTTTTATCTGTTTTCAGAAACATAAAAAGGCAAAAAGCAGAGAGGTTTTTTAAATTCGCACAAATACTTTCCTCTTTAATAATGAGCTTTATGCACGGAGCACAGGACGGTCAGAAATTCATTGCTGTTTTGCTTCTTTGCACCAATGCCACCAATAACAGCCGACTACATACAGAGTTTGTTGTTATCTGCTCTGCAATAATGGCGCTCGGCACCCTTACAGGTGGCAAAAAAATAATAAAAAGCATTGGTATGGATATGGTGAAGCTACAAAAATTCCAAGGCTTTTCTGCAGATATGGGTGGAGCAATGGCTCTGCTTCTCAGCACAGCTTACGGCTTCCCCGTTTCCACAACCCACGCCAAAACAACTGCAATTATGGGCGCTGGCTTTGCAATAAACAAAAGAAGTGTAAACACAGCAATTATTAAAGATATAGCCCTCACGTGGCTACTCACCTTCCCCGGCTGTGGGGCACTGGGATTTGTGGTGACGAAGGTGTTTTTGAGAATATTTATTTAAATGCAAAATGCAAAGCGCAGAGCGCAAAGTATCGGGTCTGCGACGCAATTGTAATGCGTAATTCTTAATGCGTAATGCGTAATTAAGCTTCGCGAAATTTAAGTTATGCGAAGCTTTATAATAACGGCGTAGCCCCGAAATTCCTAATTCCTCATTCCTTAATTCCTAATTTTCTTGCGAGGCTCAGACAGCTAAAAAGCACCTGCCTCGGTGAGGCAAGTGCTTTTTCTGTTATCATTCAATAAGTCCCAAAAATCTTCCTAACCAATAAATAAAGATATATGACATACCATTATCACTTCTGTCAGGGCTTCCTCCATCTATACCAAACGGATTTATACCAAGCTTGTTCCATGGTCTTTCATCCCAACCGAATGGTTTTTTAAGCTGTGGTTTGCCAATCCAGTATACAGCTTCATCGTTCATTTCGTAATCCTTGCGCTTACTGTTTATCATACGGCAATTCTGAATATCATAAGGGTAATCCTGCAGATGCTTCACGCATGAGTCCATATCGCATGGAGCCTGAGTGAAAGCTCTGTAAATAAATGCGTAGTATGGGTTATCCTCAATTCTTTCGTAATCGAAGTGAGAGGAAAGACCCATAAGAAGATACTGCCTGATTGCAGGGTCTTTTTCAAGCCTTAAAATACACATTGCATTAAGCATTGCAAGGTTGTCGTCAATATGGCAGGTGTGCCCGTCAGCACGCTTGTGGAATGCGGCATTTATAAGGAAATGGTGCTCCTTGATAAGCTCTTCATAGCGTTTCTGATATTTTTCATTTCCTGACATATGGTATGAAACCTTAAGGAAGTTAAGCATTTCAAGAGAGTTCACGCCCTTTTCCCAGGTCCACATACTGTCTGTATTAAGAGCAGTTTCATTCCAGCAAGCCCATGAGGTTGGTTTGCCGTCGCAATCTATAAGGTAACCGTTATTTTCAAGAATATGGTCTGTAATAGCGCAGACTGCATCTCTGATTTCTGCCTTTTCCTCCTCTGTAGCACATAAATCGTAATAGAGGCAGAAGCCGAAATAATGTCCTGTCATTTCGTCGCTTGAGGTTTCACCAAGCCACTCATATGTGCCGTCAGATGAACGGTGCCATTCCTGACCTATAATACCTGTTTTATCAATGCCCTTACCCCAATTTGCTTCATCAGGATAACGCACTGCACGTGCAGTAAAGCCTTTTATTTCGGGTGCTTTTGTTAAGAAAAGCATGGCGTTCATTGAGCGTCTTGCGGCTTTAAGAACTTCCTCATTTTTAGTCAAAGCGTAGCACATAGCTAGCGCACCGATATAGCACTGAGTCCACAAGCCATCATTATCTGTAATGTGTGATGTGTCTGTACCGTCAAATTTACTTATCCAGGTAACATAGCCCTGCTTGCGTGGAAAATATTTTTCTGTTTCATGGAACAAGTGCCACGCCTTATCCTCAAGAGTCATTTCCTGCTCGTAAATTCTCTTTATACCACCCTTTGCAACTGTGTAAAGAGAGCCGTTATAATATGTTACGCCTGTAACGTCTGTATTAAAAGCATATCTTGTTGCAGGAAGGTATTTTTTCATACCGTTTCTTATAATTATTGCGCCTGCATCTGTACCTAAAAGGAAGCTGCCATCATCGCAAACGCAGATTGAAAGAACGCTTTCTTCAGGTAAAGCGCTGATAAGCTCTTTTGAATACCAACCGCTTCTGTAATCATAAATGAAAAGACCTTCCTTTGCGCCCACAAGAAGATAACCATTCTTATCAAATGCAATACACTGAATATTGATTTTAGGCATTGTGCTGTGGTCAGGGAAAATGCAACGCCATGTTCTGCGCTTACCTTCCATACGCTGAATACATCTGTTATCTGCAACGCAAACTCTGCCACTACCTACTGCAAGATGTAAGCCTTCCTGCTCTAATCCGCCTAAATTAAAGAAATTTTCTTCATCCTCTGTTTCAACATATACGTGGTTAATAGTAAGAACGTAAAGTTTTTCTGCGAACTTAATATCTGTAACATTACCGATAAATTCAAAAAGAAGCTCTGCGCCCTTGTCTGTTATAACGTAAACCTTGTTTTCAAATGCACCAAGCACTCTGCCCTTGCCATCACAATAAACAAGACTGTATAATTTATCGTCGCAGTAATCCTGCCACACACCGTCTTTAAGCCTTTTAAGGCCCTTATCGGTGCTGACATAAAGCTCTTTTTCACCTTTGATTGAAACTGACTTTATTTCGCAATCCAAAGGAAAGCTTTCTATCATTTTCTGTTTGTATGGGCCAACCTTTAAAACATCCATAATATAACCCTCTCTAATAACAAAGCCGAAACATTGTTTCGGCTCAGTTTAATTAATATTTCATTTTAGCATTTATTTCCTTCATAACCTCAGGTGTGATTTTCACAATCTCGCGGTCATAAGTAAGAAGACCGTTACATTCATCTTCAACGTCAGAAACCTCGGTATAAATAAGAGCGGAAAGACCTTTATTTTTAACGCACTTTAAAAGTCTGTCTTCATAAAGATGTCTTACTGCTTCGTCATACTTTTCCTGAGAATAGTATTTTCTGTAACCGAAGAACTTGTTTCTATTAAATGAATGTCCATCAATCTTGTATGAATAGCCGCCAAACTCTGTGAGAGCTATGGGGCGCTCATCATCCTTATCGTATTTAGGGAATAAGAATGGTGTGAAATAAATATGGAAGCTGTTTGCATCGCCTGCGCCGTGGTCTACCCAACCGCTTGCGTGGTCAATAAGCCTTGTAGGGTCTTTTTCACGATAAAATTCACATGCCTTAACGCTGTCGAACTGACCCCATGCCTCGTTGAAAGGAGTCCACAATGCAAGAGATGTTACATTATAAAGCAAATCTATCATTTCTGCAGACTCTTCGAAATACTCTGCTCTGCCTGCAGGGTCTTTTCTTGCAAAATATCCGTAGTGGTTTTTGCCGTCAGAAATCTTACCCACATGCTTATTATTGAAAAGCATTGCAAGGAAAGGCATTGTACCGATAGCGAGGAAATTATATTCTCCGCCACCGTTTATCATATCCTGCCAGCAAATCATACCAAGGCGGTCGCAATGGTAATACCAACGAAGTGGCTCAATTTTAATATGCTTTCTTAATGTATTGAAGCCTAAATCCTTCATTGTCTGAATATCATAAATAAGAGCATCATCGCTTGGAGCAGTATACATACCGTCGCTCCAGTAGCCCTGGTCAAGAAGACCGTTGAAGAAATATGGCTTGTTATTAAGGAAATAACGTGAAAATCCTTTTTCATCTTTACCGATGCTGAACTTTCTCATACCAAAATAGCTTTCAATCTGGTCATTACCTGCAACTATTTTAAGGTCATAAAGCTTAGGATTTTCAGGGCTCCAGCATTCGTAGCTTTCAAGCTTAAGAACACCTTTTCCGTTTTCAAGCTTGCAGCCTGCAAGAACCTCTCCATTATCAAGAGCAATTGCCGCCATATCATCAGAAAGAGAGCCTGTATAGTTAACCTCAATATTAAGCTCATCTCTGTCAATATCAGGAGTAAGCTTTATTGATTTAATGTAGTTCTGAGGAACCTCTTCAATCCAGACTGTCTGCCAGATACCTGACTGAGGTGTGTACCAGATACCACCTCTTTTAAAGGTCTGCTTACCTCTTGCCTGAGTACCGGTATTGGTTGGGTCCTTAACGGCAATTTTTAAATCGTTTTCACCATCAAGCACGTATGCGGTAATATCGAACGTAAAAGGAAGATAACCGCCCTTATGCTCACCAATAACAGTATTATTAAGAGTTACTGTACATTCATAATCAACTGCACCAAAGTGAAGAAGCACTCTGTGGTTTGTTCTTTTGAAATCAAAATAACGCTGATAATAGAGAACATCTGTTGGTTCAACTAATTTTTCAACGCCGCTCAAAATACATTCAGGGCTGAAAGGCACAACAATTTTGCCCTGATAGCCACCGAATTTTTTATATTCATCGTAAATAGCGTAGTTCCATTCACCATTAAGGTTAATAAAACTGTTGCGTTTGAGCTGTGGTCTTGGATAATCATTTAAAGGAAGGTCTTTGTTAAGCTCCTTACCCCATCTTGTATATAATCTTTCCATAACAATGAGTTTCCCCTTTATTACATAATTCAAAGAAATGATACCATATATATTGCTTTTTTTCAACACAATATAAATAAAATATTCCTACACAATTTTTAGTTGACTATTTTTACCATAAGTGGTATAATACTAAAAAATTATGATTAAAAAGGTTGTGTAAAAATGGTAGGTTTAGAAAAATTCTTTTTTGAACTTATGACTCTTCTTATGTCTTTCCTTATGTCTATAGGCTCAATTGCCACTCCCGGCACAGCAGACCTTATCAGACAGATGAACGACGACGCTGCTCTTAACTTTGTTGTTACAGGTGACCCTCAGGTTTGTAGCTATAATCCTTCACGTGAAGCAAATCTTATTGCTTCAAGTCAGGATTTAGTTAACTCTCAGATTAATCTTGACGCATTTATCATCGCAGGTGATATTGCAGAAAATGGTCTTCAGTCAGAGTTCGACAGAGTTGCTGAAGATATCAGAGATATTCCTGCTAACCACTTCATTATGTGTGCAGGTAACCACGATATCCGTCTTCGCGAATATGAGCAGTGTGTTGAAACCTTCACAGGCTTTATGAATCAGTTCAATGCTGAAGAAAATCATCAGACAGAGTTACATTACGAATACGATGTTAACGGTTACAAGTTCTTAGTTATGGGCTCAGATGAGGCTAACTTTGAAGATGCTTTCATCAGCGATGCTCAGCTTCAGTGGCTCAACCTTTCTCTTAAAGAGTATACTAAGAATGGTGATCCTGTATTCGTTATCTGCCACTATCCACTTGCAGAAGGTCACGGTCTTCCTAATACATGGGGTTCAGCAAATAGTGAACCTACAGAAGGTCTTCCTGAATACATCTATAAAGATGGTTATGATTATACGGGCTCAATAGGCGAACAGAGTAACGAAATTTACGATGTTCTCACATCTTACAAAAACGTGTTCTTTATTACAGGCCACCTTCACACAGGCTTTGGTTATTACACATATCAGACTATAGATGCTGAAAACAATGTTCAGGGCATTAACGTTCCTTCAGTTGGTATCGACAACAAAGACGGAACATATAACAACCCAGGTACAGGCGTTTACGTTGAGGTTACAGACGATCAGGTTATCTTCTACGCAAGAGATTTTGCTGAAGGCAGATTCCTTACAGAAAAGGATTTCCCTGAAGCAGTAAAAGTTTACAATCTTAAATAATTAAACAACCTATGATTTAAGGCTTGCTGTTACAGCAAGCCTTGTTTTTTACTTTGTACATACCTTCCGCATATTATAATGCGGGAGGTATTTTTATGATTAATGATATTATAATTTTTGCCCTTAGTCTTTGGGGTGTTATTGCCTTGCTGTTTTTATTTATATTTAAAATGATAGTATGGCGCCTTGAAGAGCTGACATTTACCCTACCACTTCACAAACACGATAAAGAAATTCTCAACAGGATTTTCAATATCCGTTCCTTCTGCGAGTTCTGCGGATTAGAAAAAAAGAGCACCGTAGTTCTTGTAAACTACGGTGCACCTGAATGGTTTTGCCAAGAAATTCTTGAATTTTATAAAAACAGTAATTTTGTGAAAATAATTTCGCTTGACGACACTATTACAGAGTTGCATACATAACAGCCTTTATTGTGTGCATTCTGTTTTCCGCTTCCTGGAAAACAACTGACTGTTGGCTTTCAAAAACGTCGTCAGTAACTTCCATTGCGTCGCGATTGAATTTTTCACACATACGCTTACCGATTTCCGTTTTCTTATCATGGTATGCAGGCAGACAGTGCATGAAAATTGCATTTTCGCCTGCATTTTTCATAAGTTTTGCGTTCACCTGATATGGTGAAAGCTCGTTGATTCTTTCTGCCCACACAAGCTCAGGCTCACCCATTGATACCCAAACATCAGTATAAATAACATCTGCATTTTTTGTTGCTTTAATCGGGTCCTCTTCAAATTTAAGAGTAGCGCCACTTTCTTCAGCAATTTTTTTACATTCATCTACAAGAGCAGAATCAGGGAAATATTTTTCAGGAGCGCAAGCAGTAAAGTTAAGACCCATCTTCGCGCAACCTACCATAAGAGAGTTACCCATATTATATCTTGCATCGCCCATATAAACAAAGTTTATTCCTTTAAGGTGTCCGAAATGCTCTTTGATTGTAAGGAAATCTGCAAGAATCTGTGTTGGGTGGAATTCGTTTGTTAAGCCATTCCAAACAGGCACATTTGAATATTTAGCCAGCTCCTCAACAATTTCCTGACCATGACCGCGGTATTCGATACCGTCATACATAGAGCTTAATACTCTTGCTGTATCTGCGATGCTTTCTTTTCTGCCTATCTGTGAAGCTGATGGATCAAGGTATGTTACGCCCATTCCCAAATCTCTTGCGGCAACCTCAAAGCTGCAACGGGTACGAGTGCTTGTTTTTTCAAAAATGAGGGCAATATTTTTACCCTTAAGATTATCGTGAGGTATACCTGCTTTTTTCTTTTCTTTTAAATCAGCGGCAAGGTTTATAAGATACTCAATTTCCTCGCTTGTAAAATCAAGAAGCTTTAAATAATCGCGACCTTTAAGATTCATTTTATTTCACCTCATATACATGCATTTTTTATTATCTCAATAGCCTTTTCCAAATCCTCATAAGAAATATTAAGAGGAGGAAGAAGACGAAGCTTGTTTTTTGCTTTAATCGGAAGCACACCGTTTTCCTGGCAGGCTTTAAGAACCTCGTTAACATCCTTAACTGTTTCAACACCAAGCATAAGACCAAGACCGGTAATACCCTTAACGCCTTCGCAAGCTGAAAGCTCAGAAATTATATAACTGTTCTTTTTCTCAACCTCATTCAAAAAATCCTCGTCAAGACGGCTTATAATATTCAAAGCGCCTGCAGCTGCTACGGGATTACCACCAAAGGTTGAGCCATGAGAACCGGGAGCAAAAACGTTTTCTGCCTTTTCGAACAGCATTGTGGCACCTATAGGAAGACCACCGCCAAGACCCTTAGCTGTTGAAACAATATCAGGCTCTATACCAAATTTCATATATCCGTAAAGAGCTCCTGTTCTTCCGTTACCTGTCTGCACCTCGTCAACAATAAGAAGAACATCGTTTTCCTTGCAAACCTCTGAAAGATCTGAAACAAAATCTTTGGAAAGAGGAACAACGCCACCCTCACCCTGAACTGTTTCAATCATAACTGCGGCAACTTTTTCTTCTGCAATATACGTCTTTATTGTGTCAATATCCCCTGCATCTGCGTAAAGAAAGCCTTCTGTAAGAGGAAGAAAATCCTTATGGAAGGTTTCCTGACCTGTTGCGGCAAGGGTTGTAATTGTTCTGCCATGGAAAGAGTTATTAAGAGTAATTATTTTATTATACTCTACACCCTTTTTATCTGCTGCATATTTTCTCGCAGCTTTAATTGCACACTCATTTGCTTCAGCGCCTGAGTTTGAAAAGAAAACTTTCTTTGCGCCTGTCTTTTCGCAAAGAAGCTTTGCAAGCTGAGCGCAAGGAGATGTATAGTAAAGGTTAGATGTATGCTGAAGCTTTGTAAGCTGCTCTGTAGTAGCTTTAACCCACTCTTCATCGCCTACACCGAATATGCTAACACCTATACCTGTACCCATATCGATATACTCTTTACCTTCGCTATCATAAAGCTTACTGCCTTTACCTGACACAAGCTCAATGGGAAAACGGGCATAAGTGTTTGCTATATATTGTGAATCAAGTTCTTTAGTGTTCATCAGTCTACTCCTTTAACCATTGTACCGGCACCCTCATCTGTAAGGAGCTCAAGAAGAACTGCATGAGGAACTCTGCCGTCAAGAATAGTAACCTTATTAACACCCATTTCAATAGCATCAATACAGCACTGAACCTTAGGAATCATACCGCCCGAAATAATACCATCTGCAAAAAGCTGACGAGCTTCATCTGTATTTACCTTTTTGATAATTGAATCAGGGTCGTTAACATCGCGGAGAATACCAGGTATATCAGTCATTGTAATAAGGCGTTCCGCTTTAAGAGCGCCTGCAATAAATGATGCGGCAGTATCAGCGTTAATATTGTAGGCATTACCCTCGTTATCGCAACCAACTGTTGAAACAACGGGAATATATTCTTTTTCAAGAAGGTCGAGAATAGGCTGAACGTTAACCTTTGTAACCTCACCGACGAAGCCTAATCTTTCGTCTTTAACCTCTGCCTCAATAAGATGGGCATCAATACCTGAAATACCGATAGCAGAGCCACCGAATTCACCTAAAAGGTTAACAAGATGCTTATTGATTTTACCTGCAAGCACCATCTGCACAATTTCCGCAGTTTCCTTATCGGTAACGCGGAGTCCGTCAACAAACACACTTTCCTTGCCAACTCTTTTAAGCATCTCTGAAATTTCAGGACCTCCACCATGAACAAGGACAGGCTTAACACCAATAAGCGAAAGAAGAACAATATCTTCCATAACCTGCATTTTAAGGTCTTCGCTTATCATAGCGTTTCCGCCGTATTTGATAACGATTATTTTATTGTGATATTTCTGAATATAAGGGAGCGCCTGAGTTATAACCTCTGCACGCTGAAGATTTGTAAGTTCCATATCTATTACCTCTTTTATCAGGTTCTGTAATCACCGTTAATTTTAACGTATTCATATGTAAGGTCGCAACCCCAAGCAGTAGCACTACCCTCACCTGAATTAAGCTCAATATTTATTGTAATCTCTTTTTCTAGAAGAATCTCTTTTGCAATTTCTTCAGAGAATTCAATGCCTGCACCATTTACACAAACAGGAATTGTGCCTTTAGCTGATGTAAAGGAAACATCCACCTTATTAACATCAACCTCTGCACCGCTGTAGCCTATTGCACAAAGCACTCGACCCCAGTTAGCATCTGCACCGAACATTGCTGCCTTTGTAAGAGAAGAGCAAATAACACTTTTTGCAATAATTTTTGCGTTTTTCTCGTCAATTGCACCTGTAACCTTACATTCAAGAAGCTTTGTAGCGCCTTCACCATCACCGGCAATCATTCTGCAAAGGTGAACCGTAACTGTGTTAAGAGCCTTCATAAATGTATTGAAGTCCTCACCGTCATCGGTAATTTCCTTGTTGCCTGCCATACCATTTGCAAGAACTGTAACCATATCGTTTGTTGATGTATCACCATCAACGCTTACCATATTAAAGGTGTTCTGAATATCGCTTGAAAGCGCTTTCTGAAGCATCTGTGAAGAAATTGCGCAGTCAGTAGTGATAAAAACAAGCATAGTTGCCATATTAGGGTGAATCATTCCTGAGCCCTTTGCAATACCGCCTATTTTACACTCAACGCCACCAATTTCAAAAGAAACTGCAACCTCTTTAACAACTGTATCAGTAGTCATAATACCTTCAGCTGCATCAAGACTGTTGTTTCCGAGAGATGCTTTCAAGCTATCCATTGCATTCTCAATTGGTGCAATATCAAGAGGCTGACCAATAACACCTGTTGATGCAACAACAACATCCTCCGCAGAAATGCCCATGGTCTGCGCAGTAAGCTGAGCCATCTTCTGAGCAATTTCAATACCGTTCGCATTACATGTGTTTGCGTTACCGCTGTTGCAGATAACCGCCTGAGCCATACCATCCATAAGATTCATTTTTGTAACGGCAAGAGGCGCACCTTTTACAAGATTTGTAGTATATACTGCTGCAGCATTAGCTCTAGTTTCGCTAAAAATCAAAGCTAAATCTCTTTTTGATTTATTTTTTCTTATACCGCAATGCACACCACCTGCAGTAAATCCCTTTGCGGCACAAATACCGCCACCGATTATGTTCATAAATAACTCCTATATATCAAGTCCGTATGTATCTTCATTGCCGAGAACAATGTTAAGGCATTCAACGGCCGCACCTGAAGCACCTTTACCAAGGTTATCATAGCGTGCAACAAGAAGAATTCTGTCCTCATTACCGAAAACTGAAACAATCATTGAATCCTTACGTGAAAGAATTCCTGCAGAAAGGAAGCCTTCTTCACTCTCATCGCAGTAAGAAACAAGAGGACTGTTATATTTATCCTTGTAAAGCTCTTTGATTTTTTCTATATCAAAGCCGTTTTTCAAATCAGATTTAAAAACAGGCACTGTAACTTCCATTCCTGAATAGAAATTACTTACAACGGGGCAGAATGCAGGAGCATTTTTAAGACCTGATATTTTAACCATCTCTTTTAAATGCTTATGATTCTGAGTTAGCCCATACTGTCTTGGAGCACCTAAAAGCTCATCAGGCTCTTCCTCATACTCTGCAATCATTTTCTTACCGCCACCGCTATAGCCTGTAAGAGAGAAGCAAGAAAGATTTTCGCTACCATCAAGTGCGCCTGCTTCAATAAGAGGATATACAAGGGCTATAAATCCGCTTGCATGGCAACCTGGCACTGCAATACGCTTTGAGTTTTTTATCTTTTCTCTGTGAGCAGCGGATAATTCTGCAAAGCCATATGCCCAATCATCAAGTGTTCGATGAGCAGTTGATGTATCTATAACAACTGTGCTGTCGTTTTCTATAAGTGAAACTGACTCTCTTGCTGCATCGTCAGGAAGGCAAAGAAACGCAATATCCGCTTCATTGAGTGCTTCCATTCGTGCCTGAGGGTCTTTTCGTTTTTCTTCGCTTAAAGAAATAAGCTCTATGCCCTGAAAAGATTCTAATCTTTCATATATTCTCAGGCCTGTTGTACCTGCCTTGCCATCAATAAATACTTTCTTGTTTGCCATTTAAAAACTCCGTTACAAATTCAATCTGTTTTTCAACTGATTTATATCCTGTTGAGCCTGCAGAAATTCTTTTTGAAATACAGGTCTCAAGAGAAATTTCATTATATAAATCTTCTTCAAACAACTCACTGTGAGCTTTATATTCCTCTAATGTAAGTGTTTCAAGAACCTTGTTTTTCTCAATACATTCGCCAACAGTCTGTCCAACAATTTTATACGCTGTTCTGAAAGGCATACCCTTTTTAACAAGGTAGTCTGCAAGGTCTGTAGCATTTATAAAGCCCTTCTGCGCTGCAGAATACATATTGTCTTTGAGAACAGTCATTGTTGCAACCATTGGTGCAAAAATGCTCAGGCATTTTTCAACTGTTTCGATGCTGTCAAAAATAGCTTCCTTGTCCTCCTGCATATCCTTGTTATATGCAAGAGGAATACCCTTAAGAGATGTAAGAAGAGCAAAAAGGTCGCCGTAAACTCTGCCTGTTTTACCTCTTACAAGCTCTGCCATATCAGGATTTTTCTTCTGTGGCATAATTGACGAGCCTGTAGTATATGAATCATCAAGCTCAACAAACTTGAACTCCCATGAGCTCCAAAGAATAATTTCCTCAGAAAATCTTGAAAGGTGCATCATAATTATCGAAAATGCACTCATAAGCTCAACGCAGAAGTCTCTGTCTGAAACGCCATCAATACTGTTCTGCATTATGCCATAGAAACCAAGCTTTTCTGCTTCAAACTCTCTGTCTGTATCGTATGTTGTACCTGAAAGAGCACATGAACCAAGCGGAGAAAAATTCATTCTCTTAACCGCATCGGAAAGTCTGCCTGCATCGCGGATAAACATCTGGGCATAAGCTAAAAGATGGTGAGCAAAAGTAATAGGCTGTGCTCTCTGAAGATGTGTGTAACCGGGAAGAATAGCATCCTGATTCTCGGCTGCCTTATCGCGGATAACCTCAACAAGAGAATAAATAAGGTCATTAACCTTTTGGGCTTCATCACGAAGATAGAGCCTTATATCAACTGCAACCTGGTCATTACGGCTTCTTGCTGTGTGAAGACGTTTGCCAACATCACCCTTACGAGCAGTAAGCTCACTTTCGATAAACATATGAATATCTTCTGCATCGCTATCAAAAGTGAGTTTGCCCTCAATAATATCGTCAAGAATTCCTAAAAGTCCGTCTATAATTTCTTCACAGTCATTCTGTGTGATTATACCCTGCTTCGCAAGCATCTGCGCGTGTGCAATTGAGCCCTGAATATCCTGGCGGTACATTTTGCAATCGAAATGGAGAGATGAATTAAAATCATCAGCTTCCTTATCAAGAGCTTTTGTAAACCTGCCTGCCCACATTTTATCCATAGTAAATTACCCTTTCAAAATTACTTTTGCACATCCGATTATTTCGAATGTGCAAAAGATTCGTTTAATTTAAAATTATTTATCCAAACCGTTTTTCTCTTTCATTTTAGCCATAACCTTGATTGGAAGACCATAAAGGTTAATGAAGCCTGCTGAATCTGTCTGGTCGTAAACCTCATCTTCATCAAATGTTGCCATATCTGCATCATAAAGTGAATATGGTGAGCATACGCCTGCGTTAATCATATTACCTTTGTAAAGCTTAAGCTTAACATCACCTGTAACAGTTTCCTGAGTAGAATCAACAAATGCAAGAATTGCTTTTACAAGAGGTGTGTACCACTGTGCGTTATAGATAAGCTCTGCAAACTTCTGAGCAACGATTGCTTTATAGTGTGCTGTTTCTTTATCAAGGCAAATGCTTTCAAGAACTGAATGTGCCTTATAGAGAATTGCACCACCCGGTGTTTCATATACGCCACGGCATTTCATACCAACAAGTCTGTTCTCAACAATATCAAGAAGACCGATACCATTTGCGCCTCCAAGCTCGTTAAGCTTTGTAACAAGCTCAACCGCACCCATTTCAACGCCGTCAACTGCTGTTGGAACACCTTTTTCAAAGTGAATTGTTACGTATGTTGGCTTGTCAGGAGCCATTTCAGGAGAAACGCCCATTTCAAGGAAGCCTTCTTTATTGTAAAGAGGTTCGTTCATTGGGTCTTCAAGATCAAGACCTTCGTGTGAAAGGTGCCAGATATTTTTATCCTTTGAGTAGTTTGTTTCTCTGTTTATCTTAAGAGGAACATTGTGTGCCTCTGCATATTCGATTTCTTCTTCACGAGATTTGATATCCCATTCTCTCCAGGGAGCAATGATTGGCAT
Organism: Acutalibacteraceae bacterium; assembly: GCA_045579445.1. Lineage (GTDB taxonomy): Bacteria > Bacillota > Clostridia > Oscillospirales > Acutalibacteraceae > DTU089. Next base: position 36,361 of record JAZNME010000054.1, on the reverse strand, counting down.
ATCAGGAGCAAAGGCTTTGATAGCAAGCTCAAATCTTACCTGATCGTTACCCTTACCTGTGCAACCGTGGCAGATAGCGTCTGCGCCTTCAGCAATTGCAATTTCTGCAATTCTCTTTGCGATTGGTGGACGAGCAAATGCTGTGCCGAGAAGATACTCTTCATAAATTGCACCGGCCTTAAGACCCGGGAAAACGTAATCTTCAAGGAATTCCTTTGTAAGATCTTCAATGTAAATTTTTGAAGCGCCTGTTTTAATAGCCTTTTCTTCAAGACCCTCAAGCTCACTTGCCTGACCAACGTTACCTGATACTGCAATAACCTCACAGTTATTGTAGTTTTCCTTAAGCCAAGGAATAATGATTGATGTGTCAAGACCACCTGAGTAAGCAAGAACTACTTTTTTGATGTTTTTCTTATCCATAATTTATTTCCTCCATAACGAGATATTGGTTTTCTGAAAAAATATTCATTCGATACGCATAGTTATACACCTTCGAACAAAAAATGTCAATACTTTTATTCAAATATTTTTATTTGTGAGTTTTTTCTATAAAATGCTACAAAACCGCAATAAATATACTTATTTTTTGGTTGTTTTGTGGCAAACCAACAAAAATAACACCCCGAAAAATCTTTGCATTATAATTGTATATATGCAAAATTTATGCATAAAAAATGCATATATGCAGAATTTTTGCATTCTGCATATATGCGAATTATAATTATTTAATTATTCAACTACAATGCCGCCTAACATATTTCTGAAAATGTTAAGAAGGAAACCAAAAATTTTCTCAAAATAGTAGTTGAATGTGTAGCTAAACTCATCTCTGTCTCCGCCGTGGTGGCCAAGGTTAGATTCAGGATTCTGAGCAAGCTCGTTAGCTGTAAGAAGGTATGTTGAATATTCCCATGTGTTGCTTTCATCAAGCTCAATTACGCGAGCACCCTGAATGAAGTTGTTGTAGTATGAGTCGTATGTGCAACCCGGTGCCATAATCATATCAATACCATCACAAGTTGCAATAAATCCGTTAACGTGGTCATGGCCACAAACAAGACCAAGAACATCGCCACCTGCTACCATAGCATCCCACTGACCATCATTGCCGTAACTTGGACAGCATCTCTCAAAGAGGTAGCCCTCATACTGTGTCATATCAGGGATAAAAGAATATATTGTTCCATCCTGGAAGTTCATTGTTGCTTCACCAAGCTTAACCTCTGAAGGAAGGAAAATCTTTTCGCAAGGCTCCTGAGGAATAATATGCTGGAAAGCAATAGAAGGAACAACCTCACCGCCGTTTTCAGCAGTCATTTCATCGCGAACCTTGTTATACCACTCAATCTGATCTTCACGAACCCAGTCATAACCGAGCCATTCACCATCTGAAGTGCGTACATAGTCGCCACAGTCGAACATCCAAAGGTTGAAAGCAAGCTTTGAACCATCGCTTGAAAGAATAGGAAGGTTATGAGTACCTGCGCCATGGATTGAAGGATCTGCATCGTAACCGAGGAAGCCTTCATATTTCTGATATTCAGCAACAATTTCTTCTCTTGTCATACCGCCAGAATTTTCCTGGTCATGGTTGCCTAAAACCATTGTGTAAGGAACACCTGCTTCAATACAAGGAGCAAGCATCTGCGCGTATGTTCTCTTGTCGTCGTTATTAACGTTATCGCCTGTGAAAACTATAAGGTCAGGCTTTGATGCACGGATTGCTTCTTCCATGAAGAAAATCATTTCATCCTGCATAGGATAGTCTGTCTGTACGTCAGCAAGAACAAGAATCTTGAACTTACCGTTTTCATCAAATCTTAACTGCGCATCACTCTTATAGCTTGCAAAACCAATGCTTGCTACAGAGAAAGTCATAACAACAGCTAAAGCAATTGCTAAGAGTTTTTTCATAGTAATCTCCCTTTGTTTTAACAAATTCTGTAAACTATATTATATACCTGCGAAATCATTTTGTCAATTCATTCACAAGTTTCTTAAAATGCTTGCCTTTTTCTTCAAAATTCTTATAGAAATTATAGCTTGCTGCCGCAGGCGAGAAAAGGCAGGATTTTCCTTTTTTTGTGCAGTTACCGCAAATTGAAACTGCATCCGCCATATCCTCAGCACAGAACATATTTTTATTGCAACCCACATTTTTAAGCTCAGCAATAATGTTATGACCTGTTTCGGGAAGACCAACAATGTTGTTTATATCTGATGTATTAAGAAAATCTATGAAGTCCTTGTAATCTATTCCCCTGTCAAGACCACCAAAAAGAAGCGTATCTACGTTACCGAGAGCCTTCACAGCACCCATAACCGCAGTGGGAATAGTAGCAATACTATCGTTGTAGTATTTAACACCATCGAAATCGCCAACAAACTCCATCCTGTGTTCAATACCGCCAAAGCCTTTTATAGCTTGCCTTGCCGCATCATCGCTTACGCCGAAAACTCGTGCAGCTGCGAGAGCATAAGCAATGTCCTGACGGTTATGCTCGCCCTTAAGATGCTCTGTAGATTTCCATAACTCATTAACAAACTCATCATTCTGCACATCTGTAAAGGTTACAGGTTTTGCGTTACCATCAACAATAACCTTATCCCAATCAACAACACCGGTCAAATCCTGTTCAGGATTGTAAATAACCCTATCACCCGGTTTTTGATAACGGACTATATTAAGCTTTGCATTAACATATCCTTCAAAACCTGTTTTGTAATGATCAAGATGCTCCTGATAAATGTTAACGAGCACTGCAACGCGAGGGCTTGCAGTTGTAAACTCCAATTGGTGTGAGGACATTTCAATAACCGCAACTAAGTCTTCGCCCTCATCCGCTTTCTCAAACACAGGCACACCTATATTACCGATAAGACAAGTATTTACGCCACCTGCTCTGAGAATCTCATATATAAGTGTAGAAGTTGTTGTTTTGCCTTTTGAACCCGTAATACCTACCACAGTTGGCTTGCAAAACCTTAAAAACATATCTGTCTGGCAGGTTATCTCGGTTGTTTCAGGGTACATATTATCCTCAAGGAAAGCAATACCGGGACTTTTAAAAACAATATCAAAATCCCCTAAATGTTTAAGATAATCATCGCCATAAATAAGACTTACGTTACTGTCATCTATCTGGGGTTTATTCATATCCCCGATAGTAAGTTCTTTTTCCGGCAGATGCTTTCTTATATAGCAGTAAGTAGATTTCCCCTCTCTGCCGAAGCCGAGAATAAGCACCTTTTTATCTTTGATATAATCTATTATTCCGGACAATTGAAAGCTTCCTTTCAAAATTATTCTGCAAAATTATAATTATTTTTACCGCTCTTCTTTACGCTGTACATAGCCATATCTGCTTTCTCGTAAAGCTCTGCGTATGTTTCACCATCTTTTTTGTAAACAGCAACACCGACGCTGCAAGTCATTTCTTTATCAGGAATATTTTCCAACCTTATGCTACGACAAATACGCAAAACATCCTCAGCTGACGCCGTTGCCTTACGGCAAATAGTTTCTTCGTCGTCTGCTTCGCCACTTATAAACACAACAAATTCCTCTCCGCCGACTCTGCCTAATGTATCGTTAGCGCCAAAGCGTATGGAAAGCTTACTTGAAAACTGACGAAGGAAATCGTCGCCTTCGTGGTGGCCATATGTATCGTTGAGTTTTTTGAAATCATCAATATCAATAAACAGCAATGCACCTACGTTATCAGGATCTGATTTGAGAATTTCAGAAACCTTAAGGCTTGTTGAAAGTTTGTTAAGGAAGCCTGTAAGCTGGTCAGTTTCAGCCTGAGAAATAAGTCTTGTTTTCTCTTTCTTTTCCTTATCGACGTCAGTAATTGTGCCCACAAATCTTGTGGCATTTCCTGATTCGTTATAAATAACCGCAAACTTGATTCTGTGCCACACGCCATCACCACGGCTGTTGGTAACACGAGCATCAAAAACATTTATTTTTTTACCCGATAATGCATTACTGAGCGCCTCAATAAATACCGGAACATCTCTATGGTCAATAATATCGCCATAAGTAAAGTTCTCTATTGCATTTTCAATTTTTGTTCTTGAGCTTGCACCGCGTATATTCTTAGCAGCACACTCAAAAACATCGGCTACTACGTCGTAATTGAAAAGGATATTATCGGAAATTTCCTCAACAATTTCATATTTTTCTTTTTCTTCTTCAAGCTGCATCTGAAGCTTCTTCATTTTTGTAATATCCATAATATTACAAATGAAAATCAAATCCTCTTTTGAAACATTTCTTGGCTTACGTGTAGAAATAAGCGCCCAGGCTTTTTCTCCGCCTTTTTTATTTATTCTTGTTTCAAACTCAATTACTTCACCGGGCTCATACTGAGTGTTTACTCTTGAAACAATATCAATAAAATCCGCCTGATTAAAAAGATTCATTCTGACTTCCGGATTAAGCTCCTCATATTCATCTCTTGTGTATCCAAAAACGGAAAAGAAGCCGTCATTTGTATAATCAAGCCTTACTCCATCAGGATGAGGAGAAACAATAGCAATACCCATAACTGCATCCTGAAGAATAGTTTCAAGTGTTTCACGGGATAAATCCTTTTCATAATCTCCGCCGATTCGTCTCATAAAGAACCCTCCAAGCAACAAATTTTATTCATTGGATTTAATATATCACAAAAAAACGAGTATAACAAGGATTTTTCAAAAACACTTGAATAAATACCATTAATTGTATATAATTTAATATGAGTAATTATGTTAATACAGTTACTTAATATACATTCAGCGGAGACTTTTATGTTAGAATTAAAGCATATTTCTTTTAATGTTGCCGATGAAAAAGGTGAAAAGGATATTATAAAAGATGTTTCTCTCACTGTAGAAGACGGCAAATTCCTTGTTATAACAGGACCTAATGGTGGCGGTAAATCTACCCTTGCAAAGCTTATTATGGGTATCGAAAAGCCAACAGGTGGTCAGATTATATGGAATGGTCAGGATATAACTGATTTATCAATTACCGAAAGAGCGAAGTTAGGTATCGGCTACGCTTTTCAGCATCCGCCACGCTTCAAAGGCCTTTCCGTAAGAGAACTTCTCAGTATAGCTCACGGAAGCAGCCTTCCCGAAGATCAGTGCTGCGCGTACTTAACTCAGGTTGGACTTTGTTCAAAGGATTACCTTAACCGTCAGGTTGACTCATCTCTTTCAGGCGGTGAAATAAAGAGAATTGAAATAGCTACTCTTATGGCGAGAGACCTTCAGCTTGCGATTTACGACGAGCCGGAAGCAGGTATTGACCTTTGGAGCTTCAACATGCTTGTTGAAAGCTTTAAAGGTATTTCGAAAACCCGTAAAGAGAGCATGGTAATCATTTCCCATCAGGAAAGAATTATGAAAATTGCAGATGAAATTGCAATTATCGCAGACGGATACGTTAAGAAAATCGGTCCTCAGGAAGAAGTTTTCCCTGAGCTGATGCGTCAATTTGATAACAACTGTTCATTCAGATAAAGGTATAGGTTAATTAAGATATGGATAAAATAGACCGCTCCATGCTTGAGGCTGTTGCTGACCTTCACGGCACACCTCAGGGAGCATACAATATAAGAAAAAATGGTGAAGGCGTTGAAAGGCGCTCAAGCGCAAATATTACAATTGAACCTAAAGCGGACAAGCCCGGTATTGATATAACAGTAAAACCCGGCACTAAAAACGAAAGTGTTCACATTCCCGTTATCATAACCGAAACAGGTGTTGATGACCTTACCTACAATGATTTTTACATCGGTGATGATTGCGATGTTGTTATTGTTGCAGGTTGCGGAATCCACAACTCAGGAGATAAAAAAAGTGAACACGACGGCATCCACCGCTTTTTCATAGGCAAAAACGCACGTATAAAATATGTTGAAAAGCATTATGGTGAGGGTGACGGCTCAGGTGAAAGAGTTTTAAATCCTAAAACAGAAATATATATGGACGAAAACTCATATTGCGAAATGGAAAGCGTTCAAATCAAGGGTGTTGATTCCACAAAACGCAATACAGTTGCAAAACTCCAGAAGGGCGCCAGCCTTGTTATTTTAGAAAAGCTTATGACTCACGGCAAGCAGATTGCTCATTCAGATATGGTTATTGAGCTCAATGGAGAAAATGCATCTTCCCAGATTATTTCCCGTTCTGTTGCAAAGGACAGTTCAGAGCAGGTTTTCTATCCTCGCGCAGTTGGTAATGCAAAGTGCCGCGCACACGTTCAGTGCGACTCAATTATTATGGGCGATGCAAAAATCCGTTCTATCCCTGAAATTGCAGCTAACCACTGGGATGCAAACATTGTTCACGAAGCTGCAATAGGCAGAATCAACAACGACCAGCTTCTCAAATTACAGACAATGGGCAAAACAGAGGAAGAGGCAGAAGAAATTATAATTAACTGCTTCCTTAAATAAGAAGTTAACTACAACTATTGGAGTGATATATATGTCTAAAAGAGTTTTAGCATTCGACTTCGGCGCTTCAAGCGGACGAGCAATAATCGGTGAATTTGATGGAGAAAAAATCACACTTCGTGAAGTGCACCGTTTTTCAAACGACCCCGTAACAATCAACGGCACTGTTTACTGGGATGTTCAGAGACTTTTCTTTGAAATCAAGCAAGGTATCCTTAAAGCGAAAGAGGATGGCGGCTTTGATTCTATCGGTATTGATACATGGGGTGTTGACTTTGGCCTTCTCAGAAAAGATGGCACTCTTGTTGAAAACCCTGTTCACTACCGCGATAAAAGAAACGACGGCATGGTAGAAAGAGCAAAGGAATATATGTCCCACGAAAGAATGTACGATATAACAGGCATTCAATTCATGGATTTCAATACAATTTTCCAGCTTCTTTCATTAAAGGAAAATCGCCCTTACATCCTTGAAGAGGCAGACACACTTCTTTTTATGCCTGATCTTCTTGCATATATGCTTTCAGGAGTTAAATCAACAGAATATTCAATTGCAACCACATCTCAGATGGTTGATCTAAAAACAAGAGATTGGTCAAAGGAAATTCTTGATACCTTTGGTATAAAAAAGAGCCTTTTAACAGATATTGTTCCTACAGGTACAGTTATCGGTAAGCTCAGTGCAGACATCTGCGAGGAATTAGGCGTTCCTCAGGCAGATATTATAAGTGTTGCTTCTCACGATACACAGAGCGCAATTTCTGCCGCTCCTTGCGAGTATGAAGACTTCGCATTTATCAGCAGCGGTACATGGTCTCTTTTCGGAACAGAGGTAAAAGAGCCTGTTCTCAACGAAGCATCAAAGAAGCTTAATGTAACAAACGAAGGCGGCTACAACTATTCAATAGCATTTCTTAAAAATATTTGCGGCTTATGGCTTATTCAGGAAAGCCGTCGCCAATGGATAAGAGAAGGAACAGAATATTCCTATGCAGAGCTCGAGAAGCTGGCTCTTGAATGTGAGCCTCTCAAATGCTTTATTGACCCTGATGCGCCTGAATTTGCAGTTATGGGTAACATTCCAAAGCGAGTAAAAGAATATTGCGAAAAAACAAATCAGTATGTTCCGCAGACTGTTGGCGAAATTATGCGTTGCATATACGAAAGCCTTGCTCTTAAATATCGCCTTACTTTTGACGGAATTATGGAGTGCACAGGAAAAGCATATGACAGAATCCACGTTATGGGTGGCGGAACAAAGGATAAGCTTCTTCTTAATATGACTGCACAGAGCTGTAACGTAGATGTTTACGGCGGACCAATTGAAGCGACTGCTTTGGGAAATATTGCTATACAGCTTATTTCTTCAGGCGCAATTGCAGATATAAAAGAGGCCCGTAAAATTATCGCAAAAGGTGAAAACCTTAAGCACCACACTCCTGAAAACCGAGACGAGTGGGAAGAGGCTTACAAGAGATTTATAAAGGTTATAGGCTAAGATGACAGCATTACCACAGCTTGACGATAAAACACTAAGCTATGTGCTTGAAACTATAGAAACAGTAACCGAATCAACTGACGACCGACGAACAGGTCAAAAAGGTGAAGAGCAGGCAAAGCACCTGTTTCTCAATGAGCTTATGAAATATTGCGACGATACTCAGGAGCAATATTTCCATACTCATCCGGGAGCAGGCACCTTAACGCAGAAAATTCTTTGCGCCCTGCTTATTATATGTGCTGTTTTGTTTTCAATATCTGTTTCAAACGGATATGTTGCCACGGCAGTTCTGTCCCTTTTATTGAATCTTGGTATATTCGCAGTTTTTTCTTACAAATTCATTTTTGACGGCACAAAGCTAGATATTATAAAACCAAGAAAAAATTCCGCCAACATTCTAGGCAGACGTTTCCCTCAGGGTATAGCTCAGCAAAGAGTTGTTTTTGTTGCTCATACAGATGCTCCTCTCAGTATAAGGAGCTTCCTTTTCGGCAATATGGCAACTTACATTGTAAGCATCTGTTCTATTGTAGGAAATACTCTTTTGTTTTGCTCTCAGGCGTTATTTCTTTTTAGCGGTGCACCTATTGATGAGCCTTTTTTCAGAGTATTGAGAGGCTTTTGCCTTGTCTTCCTACCCTTTTATGTTATCGGATTAATTCTTGTAAATCCTCAAAAAACATCTTCAGGTATAAGCTCAAGCCTTATGCCTTCATCAATAATTCTCAGTATATTAAAGCAATTCTCCGAAGACAGCTTCAGGTATGAAAAAACAGAATTCTGTTGCCTTATAACAGGCTCTGAATATTCAGGCAGAGCAGGCTCTTACGCCTTTGCTAAAAAATACAGAAGACTTTTTTCTGATATTCCTACTGTTTTTATTCCTATCGAGGAAATAACAACAAGCGATAAGTTGTCAGTTTTCTTCAAAGACGGAAGCGGGAACAAGGGCTCTGCGAAAATTGCGTCAATTATTGCTCAGGCAGCAGAGAACTTAAGCCTTGAGCTAACAAAGGAAACTACCCTTTTAGGCTCAGCTTCTTTCACACCGTTTGCTGTTAATCACTTTCCTGCCTGCTCTTTGGGCACCTCTAAAAAACATATATCAAAAAGCGTTTCTCCTACTGCAGATAAAATCACTGCTATACGCCGTAAAACAGTATCTGACGTAGGTGCGCTTATTATAGAAACATTAAATTATTACGATAGTTGAGGTACTTACTATGGCGAAAATTCTTAATTCAACAATTAAAAATATTCCTTGGCAGGATAAACCTGCAAACTGCAAAGACCCTGTATGGAGATATACAGAAAACCCAATTATTGACCGCTCATTCGTAAAGGATGCAAACAGCATTTTCAACTCAGCAGTTGTTCCTTACAAAGGCAAATTTGCAGGCGTTTTCAGAATGGATGATGTTACTCGTGAGCAGTACCTCGTTACAGGCTTCAGCGATGACGGTATCCATTGGAATCTTAACGATGAAAAGATTTTTGGCGGTTATGACCCTCGACTTTGCGAAATTGATGGCGTTTACTACCTTTCATGGGTATGCCACACAGTTTGCGGCACATCAATCGGTATCGCAACGACAACAGACTTTGAAAACTGGGAGCGTTACGAAGACGCTGTTCTCCCTGTATCAAGAAATGGCGTTCTCTTCCCAAGAAAAGTAAATGGCGAATATATGCTCTTCACCCGTCCTTGCGATAAGGGACACACACCATACGGTGAAATTTTCCTCAGTCATTCAAAAGACCTTACATACTGGGGCAAGCACCGCTTCGTTATCCGCCCCGAAATGAACTGGGAAATGACAAAGGTTGGCGCAGGTCCAACACCTATTGAAACAGACGAAGGTTGGCTCTGCTTCTACCATGGCGTGCTTACAAGCTGCAACGGCTTTACATACAGTATGGGTGCTATGATTACAGATAAGGATGAGCCTTGGAAGGTTCTTCACAGAGCAGACCGTTACCTTCTCTCTCCAAGAGAAACATACGAGTTTGTTGGCGACGTTCCTAACGTTTGCTTCCCTTGCGCCGCTCTTGCAGACAGCGAAACAGGTAAAATCGCAATTTACTACGGTGGTGCAGACACTGTAGTAGGCCTTGCATTCACAACTGTAGACGAAACAATTAACTACATTAAGGAGCACGACTTACTCAAATAATTATGTTTTTAAAAAAGTTCTTTGGTGATAAAGCGTTCTACAAAATGACTCTTTCTGTGGCATTCCCCATAATGCTTCAAAACATTATTACTAACTTTGTAAGCCTTTTGGATAACATCATGGTTGGTGCCTTGGGTACAGAGCAGATGTCGGGCGTATCTATTGTTAACCAGCTTATATTTGTATTTAACCTTGCTCTTTTTGGCGCTTTAAGCGGTGCAGGTATTTTTACCGCACAGTTTTTCGGCAAAAAAGATTCTGACGGAATTCGCTATACAGTAAGATATAAAGTATATGTATCAATAGCGATTTTAGTTATAGGTACTGCTATTTTCCTTTTCTTTCAGACACCGCTTATAAATATGTATCTGCACGAATCCTCTGACTCAGGCAATATTGCCCTTACTCTTGATTACGCACAGAAATATATGAACGTCATCCTTTGGGGATTCTTACCTTTCTGCGTAACTCAAACAATTTCAAGTACCCTGAGAGAAACAGGCGAAACAGTTGCACCTATGGTTGCAAGCTTTATAGCCGTTATTACAAACTGTACATTTAACTATCTTCTTATATTCGGAAAGTTCGGCTTCCCTCAGTTAGGTGTAGAGGGTGCAGCAATTGCAACGAATATTTCCCGCTATGTTGAATGCTTTATAATGCTTGCTTACACCATAGCAAAACGTTCACGTTTCTCCTATTTCAAGGGTCTTTTTAAGAGCTTTAAAATCCCGGGAAAAATATTCAAGGACATTACCGTAAAGGGTATGCCCCTTTTATTCAATGAGTTTTTCTGGTCTTTGGGAATGTCCCTTCTCAGCGTTGCTTACAGTCTTCATGGCATTGCAGTTGTTGCAGGCTACAGTATTTCTGCAACCGTAATGAATCTTGCGAATATTTCTTTCATTTCCCTGGGTGCAAGTATTGGAATAATAATCGGCAAGCACTTAGGTGCAAATGAATTTGAAAAAGCATACGATACAGACAGAAAGCTTATAACCTTCTCCGTTTTATTGAGTATTGCAGTTTCAATTATTGTTATTGCAGTAAGCGACCAGATACCGCTGCTTTACAACACAACTCAGCAGGCAAAGGATTACGCTGCGTATTTCATTAAAATATCTGCCGCTTTCTCCTTTGTTCACGCTTTCGCAAATGCTTCGTATTTCACCATACGAAGTGGCGGTAAAACCCTTATAACCTTCCTTATGGATAGTGTATTTGTTATGGTTTTCAGCGTGCCTGTTGCTTTCTCTCTTTACTATGTGTTCCATTTAGATATTCTTACTGCCTTCCCAATAATTCAGGCAGTAGATATCATTAAAGTTATAATCGGTATGACTTTAATAAAAAAGAGAGTGTGGCTCAATAACATAGTAGAATAAAATCATTTATAAAAAGCAAACTCCGCAAGGCTAAGCCTTGCGGAGTTTAACTTTAATAATATTTAATTATTTAACAGCGTTCTTAAGAGCTGCGCCTGCCTTGAATGCAGGAACCTTTGATGCAGCGATCTTGAGTGTTTCGCCTGTTCTTGGGTTGCGGCCTTCCTTAGCTGCTCTTTCGCGTACTTCAAATGTACCGAAACCGATAAGCTGAACCTTATCACCCTTAGCAAGTGCGCCTTCGATTGCGCCGAAAACTGCTGCTACTGCTTTATCTGCATCTTTCTTTGAGAAACCTGCAGCTGCAACTGCATTTACAAGATCTGTCTTATTCATTTTAAAATCCTCCAAAAATTTTTCTATTTTCCAAATCGCAGACACGATTTATTATGGACATCCTACTTTGTGAGAGCTTTCGCTTCATCCCACAATAAGTCAAGCGTTTCAAGAGAGGCAGATTTCATATCTATCCCCTTTTCCGCAGCAATTCTTTCTGTTACTGTAAAACGCTTCATAAACTTCCGGGTTGCCTTTTCAAGAGCGGTTTCCGCATCGCAATCGCAAAAGCGGGCCACATTAACTGCCGAGAAAAGCAAATCGCCTAACTCTTCTTCAACGCAAGCCTTATCACCGCTTTGAAGTGCTATCTGAAGTTCTTTTGATTCTTCTTCAATTTTCAAGAAAGCACCCTCTGCATTATCCCAATCGAAGCCTGCTTTCTTAGCCTTCGACTGCACTTTCTGAGCTTTCATAAGTGCAGGATATGTGGCAGGGATTGATGCCATTGCCTCACTCTGAGTTTTCTGCTTCTTGGTCTGACGTTTAATATCGTCCCAATTCTTCAGAACATCGTCTGTAGAGTTAACAGAAACATCACCAAAAACGTGAGGATGGCGGATTATAAGCTTCCGGCATATATCGTTACACACACCATTTATTTCAAACCACTCTTCGTCGCGAGCCATATCTGCATGAAGTACAACCTGAAGAAGCACATCCCCTAATTCTTCTTTTAAAAGTTCGGGGTTAAGGGTATCTATAGCCTCTAGCACCTCGTATGTTTCCTCAAGGAAATTCTCCCTTATGCTTTGGTGGGTTTGCTCCATATCCCAAGGGCAACCACCCGGCTCTCTGAGGATTTTTACAATGTTCACTAAATCCTGAAAATCGTAGCTTTCTTTAAATGTAAAATCAATAGCCATAGCCGTTGTATACTCCTATATTTTATACGATTAGTTTATATTTTTCAAGTATTTTGGCAATTTTTTCTCCCTTTGGAAGCAATAAAATGTCATTTTTGACCAAAGTTTTCAACAATAATGCTGAAACAGCATAAACAACAACTGCAACGCCTATAGAAATTATGCAAGCAAGAGAATTGCCGTTAAGCCTTGAATTCATATCACCAAATGTTAAAACAGAGCTTAAGAGCTCATATGAACCCCATGCAGAAGCACCGCAAAGCACCGCAGCAACAAGAGGTTTTATAAGTACTGTTTTAATATCAATACGCACGCCTGTTTCTTTTCTGAGCACACCATAGTTTATAAATATGCAAAGAAGATAGAAGAAGCATGTGCCGAAAACTGCACCCTTAATATTGATTTCGGGGATACCGATAAGCACATAGTTAAGACCTATTTTAAATGCACAACCAATAGCGAGAGCCTTTGCAGGAACATCTGCTCTGCCTATTGCCTGTAATATGTTTGTAAGGGGAGACGATAAAGTAAGTATTGCCATCATAAGACCGTAAAGAGCAAGCACAGGTGCTGCAACTGCAATACCGCTCTGATTTTCTGTTCCTGTATAAAGAAGAGAAAGTATAGGCTCGCTCAAGGCAAAGAAGCCTGCGCCTGCAGGAAGAGCAATAAGCATTGTTGTACGGAAAACGGTGTTTACTGTTTCGTTTATAGTCTTACTATCCTTTTTAGCCATTGCACCCGAAATGATTGGAATAGCGCTTACACCAAGAGTCATCATAATAGTTGGAATAAGGTTTCTGAAATCCAGGGTGGTATCATATGCACCGTAAAGAAAGGTATGAATTGTATCGTTAGTAATTTTTGCGGCGTTTATAGATTCGCCATATATACCCATAATGGTATCGAAATTATCTGCAACTACGCTTTCAAGACGATTCTGAATCATCCATGTATCAATGAAGTTTGTAATATTGAGAACAAGTGAGCTGATTGCAGTTGGCACAGCAATCTTAATTATTTCATTAACTGTGTCCTTTTTAGGTGAAGCAAGAGGAGAATTTACAAGCATCTCCTTTGTTATACCATCTTTTTTTAATTTGTGGCGGAGAATGGTGTAAATAGCACCAAAAACTGTACCTAAGGTGACGCCTGAAATGGCGCCTGCCGCTGCAATAGCATATGCAATGGGAGGAAGATTGCCGTTTTCTGCAACCTGACCGAAAACCGCACCTGTCAAATCAACCTGAGTAGCTGCATAATCAATAACTGCATAAGAAACCGCGAGTCCGAAAATAAGCTTCGCAAGGGATTCAATAACCTGAGATATGGCAGTTGGGTACATATTGTTAAGACCCTCATAGTAGCCTCTGTATGTACTCATAATGCAGCAGAAAAGGATTGACGGAGCAATCATAAATACGCTGAAAATAGCGTATGGTGAGCCTACTGAATCAACATACGGACGAGCGGCTAAAAGAAGCACCGCTGTGCCAACAAGGCCAAGACCTAAAAACAACGGAAAGGTTGTTTTCATTACCTGCTTTACATCCCTGTATTTACCTAAAGCGGCGTTTCTTGAAACGATTGTTGAAACTGCAACAGGAAGACCTGCCATAGAAATAGCGTAAATAGGTGTATAAATATTGTAAGCGGAAGCAAAATAACCTCTACCTAATGAGCCTATAATTCCTGTAAGAGGAATTTTATAAACTGCACCTATAACCTTAACTAAAGCGGTGGCAATAACAAGCACCATTGCGCCACCCAAAACATTTTGTTTCTTTGAAGCTTTTTCTGACATAATCAGTCCTCCTTTGCTCCTATAAATTCTCGCATTAAGGAATCCTCAGGCACTAACGAGGAATCTAACACAGGGAATTTCTGCAAGGCTCTTACAAGCCTTTGAGATTCATTATAAAAAGCCGATTCCTTATCCAGCATAGACAGCAATTCTATTGCCGTTTCTTTAAGGACACATGTTTCATAAAGATGAATCGTGTTTATTTTTATATCTGCATTATCTTTGAATGGGAAAAGATAGGTATCTTCTCCGTAGCGGACTTTAATCCACAGCTTGTAGGTTTTCTCAACAGAGCTGCCGCGGAATTTAAAATCTCTTACAAGCCTTCTTATAAAGCGCATATTTCTTTTGTTTAAAACAATATTGCCTTTTTTATCATAGATTCTTGTAGATAAGTTAATATATATTTTTAAAAGTCGGTCTTGCGGAAGTGAATCTGTAATAACAGGATTCAACGCGTGAAGGCCCTCAACAATAATAACATCCTTTGAGTTAAATTTTATTCTTTTATACTCTGATTTTCTTTTGCCTTCAATAAAATCGAATTCAGGAAGGTCGGTTTCACCTTTTTCAAGAAGCTCCTTCATTTTATCCTGAAAGCATTTTATATCAAGGCACTCAACCGTTTCAAAATCAGGTGTACCGTCAGGGAAGCGAGGGGCATCCTCATTGTTTAAATAAAAATCATCAAGAGATACTGTATAACTGTTTATACCCTTTTCTCTTAACGCCTCGCCCAGTTTTTTAGCAGTTGTTGTTTTACCTGCGGAGCTGGGACCTGCAATCATTACAATTTCCGAAACCTGACGATCAAAAATCAACTGAGCAATATTCCGGATTTTATTATTGTACTTATTTTCACATTCTTTAATAAATTCTTCAGGAGCATCAGCTTTTTCAATAACATATTCAAGGTTATTATTGATATTTGACATAATGCGCCTCCTCTCATTTATTACGAATAATACTCTTTAAAAAACTCTGAGATCCTCTCCTTCTTTTCAAGGAGCAACGGAAATCTTGAAATATATTCAAAGGGGAACTTGAAATTAAAGATTCTTTCAATCTTTTCAATATCTGGCGAAAGAAGCTTTGTTACAGAGCCTGCACCTACTGAAAGTATATGCTGATATTCTTCCATCATTAAAATATTGTATTCACATTCCTTACCTTTTTTGCACCAACCAACATTTTCAAAGTTACCGAGAGCCTTGCTCTGGCGGTACATATAGTATGGATGGTAGCCTGCATTTGTAAGCGCCTCAAAAGAATAATCAAGCATTTTTTCAATATTCTTTTCAGTAACGGAGTCTTTCTCATCTTCTGTAACAAGGGTTGACGAGCGTTTGAGAGCAAGCGTATGCACAGTAATGTTTTCTGCCCCAAGGTCTATTGCCCTATCAACACTATTTTTAAAGCTTTCAAATGTATCTGTAGGAAGACCTGCAATTAGGTCCATATTTATCGTTTTAAAGCCTGCCTTACGGGCATCCTTGAACTTCTCTTCAGTTAAAGCTGTAGTGTGGCATCTTCCTATTTCCTTTAAGACGCTATCGTTAAAGGTCTGAGGATTTATGCTTATTCTGTTGACTTTATGTTTTATTAAAACAGAAAGCTTTTCGTCTGTTATAGTATCAGGTCTGCCTGCTTCAACAGTATATTCACGGCACGAAGACAAATCAAAATCATCCTCAATTACAGTAAGCACCTTATCAAGCTGCTCTGCTGTAAGCGTGGTAGGTGTGCCACCGCCCCAATAAACAGTTGTAAGCACAAGTCCTGATTCCTTTGCTTTCTTTGCAACGAACTTAATTTCCTCGCAAAGCTTATCAACATATTCAGGCACAAGCTTCTTTGCAGAATCTGTACCTATAGAATGAGAAACAAAAGAGCAATAGCTACACCTTGTAGGGCAAAAAGGTATGCTTATGTATAAGCTGAATGAGTTTTCAGGTGAATTTTTAATTATCTCTCTTTCTGCCTTGGCAACGCTAAGAGCAAGGGCAGTTTTCTTTTCATCAACAAAAAAGCGGTTTGTAAAATAATCCACCGCGCCATCCTCACCGATTTCTTCCATTTTGTTAAGAAGAAGCTTTGACGGACGCACTCCTGTAAGCATCCCCCATTTAGGAGCAAAACCACATATGCTTTTCAGGAGCGGATATGCAAGAGACAATAAATCGTACTCTTCATCTGTACACATACCTTTAGCTTTTCTGCTTTCGGCTGTTTCTTTTTTACCAGCAAAGGAAAACTCTGCTTTAAAATATATTTCATTTCCTTCGGTTTTGATTTCTGTGTAGAAATAATTGCCGTTATCTTCGTTAAATTCTCTCAGAACAACATTTTTCTCAAAGGGGAAGAAAAGAAAAAGCAGTTTTTCCGTTTCATATAAATAATTGTGATTAATACAATATAAATTCATAACAAATAAAAATTATACATCATTTCACGGGCTACGGTTGTACTTTCACCATGTCCGCAAAGAAGCACCGTATCAGGCGCAAATTTTTTTATTTTCTTTATTGATTCCATAAGCTGAGCGTGATTTCCGCCAAACAAATCTGTTCTGCCAACGCTACCTTTAAAAACTGTATCACCTGTGAATGCAATTTTTTCTTTTTCGCAGTAAAGTATAATACCGCCTTTTGTGTGTCCGGGAGCAGCAACAACGCTGAAAGTATATTCTGCCACACTTAAGAAATCACCATCAACAACAGTTTTATCTGCATAGCAAGGGTAAAAAGGCAATCCGAAATCTGCTGCAGCAGAAAGCACTGCATCACTTAACGCAGGTGCATCCTCTGTGCCTACAACTACCTGTGCATCAGGATGTTTCTCCTTTAATCTGCCTACACCTGAAACGTGGTCAAAATGAGAGTGAGTACAGATAATGTATTTCAGCGTTTTTATTCCGCACTCTTCAATTACCTTTTCGAGCTGAAAATTGTAATCACCCGGATCAACTACCGCACCCTCTCCGTTTTCACCGCAAAAAACATAGCAGTTAGCACTTACAGGACCTAAGCATACAGATTTAATATTCATTCTAAACACTCCAGATATCCGTATCAAAACAAATTGTTACAGGACCGTCGTTTATAAGAGACACCTTCATATCTGCTCCGAAAATGCCTTTTTCAACTCTCTTAACGCCATACTCTTTAAGCTTTTCGCAATAAAGCCCGTAAAGCTCGTTAGCTCTTGCAGGCTCTTCAGATGGTGTAAAAGATGGTCTGTTACCTTTTTTACAATCTGCACACAAAGTAAACTGAGATATGGCAAGAATTTCGCCATCTATATCAAGAACAGATAAATTCATTTTACCATTTTCATCTTCAAAAACTCTCAGTGATGCTGTTTTTCTTGCAAGAAGGTCCGCGTGTTTTTCTGTATCACCTTTGCAGACGCCAACAAGAATCATATAGCCCTTTCCTGAAGAGCCAACAACCTTGCCATCTACACTTACAGAGCTTTCAATAACTCTTTGTATTACTGCCTTCATCAGTTACTGCTCCTTGTTACATCCATAATTCCGCTTATATTTTTAAGCTTTGAAATAACTACATTGAGGAAATCTGTGCTCTTAACCGTAATGGTGATATAGATATAATATCTTCCATCCTTCATTTCTCTTGTGTTAATAGAGTTAATCATAACTCTCATATCTGCAAGAAGTGTGGCAACATCCGCCATAAGAGCAACACGGCTTTCGCAATAAATTGCAAGACCTGCCTTGAATTCCTGATTTGCAGTTGAACTGAGCCATCTTGCGCTTACCCATCTTTCAGGCTCTTCGCAAGTTGTTATATCACGAGGCACATTAGGACAATCTCTTTTATGAACAGATACGCCATGACCACGCGTAATAAAGCCTATAATTTCATCACCCGGGATAGGTGCACAGCAACGGGAAAGCTTAATAAGGCAGTTGTCAATACCTTCAACAGAAACGCCCTCACCTACAGCGTGCTTAACAGGTTTATTTTCCTGAACCTTAATTTTTTCAGGCTGATTAACAGAAGAAAGTCTGTGATATTCGTCTCTTATAAAAGGGAGGACCCTTGAAATGAATATACCGCCATAACCTATTGCGGCATAGAAGTCGTCTACAGAGCCACAATGCTGACGCTCCGCAAGAGTTTCGATAAGAGCTTCGTATTCTTCATCGGTAAATCGCATTTTATTACGCTTGATTTCTCTTTCAAGCTCCGCCTTACCCTCAATAATATTTTCGTCGCGACGCTCTTTTTTAAACCATGCGCGGATTTTAGTTCTTGCGCTGCTTGTTTTAACAATGCTGAGCCAATCCCGGCTTGGACCTTTGCCCGGTTGAGAGGAAGTGAGAATCTCAACAATCTCACCTGTTTGCACCTTGTAATCAAGAGACACAATTCTGCCGCCAACCTTTGCGCCAACCATTTTCGTACCAACGGCAGAGTGAATAGCATATGCAAAGTCAATAACCGTAGCTCCTGCAGGAAGGTTTATAACATCACCTTTAGGAGTGAAAACAAACACTTCTTCAGATACTAAATCGCTTTTAATTGTGCTTACAATATCCTTAACGTCATCAGCATCCTTCTGTGTTTCAAGAAGCTGACGAATCCACTGAAGCCTTTCTTCAAACTTCTGTGTACCATTAAGACCTAATTTATATTTCCAGTGAGCTGCAATACCGAATTCTGCGGTATGGTGCATCTCCCATGTTCTTATCTGCACCTCAAAAGGAATACCAGCCTTACCTATAACCGTTGTATGAAGAGACTGATACATATTAGGCTTAGGGGTTGAAATATAATCCTTGAATCTACCCGGAATAGGAGTAAACATATCGTGGATTATTCCAAGGCAGTCATAGCATTCAATAGTAGAATTCACAATAATACGCACCGCGTATATATCATAAATTTCATCAAAATTCCTGTTCTGCATATACATTTTACGGTATATACCATGAACACTTTTGATTCTCGCCTCAAGCCTTGCTTCAGGCACAACTGTACTTACTCTTTCACCAATCTGTTTTTTTATAGATTCAAGGAATTCCTTGTGGGATTTACCTTGCTTTGAAAGCTCATCTTCAATTTCCTTGTAGCCAATAGGGTCAAGGAAACTTATTGCTCTGTCTTCAAGCTCCTCTTTAATTGCTCTGATACCTAAACGGTGAGCAATAGGAGCGTATATTTCAAGAGTTTCAAGAGCCTTATCGCGCCTTTTCTGTGGTGCTACAAAGTTAAGAGTACGCACATTATGAAGGCGGTCTGCAAGTTTTATAATAATAACTCTTATGTCTTCAGACATTGCAAGAAGCATTTTACGTACATTTTCTGCCTGTTGCTCCTCTTTATCTTTAATATCAAGAGGCACCTTACCCAATTTGGTAAGCCCGTCAACAAGACCTGCAATATCTGCACCAAAATCTTTTTTTACATCCTCAAGAGTTAAATCTGTATCCTCAACAGTATCATGAAGCATTGCCGCAACTACGGATTGATAATCCATTCCGTAGTCAAGAACAATTTTGGCAACAGCAATAGGGTGAATGATATATGGCTCACCTGACGAGCGCATCTGCCCATCGTGGCGTTCCTTTGCAACCTTAAACGCCTTGTCGATAACAGCGGCTTCCTCTACTCCGAAAAGCTCTGCCGCCTGATGCTTTAATTCATTGTACATTAAATCAACACTTGTTTTTTCACTCACACCTATCACCTCCATTATTAGTTTTTAAGATTGAGTGCTCTCAAGAAGATTCTTGAATTATCAATAGGGTTTTTAACATTTTCTGACGGAAGACTATAACAACCGTTATTGAAGTCAATAATTCCCAATTCTGTAAGCACATCAAGAGCTATACGGCAATTTACAATATTTTCTGCAGAAAGACCTAATCTATAACACAAAACCTCCGCAGAATAGTGCCATTTATTATTTACTCTCATAAATCTGTAAATATCACCGCAAAGCTCACGGCTCACATTTATTCTTTCTATTACCTCATCGGACAACTCTTCACCTGAAGAAAAATCCTCATAATCCTTCTCAGACATAATAACAGCTTCATCGTCAAGGGAGCTGAACTTAATATCTTTAACTTGTATATTAATCTTAGCCTTGCCCATATATTCGCCAACAGAAAGTCTTACCGCAAGGTCTACTTTATCTGACTCACAAAACGGAAAGCTCTCAGGTGAAACAGAAAACATTATTGCACTGAGACTATAGCCATTTTTCTGTAATGTCATACGCATATGCTTGCCGTTGCCCACAGGCTGAAGAGCCGTAACCTCCATATTATAAAGGCCAAAAACAGGCTGTGGATTATCCGCACCGAAAGGCGCAAGCTGTTCAATAGAAGAAATCATATCAAGATTTATTGATGCAGGATTCAACTTGCAATCAATCACTAATTCTGCTACTGCTCTTTCACGCTCTGCAGCATATTTGTTTATTTTATTACGGAATTCTTCAATTTTCCCATTTTCAACGCTAAGACCTGCAGCTAATACGTGGCCGCCGTACTGCACAAGAGAATCCTTACAATATGT
Source organism: Acutalibacteraceae bacterium (assembly GCA_045579445.1). Taxonomy (GTDB): domain Bacteria; phylum Bacillota; class Clostridia; order Oscillospirales; family Acutalibacteraceae; genus DTU089. The sequence continues at coordinate 15,289 of JAZNME010000054.1, read as the reverse complement.
AAGAGCTTCATAAAGAGAGAAACCATCTATACTTCTGCCGCTACCCTTAGCAACATCACCATTTTCAGATATAACGATACACGGCTTGCCATACCTTTCAACAAGCCTTGATGCCACAATACCTATTACACCCTGATGCCAATCCTCACCGCTTACAACAATAACTCTTTTGTATTTTATCTGAGGATTTTCTTCAATTATTCTGATTGCCGCCTCAGTTATAGCTGATTCTGTTTCCTGACGCGCGGCATTAGCTTGCGAAATTTCCTCTGCAATAGCTTTTGCTTCAGCAGCATCCTCTGTAAGAAGAAGCTTCAACGCTCTTTCAGCTGAACCCATTCTGCCTGCAGCGTTTATACGCGGACCTATCCTGAAAGCAAGAGAAGATGCGTCAACAGGACCTGCGCTTGCGCTCTCGTCAAGAAGAGCTTTAAGTCCTTTCCTGAGAGTCCCGTCAGAGATTGCAAGGTTAATAAACGCAACACCGCTACGCACAAGAATTCTGTTTTCACCTTTAAGAGAAACAATATCCGCAATAGTGCCAAGAGCAATAATATCAGCATATTTTTCCAAAAGCTCATAGCCCTCGCTTTCATCGAGAGCTGAAATAAGCTTAAAGGTTACGCCAACACCTGCCCACTCATTGAATTCACAACAGGAATCCTGACGGTGAGGGTCAACAACAGCAACCGCTTCAGGCAAAACATCACCTGCCTTGTGATGGTCTGTAACAACAACATCAATACCCAAGGAGCGCGCATATTCAATTTCTTCAATAGCACTTATACCGTTATCAACAGTAACAATAAGGTCAGTGCCTCTACCCTTGAGAGCATCAATTGCACCGCAATTCATACCATAGCCTTCACCGGTTCTGTCGGGAATGTAATAATCCACATTCCCGCCAACAGAAGATAAAAAGGAATACAAAAGCGCAGTCGATGTAACACCATCTGCATCATAGTCTCCGAAAACAGTGATTTTTTCACCATTATCAAGAGCCATATTTATTCTTTCGCAAGCCTTATCCATATCAGGCAAGGTGAAGGGGTCAATTAAGTCGGTATCAAATAAAAAGCTCTCAATTTCAAACTCATCTGTCATTCCGCGAGCGCAAAGAAGATATGCTGCAAACGGCTCTATTCCGCAATTTTCTGCAATAGTTGCCGCATGGTCTTTATCGCACTTGGAAACGACCCATCTTTTTCGACTCAAAAAATCACCCAATTTAATTTTTACAGTTTATTATACCACAACACACACTCCATTTCAATAAAAAATAATGGAGATACAAAAAGGAGCTGTAAAAAAACTTCTCGTTTTTTTACAGCCCTTTTACTGTTGCATTTTTATGTATTACTCAACGCCCAAAAACTTTTTAACAACAGGGAGAATAAGGAAATCTGTTTTCTTGAAGGCTGTGCTGTGGCCTCCATTAAGAACAATAATTTCCTCTGCACCCTCTACTGCTTTTGTGATTTTACGTGAATGGCTTCTTTTTATCATATCAAACTCACCAAAGCAGTTAAGGAATGGTATCTTAAGAGTAGATAGCTTTTTGTAGTTAAGGTGTGGCTGACCTACCATCATACCCTCAATCCAGCACCTTCTTTTCCATTCAGGATCTTTCGTTAAAGCGGCTTTTATAGCATATATTCTGTGGTCTTTGATAATGCCAAGCTGGTCCAATGTTTTCGTTCCTCTTGTATTGAGATTCGAGCCGAAAACCGCAAGACGTTTCACATAATCGGGATATGTTACTGCAAAAACCATACCTAAATTTCCGCCATCAGAAAAACCGCAGATGTTAACAGGCTTTGCACCAAGGAAGTCAAGAAGCGCTTTTAAATCGTCTGAAAAAAGCTCAAATGACAATTTTTTGTTTCCTAAATCTGTTCTTCCTGTACCCCTTGTTGAAAAACGGATTATTTTAAAATGTTCTGAAAGAGGCTTATATAAATCACCTTCAAAGCAACGATAATCACCGCCATTACCATTAAGCATAACAAGCGGTTCACCATTTTCATTACCGCTTACGTGATATTCAAATTTAATTCCATCGTGGCTGAAAAAGCCATAATCAATAAGCTTTACATTCGTTTCCATTTTACACCTCAATAATATGCTCATCCTGATAATTCATATCCAACACGGTATATTCTCCGCTTTGAAGATTCTTGAATGTGAATTTTGTATCTTTAAATATGTAGCCTGCAGGGAGCTTAATTTCGCCAAAAAGCTCATCTGCCTTTTCAACGATAAGCTTGATTTCCCCACTGTTACGTTCCCATGAAACGCTTATTCTGCCACCTTCGGTATCGTGATATGCCTTTGCGTTTGTCAGCTGAGGCACAAAACAAGGCTCAATGTTTACTTCCTTACAGTTATCCTGATACGGATTCACCCTTATACCTGCAAAATACTCAATAAATATAGCAGAAATTTCTCCAAAACAATGGTGGTTAAGTGAATCAGGAAACTCTCCGTCGCGATGGAAATTTTCTGCAAGAGCAGTATAACCACGTTTTACCCAACAACCGAATGACGGATAATCAGTTCTTGCTATCATTTTAAAAGCAAGGTCAGCTCTGCCATATTCACACAGCACGCGGAATATTGACATAATACCCACAAACCCGAAGTCAATATATTCTCCGCCTTCTTCAATTATATCAACGAGCACCTGAAAAGCCTTCTGCTTTTCTGCCTCATCAAAAACATCATAGTATATTGCCATAGACTGAGATGTCTGGCATCTGCCCTTTGCAGTACATGTTTTTAAATCAACAAGATATTTTCTTGCGGCAGCGCGAAGCTCATTATATAAGCTGCGGCAAAATTCCTCCTGCTTTTTCATACCAAGGACGTTAAAAATAAAAGCCGCTTTTTTCATACTGTCCATAGAAATAACAGTGCTTGTAAACTCAACAGGAGATTTAAGAACAGTAACAGGACACCAGTCGCCCAACCCGTAATTCACTGTGCCTTTTTCGGTTCTTTTTCCATCAAGAAAATCCGCATAGGCAAAAATTGCATGTGCATTTTCTTTGAGAATCTCCTTATCGCCGCGATAAAGGTAAGTAAAATAAGGAAGATTTATAAGCACCGCATCCCAGGCAGGGCCAACATTATAACCCCAGCTACCTGTGGGAACAACACCGGGGATTTCGCCATTATTCCTCTGGGCTTTACGGATATTAGCAAGCCATTCTCTGTAACTGTTTTCAGGATTAAGGTTAAGAAGCGTCTGACGAGCAGACATATTTGCATCTCCCGTCCACCCATTCTTTTCACGGTGAGGGCAATCGGTTGGGAAATAATAGAAATTAGAAATAGTAGCATTTCTTGTCATTGCCTGAAGTCTGTTAACAGTATCGTCAGAGCATTTGAAATTACCTCTCTCTTCAAGAGCAGAGCTACAAACAATGTATGTAAGTAAATCTGGAGTTGCCTGACTTTCGTCTATTCCCAAAACAACAACATATCTGAAGCCGTGGTATGTAAACTGCGGCTCGAAAATCTCTTCACCCTCGCCTTTACACATATAAATATCCCTTTGAGCGTAGCCGTCAGGATAAAACTGACAATTGCTTATATCAGGGTTACCGTTTTCGTCAAGATATTCGCCGAATTGAAGGTCAATTTTCTGCCCTCTTTCGCCTTTAATTTTAAGGCGGATAATACCTGCGGTGTCAATACCGAAATCGTAAAGAAAGCCATCCCTTTCTTTTGACGGAAATGGGGAAACATCTCGACTCGCCTTATCTGCAGGCCTGAAATCTGCCATACGGCATCTTCTTATTGAAACAGGTTTTAAATGCCTTATAGCGGTAACAGGCTCCGCTTCACAAAGCTTTCTTTCGCCTCTCGGAGTTTCTGCAACCAAAGCGCTCTGCCAGTTATCGTCAGAAAACATCGGCTCAGACCAATGAGGAATTTCAAGCCTAGCATCATAAAAGCACCCGTTTCTTAAATCATCAAATATTACAGGTGAGGGTGCAGTTTTAACGCTTGTATCTGCCTCAATAATATCGGTTTTGCCATTGAAGGATTCTATCTCGATTGAAAACGCAACTCTGGGCGCACCGCGAAAATTTTCTTTTTCAAAATCCCATATTTCGCCACCTGGAGCATTCTGCATGCCGTTACCAAGCTGAATACCCAAAACATTTTTTCCCTCGTTTATATATTCGGTAACATCATATCGGTCGTAATAAACAAGGTGGTCAGGGTTGGAAATATACGGAGCCAATATACCCTTTGTTACTTTATGTCCATTAACAAAAACATCATAAAAACCTGCGCAGCCAATGGTAATTGCACATTTTTTAGGTAATTCATATGCAATAAATGTTTTTCTGAGATATGGCGAGGGAACAAAATTTTTATAAGTTGAATATTCCCTTGTGGCACATATAAATTTATTAGAAAGCATAAAAGCACTCCTTTAAAAAACGTAATAATAAAACGCTAATAATATAATACTCCAACAGGCTATTCTCTTCAATAGTCAAGGTGCAAGGAAAAGAACGATAATTTTTTTCTATGTTGACGAAAACGAAACTTTTTAGTAAAATACCTTTATATTTTTAAAAGGATTTTACTTAAATGGATTTAAAAGAATTTTTTGCTTCTCAATGTCGGGAATGCGCCCAAAAACTTAATATTGAAAATCCTGTAATAAGGAAGATGACCTCTCAAAACCGCAAAGCAGAAGAGCTTGGCGTTTGCGCCGTTTTCTCTTTTGAAGGTTATAAGGTGCTTTTATCATACATAGAAGCAGGCAAAGCCGCATATGCCCAACAGACTCTCTGGGTTTCAGTGTCTCTCGACAGCGACCGTCAGTTGCCGTTCTCCCTTTACGATGTACTCGCTTTTATTGAGCCGGAGAACTTTAATTGCTACACATATACATATGTTGATTCACAAGCACTGATGAAAAACTGCTTCAATGAATTAACGCCACTACTTATAAGAATCACCCCTGCTCTTACTGAATTTTTAGAAAACGGAATCACAAAGAACAGACTTATTTCTGCACAAAAAGACAATATAAACAGATATTTTGGTGATAATGTTTTAGAAAGCGGAGAAATGCTTGGCGGAGCAGGCGACAAAATTATTGCTATGATGCTTCAGAATTTCTATGAAGCAGAAATTGAAGCAGCGGTTGTAGGCTCACAGTCCTTGTTCTACAGCGGCAAAGACGAAAAAGCTCTTAAAAAACTAAAAAAATCCAAAAGAAATACACTTTATCAGCAAAACCTGCAAAAATTTCTTGAAAATGGCGGAAAAAGCAATCCCATTTCAAACGCAGTTGCCGAGGCTTCTATGAAAAAAGGTGCGTTACGCCATGGCGGTGGCGTAAAATCCTCCTTTAAGACTATCGCAGTTTCATTGCTTTTCACTATTCCCGTCACCCTGGGTCTTGGTCTTGTTTATACGGCAATATGCGCTTTACTTTTCAGAGGAAATGTGTTTATCGCAGGCTTTTTCGAGAATCTTTTGATTCTTCCTTTCTTCAGCTTTCTTTTAGGTACTGCCCTCGCTTTGAATTTCATAAAATCACGTCAGGAAAACAAAACGCAATCAGATGAAAAAACTGTTCATACTCCTAAAGCTCCAAAAGTGGTAAACGAAGCATTAAAATATTTCACTATCGCTGCCGAGTCCCTTGCTCTTATAGGTTGTATTACCTGCGTTTTTTCTACTGCACCTTTTTACGAATATTACTTTGAATATTCTCAGGAGGATTTTCCTCTTTCTCAAAGCGAATGTATGTATGAATCCATCGATTATATCGGCGTAATTGAAGGATTTTATGATAATAAAGAGAGCAATAACTTTTATGAAGAAAAATATATTGTTATAAAAACCAAAAGCGGTCAGACCATAGACCTTTATAATTCCACCTGGCTTTCTGCAAATAAATTTACAGAAAACGAAGATTTCTTTGCAGAACAAGGAATTGAAATAAAAACATTTAAAACTTTTGAAGATTATAAAAAACACAGATAAGAAAAGCAGAGACTGTTTGAATGAAACAGTCTCTGTTTTGTTTATCAAAGTATTTTCTTAACTTGAATCTATCTGTGAATTCGAAATGCTTTTCACGGAGCTTGGTAAATTGTCCTATCAAAAAGCCATTGAAAAAAGCACATATTACAGTACCAAGCTTCACACCTTCAAAATGACCTGAACCGAAGAAGGAAAAAGAAAGTACAACACCTAAAATACAGCTGATTAAATCGTAAGCAGTCTTAATTTTATTTATGTAAATCTTTGTTTTCTCTGCAAACGCCATAATCACAAGTCCAAGCACATAGCTTAGTTCAGCATAAAACACCTTCTTTTTTATTGCTCAACCTCACTACAGAGCTCAAATCTGAGGGTACCGCCTGAAGTAATCTGAGAATATGTAAGGTAATTCTCTTCTATCGCCTCACCGTTAAGATAAGCTTCTTTTATATAAGGCTTTTCCAGCGGATCAGAATCACACTCAATAGTCAGCTCCTCTGCCACACTACAATTGTGATATTTTTTATTAAGTGATACCCTAGCCTTTTTAAATAACGGTGTATTCAGATAATATCTTTCATCAGCGGGGCAAAGCTGAGCAAAGCCAAGTGCTGAAAGCACATACCAGGCAGAAAGCTGACCCACATCCTCATTACCACAGAAGCCGAAGGCACCTAAGCGGTAGGACTCCTTCTGCACGCGTCTTGTCCAATACTGTGTTCTTTCAGGAAGACCTAACACACTGAAATAGTGAGTTATATTGTGGCAAGGCTCATTTGAGTGGTTATAATCATCATTCCACAAGGCAGAAAGCTCTGCTTTTTCAAAAAATCTTTCAAGAAGACTGATTGTTCGTTTTTCACCGAAAAGCTTGCTGAGACCTTTAACATCATAGGGAACAAACCAACCCTGTTGGAAAATATTACTTTCAACGCATCCGTCATCATCATATTCATTTTCTTCAAAAACGAACTCACCATTTTGCATTCGTGGCGACATAAATCCGCGTTCATTGCAGAAATTATCAGGATAATGCATAGCCCTATCCGAAAAGAGTTTTTCATCATCACTCTTACCTAACTTTTTGGCAAGCTGAGCAGTAGTATAGTCTGCAAGCAAAAATTCAAGTGTATCACTTAACTTTTCGGGCACATAGCACTCCTCAATATACTTTTGGCAATCAGGTCTTACAGATTTAAACGGTTTACCAAAAAGCTCTTTTTTGCAAAGTGCACTTGCCTTGATGATTTCATATGCTTTTTCTATATCATACGGTAAAATGCCCTTAATTGCCGCATCACATAAAACGATTGTTGCCGGGTCTCCAACCATACAACCTGCGTTAATTCCTAAAAGCTCCCATTGCGGAAGAGATGTCTGTTTTTCCTCTGCAATTGCAAGAAGAGAATTAACCTCATCCTCTACCATTTCAGGATTAATAATCGTCAAAAGCGGAAACTCACTTCTGTAAACATCCCACCCACTGAACACTGTACGATGAGTGTATGAGGAGTTTTCAAAAACTTTCCCGTTAAAACGGTATCTACCGTCGCAATCCATAAAGGTGCGAGGATCCAATAGCACATGATAAAGACAAGTATGGAAAATGGTTAAATCAACCTCATTCTCGCCTTCCACCTGAACACCGCAAAAAGCCTGCTCCCACATTTTTTGGGCGTTTCGCTTCATTAAGTCAAAATCAAATGTACCACACTCTGTTTGCAGGTTGTTTTTAGCACCCTGCAAATCAACATATGAAATTCCGCAACGCACAACAAGTGGCTGAGAAAGCTCACCGAAATCTGCCACAAGACCTGCATCTTCATTCTCAAATATTTTTAAATTCTCCTCACAATACTCCTCATTTGAGAAAAACTGCATTTTCCTTGCAGGAGCAGAAAACTCACACACAAAATAAAAGTCATAAGTAATCCTTCCATGACCATGACCGAAGCCGCCACCCTTTGGCGTGCACTTGATATGACCTTCTATTCTGTTCTCATTTATAATGTTAATTTCTTCGAAATCAGCCTTTCCGCCAATTCTTCTTGCGAAATTGAAAATAAGCTTTGCAGGTTCATTTTCAGGGTAAGTAAACCTTAAAACACCTGTTCGAACAGAAGCAGTTGCCTCGGCGAAAATATTATATTTCTGAAGCTTTACGGCATAATAGCCTGCTTTTGTTATTTCGTCATTGTGAGAAAACGGTGATTTCCATCCCTCTCCACCTTTTGTAATCGGTGTTTCTTCATTGCTTCCGCTTCTGAGACCATCAACAAATGTAACAGGCATAATCTGAAGGTTTCCCAGGTCTCCATACCAGCCTATACCGCTCATATGATTAAAGCTGAAGCCTTCTATCGTATCGTGAAGATAGCTGTAACCTGTGCCATTGTCGCCACCCGTTATAGTATCGGGAGACATCTGCACCATACCACCGGGCACACAAGCACCGGGATATGTTTTCCCTCCACCATGTGATTTTTCATCATCTGCTTCACCAACAGTGCCAATTGATGTATCAACATATTTTACTTTATCCATACATTACACCACACATTTAAATCTGTCGTTTATTTTATAACATCGTTATAATTCTTTCAATAATATTAAATCACAACCACCATCAACCGGTGGTTATGATTTAATCAGCCTTATTGGCTAATCCCATGCCCCATAACATTTTGCTGGCGTTTTTCCGAAAGCTCTGCGTACATCCACTCGCGCTTCTGGCGTGAGATTGGCCACAAGAATTTCGGAACAATTCTTAAAATGCCTGTTACTGTAGGAACAATTGTGCAAAGGGCAAATTCCCAGAACTTTGTTCTATCGTTCTGAGCCCCTATTTCAAGACCCTGAACATAGCCGATTTTCTTCATAATAAGGCTTGTAACTGAGCCTAAAAGCGCACTTTGCACCTTTAAAATCAAGCCCTTTGCAACGCCTGTTGTTGCTTCCATTCGGTAGCCGTTCTTCCATTCGCAGTAGTCCATAGCTTCGTTCCACAGGTCTGCGTTAATAACCTTGGAAATACCCCATGACCACTTTACAAACCATTCCTTAAGACCGAAAGCAATACACATAGGAACAGTCTGCATAAACATTTTCTTCTTTTTTGTCATACCGAAAAGAAAAACTGCAATTGAAATTACACTGTTATATATATCATTGAATATCCATAATGATTTCGAGGAAAATCTTCGTCTTAACGGCGCAACAAAGGAATAACTTATGCTACCATTCATAGATGACGGAATGTTAAGAAGAGTTATAAGCGAATAGTTACCCAGAACATCTATAAAGTAGTTTGTTTCGCTTTTGCTGATAGAGAAATTGCCTAAAAAATCAGAAAGGCACATTAAAAGCACAGGATAGTTAGATACTATTGCTCTCATACCCTCTTTTACGCTTGGCTTTTCAATAGATTGGGGCACTCTTTCTTTTGATTCCATAAAGAACCAGAATGTGCAAATGGAAGATATAAGTGCGGTGCTACCGCCCATTACCATAAACACATTACCCAGCTTCCAATTAACAACCTTGTTGTTTACAAGGTCAATAAGAATACCCATTATATATCGTGGCAAATCCTCACCCATATAGCCCGTCAGAAGCTCCGCAAGTGTTATAAGGCGGATGCGTTCATTGGGATTAGGCGTTATTGTGGACATATATCCGCTTTTGGCAACATTTGTGAATGTACCTGCAGTTTCATTGATTATAGCAAAGAAATAGTAGTAAATAAGCTTTGGCAGATATGTACCACTTGTTGTGCCGAAGAAAAGAGGTAAAAGCCATGTGAACACACCCATAATTGTAAGCGGTATCTGCATACCGACAAGATATGGTCTGAATTTACCTATTCTTGTACGGGTGCTGTCAACTATTACGGATATAAATGTATCGTTAACAATATCCCACGCCGCAGTAACAAGATTCATAACTGCGCTTACGGTGAAATCAATATTAACAACGTCCCAGATATATCTCTCCGAGAAAGCGTTTATGTTAAAAGTATTTGACCAGTCGTTAAAAAGATAAGCAACGGTTTCTCTTACGCCTACATAATTATGACCCTCGTAATACCTTACGTTGTTTTCTTCCGCTATATCGGTGCTTTTATTCATTAATTCCTTATCGCTCATAAAAGCACCTCCTGACCATTAACAACACATTCGTCAGTAAATATTTCGCCAAGGTATTCTAATTGGACAGTAATTATTACAGGTTCTTCCTTCAAAACGGTTACATAGCCCATTTCGTCAACTGTTGCGATTGACTCATCTGATGATATAAACTTAACCTTATATTCACTGTCGTCTTCAATAACGGCATTAACCGTAAGCTGAGCTTCCTCGCCTTTTTCAATAGTCATTTTATTTTGAGAAAGAGTTACACCTGCATATGAATACTCGTATTTTTCGTTTACGCCATATTGGAATTCAACTGTTTTTGTACCGAATACTGATAATGTATTCAAGAATTCAAGCTCTGCCTTCACATTATAAACACGTTGAATTTCCATCTGAGAAATCCGGTCTGTAAGCCTGTTTATTTTAGCATTTATTTTTAGCTCTTTAACGTCAACAGATATAAAATCCACTTTGCAGTCAGGCAACAATGCATTTTTAATTTCCGTTGTAATATTCTGCTTGTCGGAAAGACTGAAAGCATCCTTAACTGCACTGTTCTCAAATGCATCAGGCAAAACAGTTAATGTTATATAGTAAAATTCACTATCAACAAGATTACCGTTATCGTCAAAAATCTGTTTACCGTTTTCATCGGTCTGCCCAACAGAAAGCGAAGAAGTTAAACCATTCTCTTTTGCGAGGTCGATATATGGCTTACTGTTGTCTTCAACGCCGAAAACGCCTGTTTTGTCTTCCCCATAAACCTCATCAACAGCGCCCATAACTCTATCTTTTAAATAAATAAAAAGGCTTTTATCTGCGCTGTCGGTTTTGCCATCAACTAAAATTGAGGAGTTATCAACATATACATCTATGTACGAATTCACTTTTATAAAGTTATTTCCCACAGCAACCCTTGTTAAATCGCATAAGTATTTTGCAATATCTTCTGTTTTATCGGTAAGTTGTGTTTTGCTCGGTATCTGCTCTGTTTTTTCGCTGACATTCTGAGCACCCTCAACTTTTTTTACTGTAACAACAAGGGTTACCATACAAAGCACAAGAGCTAAAAAGCTACACAAGCCAAAAAGTAAAAACTGTTTTTTCTTACCATCTTTTTTATTCACGGGCTTCACCGCCCTTCGCTTTTTCTACAAGAGCTTTCTTTTCTGCCGCGTCTAGTAATTTCTTTTCTTTTTCTTCCTCTGTTTCAAAAACAGGAAGAGGCAAATCGTCAAGAGAAACCTCGCCTGCTTTAACTCTCTTATTAAGCTCTTTCCTTTTAATATCAACCTCTTTAATTTCAGGTTGAATGTTTTTCTTAATAACAAGATGGTTAAGAACAAAAATCATTATAAATACAAGCACGCATGCGAAAGCGCCAAGCCCTGTATCTGCTACTAAAAATCCGCCTTTACCAAACATATACGGCATAGCAATACTTACAGCGCAAGCGCACAAGCACAAAATACCGCCTGCAACAGATAAACCACGCATTATTTTTGCGGATTTCTGAATGTTAATGAATGATAAAAGAAGAGAAACAAAAACTCCAAAACCTACAAGGAAAATGGCAACAATAAGCCCCAAAAAAGCCAAACACCAGACAACCTGATTGGGCATATACTCAGTAAGATTTAAAAGAGCACCTATTGTACCATCTGTAAATGCGCTGTATATTCCCCATGCACCGAAGCTGAAGGAGCCGGAAAACAAGGCTGAATTCACCGAAACAGTTGCAAATGGAATAAATATTGCGCCAATTGCCACAACCATTGCAACAATACGCAAAATCTGTATAGCGCCTTTTATGAACGCTGTTTTCAATTTTGCAACAAGTATACGAGAGCCTGCATATTCAAGCTCGCATTTTTTAGCATCTCTTGTAAGCAAGGTTTTTTGTTGACTATAAAAAATATTTGCTCCGCAATGCTTACAATTAGGCGCAAGCTCAAATCGCCCTATTTCGCCGTTACAAGCAGGACACTTCATTTTTTTCTCCTCCTTTACAATCATGTAATCATCAATTTATTTTACAGGTAAAGGTCTGTATTTTGCGGTATATTCCACAACATCAATTTTTATAACACTAACTACAGAAACAAGCTTATCGTTGAACTCAAAATCTTTACCTGTCTGAGTTTTCATAAGGTATGTAAGAGCATTCTTTTTAATCTCAACATCCTCTACTATTTCTGCAATACCCCTACCCATAAGTGAGGAATAGCCAACACCATATCTGCAGGCAACATCACCTTCAAAGGGCACCAGATCACACTCCATTGAGAAAAACACTTTAGGATTAGCCCTCATAACATCAAGCTTTCTGCCCTGAGTAGCCCCATGAAGCCACAAAGTAAGCTTTTCGTTTTCCATAGTGTAGCCGTAATTCATAGGCACAACATAAGGCTCATCACCATCTACAAGACCTAAATGAAGTACCTTTGACTTTTCAAGAATATTTATAATTTCGTTTATATCAAAAACTTGTCTTTCTCTGCGTGTCATTCCGTTCATAACACATTCCTCCAACATCAGAAATGATAAACATTCAAGCTTTTTTCTTTTTGATTTTATCAGAAAGCTTATCTATACCCTTATCCACAACAGGGAAAAGGAATTTTACAATAAGAACTGCAATAAAAGCGCATATAGCTCCTGAAACCACACCTGCAATTACATCTGTGCAGTAGTGCACCTCTACATAAATACGTGAAAAGCCCATAAGTGCTGCAAATACGGTTACGGGGATACCCCATTTTCTGTTGTGCCACAAAAGAGCAATTGCTGCAGCAAAAGCAGATGATGTATGCCCTGATGGGAAAGAATAGCTTGATGGCTTGTGAACAAGCTCAGGGTAGATATATGCTCTGCCCCACTCCGCATACTTTTCTGGGTCTGAATCAAACAAATTAAACGGACGTGGTCTGCCGAAAAACTCTTTGAGAAAAAGGTCATTGCAAATAAGCATTACAAGAAGAGCCACAATAACAGCAAAGCCTGCTTTACGATACTTCTTTGTAATGAGAAGACCTAAGCCAAGCACAACAAAAACCGCGCCTGCATTACCTAAAGTTGTAATACCAACCAGAACTGCATCGAGAAAATCATTCTGTATACTTTGTATCCATTGAAAAACGCTTAAATCAAAATTCAGAAAAGAATCAAATAAATTCTGCATATTTTACCTCTCATCCAATATCATCAAGGCTTGCGCCTTTTGTTTCTTTAACCCTCATAGCAAACATAATTGCTGCAATTGACACTGCAGGGATAGAAACTGCAAGGCATGCCCACCATATAGGCATAGCTGTCATACCGATTATCGTAGTCAGATAACCTACCGCAAGACCAATAATAACCAAAAGACCTTCTGCACCTACTACAGATGCACGTATATCTGTTGGTACCTTTTCTGTCATCATAACATTCATATAGTCTCTGCCAATCCAGTATGAGCCCTGGTAAAGGCCCGCAAGGGAGCCAACAAGATAAGGATTCCAGCCTTTAAGAATACCTACTACAAAAAATATGTAGCCCGCTACACAAGTTACAGAAAAAGCTGTAACAGTAACCTTTCTTCCTAATTTATCTGCAATAAAGCCTGAAAGGAATGTTATTGTGGCGTATATTACAGGCACCATAAAAAGTGCTTTTGTTATACTTGCGGTACTCATTCCTGCGCGGTGCATTGAGGATTCAAAATAGAGTGCTATGGCAGGCATTGCCGCATCAAAAATAATGTGAGAAATAATAAGCATTTTCGTATCTTTATTAGAAAAGATATATTTCACACCATTGAAAACGCCTGATTGATTTCTCTGCGCCTCTTTTTGCTTCTTTTTAAGCTCTTTTTCAGCCAGCCTTTCTTCACAAGGGCGTGAAAGATATGCTATTCTTTCATCTATAAAAACCTTTGTATCTTTAGCAAGGAGCAGAACAAGTAAAACTGCCACAAAGCCTATAAGAGCAGGAACAAGGAAAATTTCGCGCCATTTTGTAGCGTCGTTACCCATTAAAATATCCCGAAGAGTCGGTATAAGAATAACTCCTAAAATACCAAAGCTTTTAAGGAAGCTGTATATCTTGGCTCTATGCTTATCGGGTGCTTCCTCAAGAATATAAATAATCTGAATATCATGACCCATAAAGAAGCTGATAATTGCAAAGCCAACAAGAAACATTATGTAGCTCGATGACAAATGAATAACCAAAAGACCTACCGCCATACCAAGTGTAGACAACGCGAAAAGAGGTTTTCTGCCCCATTTATCTGCAAGAGCCTTGTAAAAAGGAGTAAAAATACCTAAAACATATGTAAAAACGCCTATACCTGAATGGAAAGCAAGTCCGTCTTCGTAGGTGTAATATTTACCCATAAACGGGTTATTTACAAAAAACTCCGTAACGAAAGATGACTGCACAGTAACAGTAAGATTACTTGTAACTTCGTCAAGAATATTAACTACAGCAATAAGCATCAGCAAAATCAAAAAGTATCTGCTACCCGAACTGCGATTCTGCATTTTTTTGAGCTTCGAAAGCTGTTTTGACTCTTTTTCTGCAATTTTAATGCCCGATTTCATATAATCACCTCAGTCGCATTTTATTATATCATATCTTTTTACCATAAACAACAAATCCCTGCTATTTTTACAGCAGGGATAGTTTTAATCTAGGGTGAAAGGATTTATCCGAACCGTGTTTTATACAGTGCGGATTTCCCCTCATCCTGCGTTAAAAAACTCGCCAATCCGAAAGGATTAGCTGTGTTTTTGCCTTGGCTGACCAAAAATCCGCACTGTATAAAATCTTCGACCTAAAAGTGAAAGATTTTTATTGGATTTTTGGGGTTGAGGGCGAAGATAGGCTGGCGCCTTTCAAGAACGAAACGCCGAAAAGACTTAAAAAGATTATCTTTTAGGCAGGTTCGGATAACTCGTTTCACCCTAGAGTGGATAAAGCATATCCGAACCAGCCTTAAATGGCGAGGTTTTGGTGCTTTTGTCCGATTTGCCCTTTGAAAGGCGACAGCCTATCTGCAGTCAAATACGACCAAAATCTCTCGAAACCTCGTTCATTTAAGGTCGAAGAATTTTGTGATTAAGTATTTTTCGCTCAGATGAGGCAAAAACGCA
>JAZNME010000053.1:0-11097 GCA_045579445.1 Acutalibacteraceae bacterium | reverse complement strand
TGTCATACGGCGCACATAGTTCGCGTAACGCACAACATTGACATCATCAAGAGCCGCTTCAACCTCGTCAAAAATACAGAAGGGACAAGGATTGATTTTAAGTATAGCGAAAAGAAGGGCGATTGCTGAAAGTCCCTTTTCACCACCTGAAAGAAGTGAAATATTCTGAACGTTTTTACCGGGTGGCTGAACCTTGATATCAATATCGCACTCAAGAACATCGCTTTCGTCAGTGAGTACAAGTGATGCTTTACCACCACCGAAAAGCTCGGCAAAGGTCTGACCGAAGCTGAAGTTGATTTTATCAAACTGCTCTTTGAACTGTGTTCCCATTTTGCCTGTAAGCTCATTTATAAGCTTAATAAGCTCAGCCTTTGATTTTTCAACATCATTTACCTGACCATGCATAAAGCTGTATCGCTCGGAAACTTCTTTATATTCCTCAATAGCGCTTACATTAACATTACCAAGGCCACGGATTTTACCTTTAAGTTCGTTAAGGTGTTTCTTAGCCTCCGGAATATTTTCGATAACAATATTGAGTTCTTCTGCTTCGCGACGAGTAAGCTCATATTCATCGTAAAGCTTATTGGAAATATCGTCAAACTCTTTTTGCATTGTGTCGCGACGCTCTGTAAGCCTTGCGTTTTCACCGCTAAGTTTTTCGCGCTCTTCTGTTTTTTCTCTTTCGAGAAGACGAAGCTTACCGCTTTCTTGTTCAAACTGCTCTCTTTTTGAAATTTCGGAAGCAATTTTCTCTTTTGATGCAGCGCTCTGCTCTCTCAAAGCAAAGGCTTCGGAATTAAGAATTTCTATTCTCTTTCTGATTTCCTCGTTCTTTGCCTCAATTTCAGCAATTTCGCCATTCAACTGCGAAAGCTTATCCTTATGGCTTGTTGCCCTGCCCTGAAGCCTTGTAATTTCATCCTGCTTTGCTTCAATCTCCTTCTGAGCTGTAGCAATATCAAGATTTATCTGGGCTGCTTCTGCAGTTAATTTTTCACGTTTTTCGCTAATAGATTCTCTATCACCCGTAAGTGTTGAAAGCTCTGCTTCAACAGTTTCAAGCTCGCCCTGAAGACTTATAAGTTTTTCCTGAGCAGAAGAAACACCACTGTTAATTCCATCAATACGCTCTTTTAACTGTGCTTTCTCTTCCTCAGCTGCATTTTTGGCAGCATTAAGGTTTTGGAGGTTGCCATTTTTAAGGGCAAGCACACCTTCAACTCTGATTTTTTCTTCACCTAATGCAGTAATTTCTGCCTTGCACCCCTCAAGCTCGGCAGAAACAGATGCAGCGCTCTCCTGTTGAGACTGAACATCCTTTTCCATAAGCTGAAGCTTTTCTTTAAGCTCTGCACATTCTGCAGTTAACTTTTCAAGCTGATTACCACGACTGAGAATACCTGCATTCTGAAGCTTTGCGCCACCGGTCATTGAGCCGCCCGCATTAACAACCTGACCATCGAGGGTAACAATTTTGAATTTATAATTATACTTTTTAGCAATTGCAATTGATGCATCCAGATCATCTGCAACAACTGTTCTGCCTAAGAGAGATTTAATTATCTCCCCATATTTTGAATCACATTCAACAAGGTTTGATGCAAGGTTTATGTAACCATAGCAATCGTCAAGACCTTTTTCTTCAAGCTCCTTACCTTTAATCGCAGTTAAAGGAAGAAATGTTGCACGACCTGCACGACTCTCTTTAAGGTAACCGATCGCTTTTTTAGCATCGTTTTCAGTATCGGTTACAATATTTTGAATCTGGGCTGCAAGAGCAGTTTCAATAGCAAGAGAATATTTATCCTTAACAGAAATAATCTGAGAAACAGGTGCGTGAATACCTTTAAGAGTACCGCGCTGAACCTCTTTCATAACAGCTTTTACGCTACCCTGATAACCTTCCATATTCTTTTCAAGGTCAGTAAGCATAACAAGCCTTGATTCTTTAATATGAAGTTCATTTCTGAGAGAATTTTCTTCTTCTTTAAGCTTCTCGTACTTTTCAAGGCGCTTCTGAGCCAAAAGTTCAATACCTGAAAGAGAGTTGTTAAGCTCAGTATTTCTTTCAATTATTCCATCAAGCTCAGCCTTTACTTCGTCTCTTTCTTTTTCAAGAGCTTCAATAATCGGCGCCTGATTTTCGATGTTTTCATCAATAACTCTGATTCTGTTTTCGATTTCTTCAACAGATGAGCTGGCAGTGGAAACAATAACTCTGCTATCTGCAATCTGTAAAGAAAGAGCAGAAACCTTTTCGGAAAGCTCTACGCTTCTCTGGGCTGATTTACTGTTTTCATCTGTAAGCACAGCCAGCTGACCTGAGAATGAGTCGAGAGTAACCTTTTTAGCCTCAATTGTTGTTTTAAGGTCATTTATAATCTTCTCAGCAGCTTCCATCTGCTCCGAAATCTGAGAATCGGTATCATTCTCTTCGAGTTTTTCTCTTTCAATACGCTGAATTGTTTCGTTGTTGTGTTCAATTGTATTTTCCTGAACTGCAACCTGACTTTCAAGGAGCGCTGCCTGCTCTTCAAGCTGAGCAGAAGCTCGTCTGATTTCGTCAACAGCTACGGTAATCTTCTGAGAATCTGCAATTGCAGAATCAATTTTGTTTGCAATCTCATCAAGAGTTTTGCAAACATCAGCATACTGAGCTTCGGTTATTGTAATTTTCTTATCATATTCACGAAGGTCATTTTTGGCTTTTTCGATAGTGTAAAGCCAGATACCTATTTCAAGGTCTTTTTTCTCCCCTGCATATTCAAGGAATTTCTGCGCCTTTTCGCTTTGGGTTTTAAGAGGACCAACGCGTGATTCAAGCTCTGTAAGAATATCACGGAGTCTTAAAAGATTTTCCTCTGCCTGATTAAGACGGCGCATTGCATCCGCTCTACGATAGCGGTAATGAGAAATACCCGCCGCTTCTTCAAGCATATCACGTCTGTCGTCAGACTTACCTGAAATAAGAGTTTCAATCTTACCCTGGCTGACCATAGAATAACCGTCTCTACCGAGACCTGTATCCATAAACAACTCGTGAATGTCTCTGAGCCTTGCCTGCTCGCCATTTATTTTATATTCACTCTCACCTGAACGGTAATATCTTCTTGTTACTGTAACAAGTTTTTCAGGATTATTGAGGGCCATATCTGAGTTATCAAGTTTCAGAGTTACCTCTGCAAAGCCAACAGCTCTTCTTGAATCTGTACCGCTGAAAATAACGTCTTCCATTTTGGAACCACGCAGATTCTTTGTAGACTGTTCGCCTAATACCCAACGCATAGCATCGGAAAGATTACTCTTACCGCTACCGTTAGGGCCAACTACTGCCGTTATACCTTTTCCGAAATCAAGGACTGTTTTATCAGGAAATGATTTGAAGCCCTGCATTTCAATGGCTTTAAGATACATTGAATTTCTACCTTTCGTTTCGTTGGATTTCAACTTCGTACTTTTTGAGATTTTCTTTTCCTTTAATGGTTATTTCATAACCTAAAGAAAGAAGATAATTTTTGTTCTTCTGTTTCTGCCCCGTCATTTTTGATATTTCACGAGGGTTCACATAGATTATATATTTGCCTTCACCATAATCTTTCAACACTTTCATTGCAACAGAGAGATAAATCTCACCTTCGCAAAGCTCACCGAAAGCCTGATGGTAAGGACCGGCTATATAGCCATCTTCAACGTTTCCGCCTGAATGAAGACCCAAGCGGATAACCTTTATATTTTCTTCATGGAATCTTCTGAGAAGCTTCGCGCACAAAGAAACCGCGTTTTCTAAAGTTTGAGGAGCATAGTCGCCTTTTCTGTAAAGCTTTCCAAGATATGTACCCTCAAGAACAATTGTAGGATATATACGCACTGTATCAGGCTTTATGGAAATAATATCTTCGCAGGTTTTAAGAGATTTTTCGTCTGTATCACCTAAAAGACCTGTCATCATCTGAAGACCTAGAGAAAAGCCATTTTCTTTTATAAGGCGAGATGCTTTAACAATATCCTCACAGGAATGTCCTCTGTTATTAAGCTTCAATACATCATCGTCAGTGCTCTGAGCACCTAACTCTATTGCGGTTACACCATATTTTTTGAGAATTTCAAGAACTTCCTCATCAATAGCGTCAGGTCTTGTAGAAACCCTTATGCCCTTGAAAAAGCCATTATCTATAAAAGGCTTAGCAGCTTCAAGAAGACTTATCATATAACATCTGTCAATAGCAGTAAAGCTACCTCCAAAAAATGCAATCTCTGTGTTTTCAGGCGCATTATTATCGCAAGAGGCCTTAAGAAGTGTTTCTTTTACTTCTTCGGGTGTTATTTGCGTAACGGAGCCTGAAATAGTCTTCTGATTACAGAAAGAGCACTGATGGGGACAACCCATATGAGTTACAAAAAGAGAAATGTTCGCGTGTTTCATACGCCAAGCGCTTCAAGAGCTGCGCCTGCTGCCGCCTGCTCCGCTTCCTTTTTGCTTCTGCCTTCACCCATACCCACAACTTCACCATTTATTTTAACAGCAAATCTGAAAACTTTTTCATGGTCAGGTCCACTCTCACCTAATTCTTCATAGGAAATTGTATTACCTTTGCTTTTCTGAATTTCCTCCTGAAGAAGTGATTTATTATCTTTAAAGTTTGCTTCTCTTTTTACTGCCTCAGTAATAAAAGAAAGAATATACGGCTTTACTATCTCAATACCGCCATCAATATACATAGCCGCGATTACTGCCTCAAAGGCATCGGAAACTATTGATGGTCTGTTTCTGCCGCCTGAGTTTTCTTCGCCCTTGCCCATATAAATATAATCACCAAGGGAGATTTTTTCACCAAATTTAAAAAGTGATTTTTCACAGACAACTGCAGCTCTCAACTTAGTAAGCTCACCTTCAGGTCTTGATTTATATTCAGAAAAAAGATATTCAGCAGTAACAAAGCCCAAAACAGAGTCGCCTAAAAATTCAAGGCGCTCATTATCACGAGGAAGCTTATTCTCGTTTGCATATGAAGAATGAGTCAATGCAATACGCAAAAGCTCCTTGTTTTTGAAGGTATATCCTATAACCTTTTCAAAAGCCTGAATATTTTCCATAAAAACCTACCTTTTATAAATCGAGAGTTTTAAAATAATCCATACTGCGCTGAGCAAGTGCTTCGTAGCGCTCTTTTTTATCCCTTATCTTTTCTTCTAATGGGTCTATTATGCCGAATGCCGCACCCATTGGCTGAAAATTCTTAACTGATTCATCTGAAATATACTGCGAAAGGGCACCCATCATAGTAATCTTAGGAAGAAGAATCGGGTCTTTGCCCTCCATTTGTCTTGCCGCGTTATAACCGGCAAGAATGCCTGAGGCGGCTGATTCCATATAACCTTCAACACCTGAAATCTGCCCTGCAAAATATATGCGAGGTTCTTTTTTTAAGCTAAAATCATATGAAAGCAACCCCGGAGAATTAAGGAATGTATTTCTGTGCATTACACCATAGCGTACAAATTCAGCATCCTTAAGAGCAGGAAACATTGAGAAAACTCTTTTCTGCTCAGGGAATTTCAGATTAGTCTGAAATCCTACAAGGTTATACATTGTGCCGTCCTTATTCTCTTTGCGAAGCTGAAGGTTTGCCCATGGTCTGTGTCCCGTTTTAGGATTAGTAAGACCAACAGGTTTTAAAGGACCATATCGCATAGCATCCATGCCACGGGAGGCAAGCACCTCAATTGGCATACAGCCTTCGTAAACATCCTTCTTTTTATCAAAAGAATGAAGCTCTGCACTTTCGGCATTTATAAGAGCCTCATAAAACTCTTCATACTGAGCTTTGTCAAGAGGACAGTTAATGTAATCATCCTCACCGCCTCTGTCATATCTTGACTGCGTAAAGGCGTTTTCCATATCGATACTGTCGGCAGTAACAATAGGCGCTGCTGCGTCATAGAAGGAAAGGAAGCCTTTCCCGCAAAGCTCTGAGACCTTTTGGGCAAGAGCATCGCTCATAAGAGGACCTGCGGCAACAATAACTGTAACGCCCTCAGGAATTTCTGTTATTTCCTCTCTTACAAGAGTTATATTTTCATCGTTTTCAATAGCTTTTGTTATCTCTCGGGAGAAAACATCTCTATCTACCGCAAGGGCACCACCTGCAGGAACTTTTGCAACATCTGCCGCAGCTAAGCACACTGAACCAAAAAGCCTCATTTCAGCCTTCAAAAGCCCGGCGGCAGAGCCTAAACGCTCTGCCTTCAAGGAATTTGAACACACAAGTTCCGCAAGTTTCTCGCTTTTATGAGCGGGAGAAAACTTTCTTGGTTTCATTTCATAAAGAGTAACTTTTATACCCTTTTTACTTAATTGTTTCGCTGCCTCAACGCCCGCAAGACCGCCACCGATAACAATAGCTTCCTTATTATTCATCATCTGTTTTCTTTGCATTCTTTCGTGGAGCTTTGAATGAATATCCACATTTTTGATCAGGACAAGTAACAAGACCGCCTTTGCCCTTGAAAAGTGATTTACCGCACTTCGGACAATTTTCGCCTGTTGGCTTATCCCATGTCATAAAGTTACACTGAGGATAGTTATCACATCCGTAGAACTGATAACCCTTCCTGGACTTTTTACCAATAACCTTTGCACCGCATTCAGGGCAAATTGCATTAGTTTCCTCTACAAGAGGCTTTGTTGTTTTGCATTCAGGATAGCCGGGGCAAGCAAGGAATTTACCAAAACGGCCTGATTTAACAACCATATTTCTGCCACACTTGTCGCACTTGATATCTGTAATATCCTCCTGAAGCTGAATCTTCTGACCCTGCATTTCAGATTTTGCCTTGCTGAGTGATGCTTCAAGCTCATTATAGAATTCATGGAGCATCTCAATGTAGTTTATTGAACCGCTGTCAATTTCATCAAGCTTTGTTTCCATTGAAGCAGTGAATTTTGTATTAACAATTTTCTGGAACTTCTCTTTGAGAAGAGCAGTTGTAGCACAACCAAGCTCTGTAGCCTTAAGAAGCTTGCCATCGCGTTTTACATATTCACGCTTGATAATTGTGCTTACAATTGAAGCGTATGTGCTTGGACGTCCAACACCTGTTTCTTCAAGAGTTTTAATGAGAGAGGCTTCTGTAAAGTGTGCAGGTGGCTGAGTGAAGTGCTGATTACCTTTAAGGTCCTTAAGCTTAAGCACATCACCTGTTTTAACCTCAGGAATTGCGCTTTCATCGCCATCATCAACCGCATCCTCATAAAGAGCAGTAAAGCCGTCAAATTTAATTGAATATCCACTGGCAGAGAACATAAGGAATCCTTCTGTACCCTCTTTTTCTGCCTTGATTTCAATCCTAACTGTATCCTGAACGCAAGGAGCCATAAGAGATGCTACATAGCGACACCAGATAAGGTTATAAAGCTTATACTGGTCGTTTGTAAGGCTCTTTTTAGCTATCGCGGGAGTAATTTCAATATTTGTTGGTCTGATTGCTTCGTGTCCGTCCTGAGCGTTTGCACGAGTCTTGAAATATCTTGGTTTTTCAGGAAGATATTTTTCACCATAGGTTTTAGTAATAAATGCATTCACAGATGCTCTTGCTTCTTCAGAAATACGAAGAGAGTCGGTTCTCATATAGGTGATAAGACCTGTCATGCCGAAACCATCAATTTCAATACCTTCGTAAAGCTCCTGAGCAAGCTTCATTGTTTTCTGAGCCTGGAAGTTAAGCTTACGAGATGCATCCTGTTGCATTGAGGATGTAATAAATGGAGGTGATGGCTGTTTCTTGCGAGTACCCTTTTTAACAGAATCTGTAACGTATTCTGCACCATCAAGACGTGCAAGCAAATTATCTGCCTGCTCTTTATTTTCTATTTCTACTTTGCCGTTTTCATCTGCAGTAAGAGCAGCAGTGAATGTTTTTCTGCCTACAGCGAATTTAGCATCAATTGACCAATATTCCTGAGGATTAAATTTATTGATTTCTTCTTCGCGGTCAACAATAAGTCTTACTGCAACGCTCTGCACACGACCTGCAGAAAGACCTCTTCTGATTTTCTGCGAAATAAATGGACTGATTCTATAGCCAACAAGTCTGTCAAGAATACGGCGAGCCTGCTGAGCATCAACAAGCCCCATATCAACAACCTCAGGATTGCTGATACCCCTCTTAACGCTTGTTTCGTTAATTTCGTTGAACTTTACTCTGTTTTTCTCGTTAAGGTCAAGTTCAAGAAGAGTGGCAAGATGCCATGAAATTGCTTCTCCTTCGCGGTCAGGGTCAGTTGCGAGATAAACTGCTTCGCTTGCGGAAACCTTATCTTTTAAATCCTTAACCAGCTTTTCCTTTCCCTTTATTATTGCATACTTAGGTGCAAAATCATTTTTAACATCAACGCTGAGTTTAGCAGCAGGAAGGTCTCTTACATGACCCATTGATGCTACAACGTCAAAATCATTCCCAAGATATTTTTTTATAGTCTTTGCTTTTGCAGGAGACTCAACTATAACAAGCTTTGACATTTATTTCATCCTTTCAAGGTGATAGTCTTATATTTTTTACCGCTCGTCAACTCACATACACCTAATAATTCCAGTTCTGTTAAAGACGAGAGGACAATGTTCAATTTAAGATTTGTGCTTCGCACAATATCATCAATATGCATAGGTGTTTCACTTAATACACCATACACAATTTTTGCGTTTTCGGAAGCAGTACCTTCTAAATCAATCTTTGGTACTGTTTCTGTTTTAACCTTTTCAACCTGAGAAGGAGCTTCATTTCTAACCATTTTCTCAGCCGCGCTTTTCTTCACAGGTTTCCTGTAATTCACATATTGAAGTTCGCTCAAAGGTAAACCCGCCTTTTGAAAATCAATAAGCTCAGGATAGCGAAATTCATATTCAGAAAGAATGTCCAAAGCAGAGAAAACAGGCTTTGCACCATTCTTTATAAGGTGATTTGTACCATCAAAGGATGAACGCACAATATCACCGGGTACTGCAAAAACATCTTTGCCTTGCTCAGCTGCCCTGTTAGCAGTAATAAGAGAACCGCTTTTTACTCCAGCCTCAATAACCACTACACCCAGGCTGATTCCTGATATAAGACGATTTCTTATAGGAAAACTGGATTTAGAAGGCATAGAAAAAGGAGGAAATTCAGAAACAACTGCGCCATAACGGGTAATAGCCCGCCTGAGAGCTGCATTCTCACGAAGATAGTTTGCCGAAAGACCACAGCCTAAAAATGCAACAGTTCTTCCCTTTGCAAGCATCGCACCTGCATGGGCTTCACTATCAATACCTAAAGCACCACCGCTGACAATAGTAGCACCTGCCTCCGCCAGACGATAGGATAGCTTTTGCGCAATCTCTGTGCCATAAGCACTGGCATTTCTTGTTCCAACAATTCCCAGTGAAACCTCATCGCTTAATGCTGTGCAGTCGCCCTGTGCATAAAGCACGAGAGGCATACTTGATAAGTTTTTTAACCTGTTAGGAAAAAGTTTGTTATCGGGTGTGATTATCTCATAACCCTTTGATCTGCTTTCTTTTATGATTTCAGCAGTTTGTGAGGGTGTAGAGTTTTTAAGGGCTTCTATCTTTTTAGCAGTAAGCAAGCCCGACAGTCGCCATTCCTTAGAACCTGCCAGGTAAAGCTGTTCAGGTGTTTCAAAATACGCTAACAACTCATCTGTACGCGCACCTGCACCCAGTGCAGTCTGAAGCCATATCCAAAACTCTACAGGTGAAGATTTCATCTCATCATTTCCCAAATTAAAATTGATGCCGCGGATGCCGCATTAAGAGACTCTGCTCTACCCTTCATGGGTATCGTTACAAGATTAGTAGATGCATTTTTAGTAGCCTCTGTTATTCCGTTACCTTCATTACCGATAACACAAACCACTCCACCAGACATATCTGCCTCGGTTATTTTAAGAGCAGAACTATCGGGCACACCGGCATATACCTTCATGCCGTTTTCTTGCAATTCAGCAACGAATTCAGATAAATCATCTGCAACAAAAACCGAAAGTCTAAAAAGAGAGCCCATTGATGCTCTCAAAGACTTAGGATTATAAATATCACAGCCTCCGCTGACAATTACGCCATCAAGCCCGACTGCCTCCGCTGTACGTATAACAGCACCAAAATTAGAAGGGTTTGAAACATCTTCCAAGGCTATATATTTCCCATTGTATTTTATTTTACCTATAATTGTTTTTTTGTCAAGCATTTTGCACACACAGAAAACGCCCTGATTATTCTTTGTATCACTGAGTTTTTCTGCAATTTCCTCAGACACAACAAAGCAACGCTCAGTCACATTTTCAACTGAACGGATATAGTCAGAATATTTACTCATTGCGCTTTCTGTTACAAAAAGCTCTTTTATTTCTACACCGCTGAGAGCGGCATCCTGTGAAAGCCTTGCCCCTTCGATAAAGAAAAGACCTTCTTTTTTGCGAAAGCTGTCTTTTTCCCTTAATTTTACGGCAAATTTCACTTTATCGTTTGCTTTACTCGTAATCTTTTCCGTAATAATTCACCCTTATTTTATCAAAAAATTACTACTGTTTTTATTCCAATAAAAACATCTAACGCCCAACCAGAATGGTTGGGCGTAAGTTAAGATTATTAAAGAGCTGCTTTTGCTTTTTCAACAAGAGCCTTGAAGCCTTCAGGATCAGAAATAGCAATTTCTGAGAGCATCTTTCTGTTAAGTTCAATGCCTGCTTTCTTAAGACCATTGATAAATGTTGAATAGTTGATATCGTTCATTTTGCAAGCTGCAGAGATTCTTGTAATCCAAAGACGACGGAAATCTCTCTTCTTCTGCTTTCTACCGATATATGCGTAGTTACCGCTTTTCATAACTGCCTGCTTAGCAGTTTTGAAGAGCTTGCTCTTTGAGCCATAATAACCCTTAGCGAGTTTAAGAACTTTATTTCTTCTTTTGCGAGTCATCATCGCACCTTTAATACGTGCCATTATAAGTTACCTCCTGCTGATTTCTTCTTATTTGTAAGGAATGAGACGCTTAATCTGCTTCTGATTTGTAACGTCTGCAACACCTGTCTGACGAAGA
>JAZNME010000052.1:0-30503 GCA_045579445.1 Acutalibacteraceae bacterium | reverse complement strand
AACGCTTGTGGTGGGCGTGGGTGGCGCTTGGAATAATGCCTGACCAATTGCCGCCCTTGGCACTCTAAAAAGGTACAAAAAAAGACTCCGCCGGATTTCTCCAACGAAGTCTCAATTTGATATTTAATTTTACACTTTACGTGCTAATCAGGTTTGCACCTTGATATTATTGAAATCAAAACTTCGTGCTTATATTCTATATCACTTATAAAAATATGTCAAGTTTTCATACTCCACGATAAAGCATCGCAAGATAATCATCATACCCCTTATAACACGGAGACCATACTTGTTTATGATATTCGATATCAAGTTTTTTCAACAATCCTAAAAGGTTGTTATATGCCCTCTCCACTTGTTCATTTGTAATGTAATCCATATCAAACACTGTTTCTACACGATTGATACCTTTATTATTCTTCAAATCAATAAGGATGTCTTCAAGTTTCTGAATAGAATTAACTCCAGGGACTGCAAGCACCGCCTTACCACCTTTAATTGTGCTTATTATATCCGCCTTCATTGCACCCTCAGTTATTATAACCGACCTATTCTCAAATTCACCAGCAAAATGAATCCAATTTTCAGCTTTAGTCCCCTCATTAAAACCACCACTGGAAAACCAACGAAACTTACCATTCTCGGTATTATCCAGTCGTTTATGCAGACCCTGAATCTTTCCTTGCGTATTTTTAAAAGGTATTAAGATTCCTCTTTCGTTCGCACCTGCAACAAACCACTTACCTGTTGCATCTTTATAGAAACCGGGAACACCTTCAAGAACACACCCCTTTTCGATAAGTATCTCGCAGAGTTGATTAAGTTTTTTTGTTGGAGAAGTTTTATAGCCTAAACTTATTATTTCGTCTTCAGTTAACCCCCTCTTCGAAAGGTTTGTCCTATGTTCCTTTGCTAACCCAAGTTCTTCAAGAAGTACTGAATATGTTTTGTGTCTAACATCAATACTCGCTATAAGCGACTCACAAATGTTTGATATCTCGTAGTGCGCACCGTGATTTACTCTTACCGTTTTATTGTTACGCAATTCTTCAAAAGCTTTATTTCTATTTTCTTTATTCAACTCCCACCCCATAAAGAGGCAGTATAAATTGGCTGTTTTTCCGGATACTTCACAACGAAAACAATGAAAGAATTCTTTGGCAGTATTCATATACAATGTTCTTCTACCACCTTTTTTCCCGCAACGAGGACAGTATGTCATAAACTCATTATTACCTGCACACTTGATATCCAAACTAAAAAGAGTAATCACATCAGCCATACTAACTGGTTCTCTTGTCATTTCTTCACTCCTTTTTGCTGTTCGTCAGAAACTATGTCCATTATTTCCTTTAATGTGAATATCTTTATATTTGTGTTTGGTGCATTCTCAAAAACTTTTTCTACATACGCCTTTTGAAAATCAAAAACGTATATGTCAAGTTGAGTGCTTGCGGCATCGAAAAAGTTGCTTTCTTTCACATCTGCGCACTTTTTAAGTTTCGTAACACATCCATCGAAAAAGAATAATGTTGCAATTTCAGAAACATCATCGTAATAATCAACATCATACAGTGATATTGTTTTTCTTGAAATGTTTTTTTGAACATCACCAATAAAGTGTTCAATCAACTTTGACTTAAACTCTTCATTCAGAAAAACCGAAAACTGTTTCACTCCTTTTTCGCTCCGTGGAAACACATATATATCAGAAAACAGAGAAGAAAAGTTTCTGTTATATGTCGGTTTACCGCCACCTTTAGATTTCGGACTATATGGCGGTGCGAACACTATACTATGTGCTTTTTCGAAGTTTTCAGCTAAGCATAACGCCTTGTTTTTTTCTCCAAAAACATATTTTGTTCCGAAGTTTTGTGGGCCAAAATCCATAGTTGTATAGAAAATGAAATCCTCATCCGAAGAACCCCACAAGAGGTGGGCATTATCAAGGAAGTTGAAGCATACATAAGGCATTTCTTTTCCACCTTTTCTCAAAAGCAAACCGTTTGCTCGGGAGCCTCTGCCATACTGCTTGCCTTTGGTATCCATCTCCTTAATGTTCACGGTACTATAAAACAAATCTTTCTCAACTTCTCTCGCACCGGCTTTTTTCGGTCCGATTCCGTTTCTGTTGTTAATCACTTCACCGCCTAAATTATATACGGGAGGCACTAACTGAGGATTAAATTCCACCCCTGCTTTACGGCAGAACACACACCATTCCGACAAGGCAACTACTCTGCGAGTATGTTGAGCGTCAGACCCCCTCGCCTTACCCTCGTAGCGACATATGTTTCTACCTCCTTCCAAAGCATCGAAAATAGAGTAAGCTTTCGAAATAGGTCTTAAGGTTTTAAGTTTGCCCTCTCCACACATATTAAAGGCTTTACCTTCATATAAGACATCCCCATTTTTTGTGGTGTATCGCATATCTTTCAAAGCATTTCTTTTTATGCGGCCATACTTAGCCACACCATTTAATTCACCATTATCTGTCCCAAAAAGTTTAAGTGCGCTCAAGCCTATTTCCCCACAAACAGCGCATACGCTAAGAACATCCCCCAACTGTGAGTCCGGTCTAACAACCAAAGAGTTCTTGTCTTTATATTTAAGTTTCTTATTATCCGACATAATATCACTCCTCTCTGTTCGGAAATCATAATCCCCCGGAGCTTGACCGAACTCAATAATCGAGCTCCTTTTATTTGCAGTTGCGTTTTTTAGTGGAAACGCCAAACCATTCCCTAACCTCGTACTGATAGAGTTCTTAAAACCCTTTAACATAGCCTGTTTCAAGATTAAATACGGCACCATATTTTTTAACATTAAAATCCGTATTTCTATGGGGCCGTTTTATAGAAATTTTTGCTATAAAAAGCAATGAACTCAGTTTCGGGTAAAAGAAAAACATCAACATAATCGCCGTCATCAGACACAGAGTAAATATGTAAGTCAAGATACTCAGCACAGTCATCCGCAAGGAAATTGCGGCTCAAAAGATTAACAATACATTTCAAAGTAATGTTATCATTATCCTTTAACGGTGTATGTGAATATTTCGAAATATGTTGGATAAATACAACATCACACTTTTCTGAATATAACATATGCTCTGGATTCAGCATCTTCAAAACCTTGTCAAGAGGTTCCCACACTCTATTTGAAGTTTTTATGTTTCCAAATTGAGTGATGAAGTGAGGAAGCTTGATGTGTATCCAGTTTTCATCAGTTCTTTCCACCGCGATGTTCATTGCTTCCAATTCCCCGTTTAAACGAGATTCAAGCCACTCCACATTTTCCTTACAAGCGAGAGGACCATATATCTCAACTACTTCTTCGTACATATCGCGCAAAGCAAGCCACGCTCTTTCGCCGTGCTTAATGCCCCAAAGCAGAGCATTAGCTACATTTCCAATAGTCGCTCGTACATCGGATGGTGAACAGTTTTCGGTTTGAAAAGCATCAATAAGTCTCTTTGCGGCTTCAAGACTCTTCTTCTGTGATGCACAGGATTCTAAATACTTATAATAAAGTTCATCCACGCTCTTAATCATCTGGCGCACACCCTTCCCTTGCTAAGAACATTATTCTCGGAACTACATCATTCGTATAGTCAAGCTTCGCGAAGACACAAACTGTATCACCAAGAAACGACTCCACACGACTAATATCGCATACGTCATCAATTATAAACACTATGCGTTCATTGGGTTTGTTTTTCACATAGTCAGAGACTAAGAACTCATAGCCACGCTTCACACGTATTATTGCGTACTCTCTTCCACTTTTTTTAAAAGCGACTTGTGCCGGATATTCGCCACGTTTGAATTCGGTAATATCAGCTATGAAGCACAAGAGTACCCACACCGCTTCGACCATAGCTTTATTAGCTTTATCACTTACGGATAATCCTATGTAATAGCCACCGGATATGTTGGAGACGAGGTTTAATGAGCGCAATTTTTTTATTGCATCATCTATATCCTTCTCTACCGTACCTCTCTCGATAAGGCTCTTAACCTGTATGGGCCTAAGAGGCCCGTACATATTCAAAATTCCAAGAATCTTCGATTCAATATCACTGAAATTCATAATTAGAATCTCCTTTCTAAAAAAAATTTACGAGAACTTTAAACTTTAAAAGTCACAAATATATCTCGCTCTCATTTGCGCTTTCTGCGATTTTTAAATTCTTCTCTATTGTAATCATCAAAATATTCTCTGGCTTTTCCATCAGGAGTAAACGCCCCTCTGAAAAAATAACTTTGCACAAACGTATCTGCATTGTTTTTTATGTAAGCTTCTAATTCAGCTTTTTCTGTAATGTTTAATGGCATTATCTTTTCGAAGATTTCATCAAAATGCTCATTCCCTGGGTAAACAGGGTTTTCATTCATAGCGGGGCTCATTTTGCTTAATATTACGAAACCTTTCCCGTCTAATACTTCTTTTCTTACTAAGAAATCTTTTGTTTTTTCAAAAAACTTTTCCACTTTGCTTTCATCATTCCAATGCCATCTTTCCAAAAAAAACTTATTGTCGAAAATAATTTCATCATCAACAGTAAGAGCAGGTGCAAAAAATGACACCGGGTTGTCAATATCGCGACATACTGTAGATGAAATTAAATCCCAAAAAGCCTCTCCTTCATCCAAAGGGATTTCATCAGCGTCATCAATACTGTCTGCGAAAAAATCTTTAAAATCTCTTGATTTTTCAAATAAAATCTTCTCCACGCTATCTGAACCTTTAAGTTTCACACGTCTTTTAAATATATCCCTATTAATCGCAATTACGTCAATAGGTTTTGAATTACAAATACTTTTTCTTTCTGTTTCGTCAACATCAGCAACAGGTACTCTTTCAATTGTAATTTCTTTGGTCTTTAAGTTTAAAATGCCATCACGAACCCATTTCCCTGTTTTAATTTTAAAAGACACCTCATCATCTTTTTCTTCAGTTTTTGTCTTCTCAAAAACAACAGTTTCGCCAACAGAATAGTCAAGTAAAACATAGTGAATCATCATTACGTTATTGGTAGCGTATTCTACGTCGTACCAAAGATATTTTCTTTTTTTTAATTCTTCAAATATTTTCACGACATTTTCATCAGCACCGTTGACATTCAAAACATTTCTCCTGGTGCTCTTCGCGGACCTAATTGCTTCCCCTGCATTACACACCTCAACATCCATAAAATCCACAAATGCTGCCGCAAAATACGGTGTTTTAAAATACAATTCGAATAAAAACCTTCCGAAATCACCCTTGTCAATATGATTTCTCATAAAATCATATAATTTTAAAGTATCTATATACACAAATGGCGAACACGGCTTGTATTGTGTTATTTTCTCATTTTCTTTATGCATAACATCATCTCCTAAAAAATCAAATCAAAAACTTCGAACCAAAAGTACATAAACATACAAAAAGCCCTGTCGTATCTTTCAAAAAATACAACAGGGCATAAAAATACCGATATTCAGTTGTAATGGGTTATCATCGTCAGCGCGCACTTCCGCCATACGACACAGAAAACTTTTCGAAATGAGTTATGAAAACGACTGGCAGG
The DNA here is from genome assembly GCA_045579445.1 of Acutalibacteraceae bacterium. Classification (GTDB taxonomy): domain Bacteria; phylum Bacillota; class Clostridia; order Oscillospirales; family Acutalibacteraceae; genus DTU089. The sequence goes on along the minus strand of JAZNME010000052.1, from coordinate 24,928 downwards.
ATACCGTTTTCCCCTTTTTGTTTCGACAGATGACTTTCGTAGTGGTCAACCCCACTACCCTGCATTGATTTTATATATATATATTAACATAGGATTGGCAATTTGTCAACAGTTTTTCACAAAATTATTTTTGTTTTTTGTATATATTGCATAAATCGTATACATTTTTAAATATATCTAAACAGTATCGGACGACTATTCGACTGCAAAGCAAAAACTTTCATCGCGTCCTATATATATATTATATTATTCTCTATATTGTAATCTATATATATTATGTTACATATATTATGTTACATATATTTTCAACCATCAAGAACATACAAAACACACAATTCAAAGAAAAACATCCAAATAGCGAAACAACTCCTATAGCATATACTGCTACAGGAGTAGTTTTATCATTCTTCAAACAAAACGGTAACCTCTTCTTCTGGAATGCAGTCTTCAATGGGAGTTGCCAATCCCTCTAATATCTCTTTTCTCACCTTCGGGTCTCGAGAAAGGTAAAGTGTTTCAATGTAACCGTTATCTTCTTCAGCAATTTTAACTTTTGGGTCCATATGCTACCATCCGTTCTTTTTCAAATCATCACAATGTACTCATAATCTGTAACAAGCTTTGATAGCTATCAACATCGTGATATTTAACGTTGTTAGTTGAAAGCTCGTTGAAGAGTTTCTTTGCGCATTTAATCTTTGCCTGTTCAATTGGGCGAAGCTCTAAGGACTCCATTGTACCCTTTGTTTCGGCAACGAAATAAATGTGTTTTACAGAACCCTCATAGAATGCTATTGCCCAGTCGGGTGAATAGTTGCCTACAGGTGTCGGTATATGGAAGCCTTTAGGAAGCTTTGCATAAACACAAACCTCTTCAGCAGCATCCAAATCTTCTGCGAAACGGCGTTCAACGCTCTTTTCTGCAGAACCGTCTGTAAAGACATAATCCTGAATTGATTTTTCACCCTTAAAGGCTTTATCAATAGTCTGAGAACTCTTTTCAGCAGTGAAAATTGCGCTGTCATATTCCCCTTCTATTTCGTTATATGAAATATGCTCAACTATCATAGTAGCCTTCTGTTCATTTATAAGCTTACTAACCTTGGAGATGAACTCTTCAGGGTTATTTTTAAACATATAAATCTTATCTTCTCGTAAGCCTTTGAGAATTGCTACAACGGTTTTACGGGTTAAAAGTGTAGCACCGGCAATTTTACCTACCAAATCATATTTGATTTGACCTGCACCTGCGTGCTTAAGGGTTTTGGTGCGGGTTTTCTCGCTACCGAAGCTATCGCCCCTATCAACCTCGTGTTCATTCATTTCAGCCTTCTGGCGACCAACGGTAGTGGTATATTGAAGCTCTGAAACAAATAATTTTTCGTTAATATGGTCTATCGCTTTCTTTATAAGCTCATCGCTGTCAAATTCAACAGCATAAGCATATTTATGGTTAATTTGCTTCCATAAAGTCTGGAATTCCTTCCTGAAGAAATTATCGTTAAGAGGATTCTCAACAACTTTAGTACTGTGACCATCACTGAACATACTTTCAAGAATGCTTTCATCATAAACAGATTGAATAAGTTTATGAATATCATCACTCATAGGCTTGAGTGCCTCAGGAAGCGGTGCAACGGTATTCATCTGAAGGTCAGCTCTGTATTTATCAGTAATTTTTCTATCCATATCCACATAGCCGTTTGCTATAAGATAGAATTCAATGTTATTTGCAGTTTGAGCATCAATAACTGTAGAAACGCCATCTGCTTTAACTGTTTTACCCTTGAAGTATTCGCTTGTAGCAGCAGTAGGTCTGTCGTAAAGCATAGTCTTAATATCAGACTGCAAGGCTGATACAAAGCCTTTGTAACTCTCGTTGGCAATAACAGTTAAAATGTTAATATCGTGAACAGTATCTCCGCAGGCCTCTGCATCCATTCTGTTACCGTTCTGATTAACACAAAGGCGCAGACCGCGACCAACCTCCTGACGCTTCGCAGTATTGCTATCGCTATGTCTAAGGGTGCAAATCTGGAATACGTTAGGGTTATCCCAACCTTCACGAAGGGCTGAGTGTGAGAAAATGAATCTTGTAGGCTCTTCAAAGCTTAAAAGACGTTCCTTATTCTTTAAAATAAGGTCATAAGCCGAAATATCATCGGAAACAGCCCCTTCTTTTACCTTTGCTGCTTCCTTACCATTTTTAGCATTATTAACGCTTCTGCCTGTCTTTTTATCAATACTGAAATAGCCTTTATGAACTGCAGCAACATCTGAACAAGTTGATTTAAGATACTTCTGGTATGGTGTGTCGTAAAGAGTTATATATTCGTTAAGAACACTCAGGTACTCCTCTTCAAACATTACACCATATTCACCCGGTTGTTCATTACCATCCTCATCATACTGACGGTATTTTGCAACTTCATCAATAAAGAAAAGGGAAAGAGTCTTAATACCTTTGTTATAAAGTTTTTCTTCCTTTTCAAAGTGAGAAAGAATAGTTTCACGAATCTGAATACGGCGCATATCTTTTTCAGATATATCCCCTGTTACTTCACCGGCACTTATAACCTCACCATTTGTGAAAGTAACAGTATTTCTTAACGGGTCAATATCGGAAATGACATAACCCTTGTACTGTTCCATTTCTTGCGAAACATAATACAAATCTTCACCAACACCGAGAATACGGGTTTCACGGTTAATTGATTTATTGTAGCCGATTTCAAGCTCAATTTTAGCCATTGGTGGCTTGTTTTTGGAAAGAACAATTTTTTCAAGATACAAATATTTATCTGTACCACGGAAATTCTTAACCTGAAAGCCCTTAACCTCAATCTTCTTAACCAATCGTTTATTGAATGCATCAAGTGCATCAAGCACATAAACAAGGTTATGCTGTGTTTTATGGGTTGCAGAATAGTTAAGGCAGAAAAGCGGATTAAACTTCTTTAATGCAGTCTGTGTAACCTCACCACCCATTTTCTGAGGCTCATCCATAATGATAATTGGTCTGTTTGCAGCAATAACATCAATGGGACGACGAGAACCGAATTCATCACGCTTGGAGTAAATAATACGTGCCTCTTTGCTCTTACCATCTTCCTTAAGGGAAGCAGCAAAAGCCTGAGTGTTGATTATCATTACATTTATGCCTGAGCTTGAAGAGAAATTATCAAGTTGGTTAAGGTTAGAGCTGTTATAAATAAAGAACCTTGCTTTTTTGCCGTAATGCTCCATAAAGTGGTCTGATGTTATTTCAAATGACTTTTTAACACCTTCACGAATAGCAATGGAAGGCACAACAACAATAAACTTACTCCAGCCATAACGCTTGTTAAGCTCAAACATAGTTTTGATATACACGTATGTTTTACCTGTACCGGTTTCCATTTCAATATCAAGGCTACATCTGCCCAAGGACTTTATAAGCTCGTGAGAAAGTTTAATATTGTTTTCGCTCTGAAGCTCTTGAATATTTTTCAATAACTGTTCATCAGAAAGGCTTACAGCTTCATTCTTATAACCGATATCACTGACATCGTCATAGGAAGCCATTGTAAGCTGTTCCTTTTCTTCCTGAACACCTATATCTCTTATGTATCCAACCTTTTCACCAAAAGCCTGTCCGTTGAAAACTCTTATAACTGCATCAACAGCATCAGTCTGGTATTGTTGGATTTTAAAATTAAATTTCATTAATTTCACCTCAATCATCATCTATAGGTGATATTGATTTTTTAATAAATTTCTCAATTAACTCTAATAGTTTTGCTTGCTCTTCATCAGCTAAGCATCTATATTTATCTTCTAACTCTTCACATTTATAATAATTGTAAGTTTTTAAGTCATCATCAAGACCAGAAAAAGAACGAACAACTTCAAACGTATCGCAATATGCTTTATACTCATCAAAAACGCTATCAGGACAATCAGGATAAGACATTTTAGATTTAAACTCGAGAATTTTAGTTTTAAAATCTTCCAATCCTTGTTCCCTTACAATTTCCTTTGCGAAATTTTCGGATAACGATTTGTCTTTATTGCATCCGTATTGTTTTTTTCTATATAAATTCATTTTTTCATAACTCTCTATTATTTCTTTATCGAATAATAGTTTTACTTCAATATAAGAAGTGTTTTTATTACTTTTTATTTTATCATACAAAGCAAGCCGCTTATCATACAAATCAACATTTTTTGATTGCTCTTGCATTTCAATCGTCTTCTTTAATGATTTTGATGCTTTACAATTTGATATAATAGCAACAATCACAGCAAGAAAAGCAATAACTGTTGAAATAACATTAATAATATCCGCCCAAGTAATAGGCACTGAAAAATCAAAACTCATTTTCTTACTCTCTCAACTTCATCTATTAATCGAGACGCATTAAATCTGGGAAAATCCTCAAACTTTAACACAACTTTTTTTGAAAAGAACTTACATTTCTTTTCGCTATAAAATAATCTTATTTCAATTTCAGATACTTCATCTATTTTTAGAAAAGAGGCACTTTCAACAAGAATTGCCAAGTATTTAATATTATCAACATTAGGTTTAATAGTTCTGGAAATATTAAACTCTTGATTTATAGGTACAAAAAAATCACTATATGTACCCCTATCAGTATTTTCACTTGTTATATTAGAAAAATCTAATATCTCTGTTTTTAAAGAAGCTCCATTATTCAATTTAACAGAAACATCAATTTTTTTAGCAAAAAGTGTAATCTTTTTGATGAAAAAATTTAATGTCATCAAAATAATTGTGCCCGTCTTTTTCTCTCTATCTATAGCGGATGTCATATATCCATTTGATAAAATTCTCGAATCAAGTACGGTAACTTGCACTTTACGAAAAAAATTAATTATAGGACTAAAAATAATTGGCATCCAAGCCGCAGCACCAATTACACTTAATATTTCACTCCAATATTCTTTTATAAATCCAATCATAATTATAACACCTTCCTTACTGTGTCGGGGCTGTAGGTTGCGAAGATTTGGTCAAAGTTTGTTGCAACGCTGTCGGATGCCATTGAGCTATCGCGCATTACGAAATAATAAGGCTTCTGTTTTGCAATTGCAGTAATGGTTTCGTCTGTTACATTCTCATCAAAGCAAGCGATGAGGAAGTTATCTGCAACATTGAAAACTTTCTTACCTGCAATTTCAGTTTCTTCAATTTTGCTTGAAAGAAGAATACCAAGGTCAAGCATAACCTGGAAGAGTAAATCTTCCGGAGTTCTGTCTTCTTTGATATTATCTTCAAGTGTATCAAAGAGAGTTGCCTCAAACTCTTCAGGGTTATAATAAACATCTTTCATATTTGTGCTATCAAGCTTAAGGACACGGAAGCCAACATCCAAAGACTTGTTTTTATTAACAACATTATCCACTTCGTAGCCATCCAAATACATAGCTGCCTCAACAGTTTCCTTTTGAGCTTCTTCCAGTATTTTACTTCCTGCACGGCGAATACGCTCTTTACCAATTTCACAGATATTTTTATATCCAGCTTTATATGCCTCGGACTTTTCGGCAGTTTCTTCAGGCAACTGAACCATAATAAATTTACGGTTACCACCGTCTTCTATGTTCAACTGCATAATAGCTTGTGCTGTAGTTGCAGAGCCGGAAAAGAAATCAAGAATGTATCCATCTTTGACATCTGCGAGATAAACCATATGCTTAATAAGTGCCGAACTCTTGGGAAATGGGAATAACTGATTACTAAAGCCTAAGTTCTTAAATTCGAGCATTGCGTTATCGGAATTAAAAGCTTTTCTATCCCAACTTGTGTGTTCTTTTACCGTGCGAACATCACCGTTTTTATCAATATAGTCTTTTTCATAAACAGTATATTTATCTTCGTCTTTATACTTCGGCATAATTCGAGCAACAAGAAAACTCAAATTATTTATAGCCGTAGCGTATCCCCATCTCCATCTTCCTTCAGAGCCATCAGGTTTTATAGGGAAAATTTCTACATAACCCTTTTCTACAAAAGAAGAGTCTGTTTTTTCAGCTACTTGCAGGTCATTGGTCTGCGGATTAAAATAGAAAGGATACCACATAAGAGGTCTATCTTCACGTCTATCACCACTACCTGTTTTGCGTAGGTCGGTCTCTCTGTACTTTCTTCCATCTTCGTCAGCTTTATTATATCTGTCCGTTACCTTATCTTCTGCAAGAAGCGGTTTACACTCCCATAGAGAACTCTTGCTGTAAACAAGAATAAACTCTGTTGATTTCATAAAGTTTGTACTGTCTTGTTTACCGGAGGTTTTTCTAACATAGGAAATTGTAGCTTGATGATTCGATTCGCTAAAAACTTCATCGCATATCTTCTTTAGATTATCTACTTCATTATCATCGATTGAAATGAAAATAACACCATCATCGGACAACAAATCTTTTGCCAATTTCAAGCGTGGATAAATCATATTAAGCCAGTCTGTGTGAAAACGACCGTTGCTTTCAGTATTAGCAATAAGACGATTATCTTCCTCATCATATTGTCCGCTATTTGCAAGATATTCTTCTGTACTTTGTGAAAAGTCATCGTTATAAACAAAGTCATTACCTGTGTTGTAAGGCGGGTCTATGTAAATCATTTTGATTTTGCCGAGATAGGTTTCTTGCAAGAGTTTCAATACATCAAGGTTATCACCTTCGATGTAAAGGTTCTCTGTATTATCAAAATCAACGCTTTCTTCACGGCAAGGACGGAGTGTTTTTGCTATGGGTGCATTAGCAAGGAGAATGGATTTTTTCTTATCAGGCCAGGTAAATTGATAACGCTCTTCATTACCTTCGACCACAACGGCAGAAAGTTCCTGTTTAAGCATATCAAAATCAATGGCATACTCTACCTCACCATTTTCATTAATTCGCTCTGTAAGGCAGTTAGGGAACAATGCACCTATCTTCGCAATATTCTCATCCACCTTATTAACACTATGCATTTTCAATTTATCCATTATCTTCGTCCTCCGAGATATATTTTCAAATTAATGTATAAAAGAATTTTCAAAGTCAAACTTTTGATATTCTTTTCTCCAAAATCAAATTCAATCTTCTATTGATAAAAGGTTTTGTAACTCATCTGCAATTTCTTCTGCAGTCATTGTTGCAGTTGTCATAGCTTTTTTATCCGCTATTATCGGACTATACTCAATAACTTGCTTTTTAGTTAAATTGTGCCAGATTGGGAGAATAACCTTTCCGTTAATTGTTTCTAATTGAAACAAAGCATTAAGTTCAGCCTTGGTCCAATATTTTTTCTCATCTATGTAATCAGGTGATAGTATAACCACACCAAATTTAGACTTTACCAACCCTTTATCAATACTCTCTCTTAACGAGCCACCCCAACCGATAATATTTTTATCATACCAAACCTTTATATTTCTTTTTTCTAATTCACAAGCAAATTCATCAACAAATGTTTCTTTATCTTCTGAAGCGTGTGAAATAAAAACATCATATTCTTCATTTCCTTCATCGATTGAAGAATTCTTTTTAGATAATAAAGATTTTTCAAGTTGTTGCTCTAATTCACTGATTCTATTCTGATATGAATGTTGTATTCGTTCATTTTCTTTATTCTGTTTTTTCTGTTCGGCTGTTTGTGCCTTTTGTAATTTTAAAGCAGCCTCTGCCCGTTTCTTCTTTTTTTCAGCTATACTCTTCCCTAAATTCGCACTTTCTGCATTTCTTTTTGCAAGTTCGGACTCATATGATGATATTTTATTTAATTTACTCCGCAACAAGGACTGCGATGTATTTTTAGTTATACTTTTCTGAACAGAATTAATATTTTTCTGCAAACTTGCAGCATCTTTGTCTTTGTTAGCTTTTTTCTTTTCAAGTTCAGCTATTTCTTTATCAAGCGTATTTACTTGTTTTTGATATTGCGATATTGACAACTAAAACATCCTTCCTCCAAAATTCTTCTATATTTTCATTATGTGGTTATGCCGGTAATCTTATCTTTTAATTCTTTCACTTTTACTGTTCTATCAGTATTATCCAAAAGCAAAATCGCCAACAACATCATTTGATATAATTCATCATACCATTTTTCTAATTGCTTTTTACTCATTTTAGCGACGCATTCTTTGTACTTTGATTTATCCTTTTTACTGCGATTGTTATGACGAATATTAATATTATTCAACATAAAGAAAATATCTTCTGATAACTGTTTATTAATCGTCTGTAACTCTTTTCTTTTCGGTTCTAATTCAGCACCCAATGAAATCAAAATTTGCTTTTTCAATTCAACTTCACCTTGAAGTGAACGATGGTTATATCTTATGACATCTAATGCTAAATTGGTTTCAACAATTTCTACAACTGCAGTAACTTCAGGCTTATCTTCTATTATTAAAACGCGTTCATTATCAAAATATGCTTTTTGATTATATTGGTCAAGTATATCATCCATAACATCTTTTAAATGATAGTAATTACCGCACCACTGTAACTTATAACCTCTTTTTTCGTTTAAAAAAACCTTTTGAGACAGATACCAAAAGTTATAAATTAATTCAATTAAAGTTATGAAATCCTCAGCATTAAATGTAGCTGTTTGTTTCAACGTATTGAAATCGATAGATTTCAAAAAATCCTTAATATCAGTAAAATGACCTCGCCATTCCCAATCACGAAAACAATAAGAATCAATAAATTCAAACAGGCTACAGTATTCATAAGAGCTTACACATAATGTATTCTCTTTCTCAGCCATAGCAACTAATCTTTGGGCTTCATTCATCATATTTACTGATTCCGATGCTATATCAAATATGCTTTTTCTCATACTTCTTTCTCCGCACACAATTCTTTTATTTTTTGTACTATCTCAAATTTCTTCTTTGGTTGCTTTTCAGCTCTGGCTTGTTTTTCAAGTCGGACTATTTCTTTTTCTATTTTAGCTCGCTGGTCATCAACTGCTATTTGTTCATCAAGGGTATTCCCCTGCTCCAGTTGAACTGAGCCTATCTGGATAATCAGATTATCCCAGACCGCATCAAAATCCAGACCTTTAAGCTGAACAGTATGGCTACCGCTTTCAGCCCATTCACTTTGCATAAGGTGAGCTGCACGGTATATTGCAAGCTTTTCTTCACCATCGCAACTAAGAATAAAGAGAATATTCTGAGGAATAAGCTTTGAAATACTTATAATGCTTTTTTCGCTGAAATTCTTCTTTTTAAGAAGCACCTGTACAACGAAGAAGGATTTTACAGTTTCCCCTTCTGCAACATTAACCTTTGCAGGCGAAACTTCATTAACAATGGTAATTCGGGAAATATCTGCATCAATGCGCTCTTTCTCTGCATTACTCATTTTGAATTTTTCGTATATAGTCTTTTTGGGCAATTGCTTTGAAAGCTCCGTAGTTTTTGGTAAACCGAGCATATATTTCCCTCCTTACAAGTTTTATTTTACTACCAAGAAACAAACAAGCTCAAAGTCGTCAAGACCTTTGATTTCGTTTGTTAAAAAGCTCATTTGCTCTCCACTTAAGAAAGTATCAATATCACTTTCTTCTTTCACCTCTATAATAGATGAAATTGCATCGCCTAATAAATCAGAGAATTTCTGCATATTCTTACCATCACGGGTTTCTTTATTAAACTGACGGTAAAGCTCCGGTATAGCTTGAGTTTTGCCTTTGCAGATATATCTCATTTTATCAAGCATTTCTTTAGGTGAAAGGTGGTCGCAAATAACCTCACCGCTATTGCTGATATAAACCATATAAAACGGATGTAATCTGTTTTTGTTATTGATATTTACACCTGTTTCGCGGTTTTTTAGGACATATATTACACCTTCGGGTGCGTTATCGCTCTTGGGTGCAACTGCGTGAAGACCAAAAGGTGTTTTATCAAGGTCAGGGTGAGTTTTAACATATTCAAGTAAATCAAGCCTGAATTCGTTAAGACCCAAATCCATAATTGATATACCGGAAGACATATCTTCAATATCGACAACCTCATCGTGCAGGCGTTGCAACTGAGCCTTTCTGTATTCAAGGTCAGTTTTCTCCCCTGTTTCAATGATATTGTCATCACCTGTTGCAGCCATATTAACAATCTTCATACGGCTTTCAACTTTGCTCTTCAGGTCGATATATTCATCAAGGGAAACATCTGGCCAGAAATTAACAAGCTGAATCTTCGTATTACTGCTACCGATACGGTCAATTCGTCCAAAACGCTGAATAATGCGAACTGGGTTCCAATGAATATCGTAATTAACAAGATAGTCGCAGTCCTGCAGGTTCTGACCTTCGGAAATACAGTCTGTTGCTATAAGAATATCAATATCGTATTTAGGAATGTTCGGGAATAAGTCTCTATCCTTTGACTTCGGAGAAAAGCAAGTAAGAACAGTATTAAAATCAAGATGAACATTCCTGATAGTGCAACGATTATCAACAGAGCCTGTAATCAATGCGGTATGAATCTCGTGGTTATGCAAGGCGTATTTGCTGACGTTTTCATATAAATATTCAGCAGTATCAGAGAAAGCAGAAAAAATGATAACCTTCTTATTACCTTCATTTATCGGGTTAGTAATCTTATTATTGATTACTTCATAAAGCTGCTGAAGCTTTGAGTCGTGCTCTGGGGTAATCTTCATAAGCTTGAGGTAAAGCAACTCAAGAATATCCACATCACGTTCAATATCATTTCTCCAGGAAACATAGTCCATATCCTCAAGGGCAACTTCAAACTTTTTAGAAATCTCGTAACTTGCTTCGTCTTCTGCATCTAAATCAAGGTCATCTGCATCAGGCGAACATAAAATCAACTGACGTCTGCTTGTTGGGTCGTAATTGTCAATTTCAATAATCTTATCGTTTATAAGGTCTATAATTCTCTTTAAGGTAAGACGGAAGGAATGAACAGAACTTTCCATTCGCTTCATCAGGTTAATAGCAGTCAAACGACGGATACCCTGCTCACGGTTAGCCTGAGAAAAGCCGTGGATAATATTCTCACCATAAAGCTCTTCATACTTTGAAATCTTGCTCGGCAATATATACTGAGTCGGTGTATAAATTGCAAGGCTTAAATCCATAAGCATATTGAAAATTTCGTTATATGTAATTGCACCCTCTAAATCTGTAAGCGGTGGTGAATATGACAAGGGCGTTAATCTTGCAGGGAATGTGCCAATGTCTGTTGTGTCGTAATACTTCTGAATATGCTTACGGGAACGGGCTATTGTAACGGAATCAAGAAGCTCAAAGAAATCAAAATCGAGCATTCTCAAAAGGTTGTCTGTTGTTCTGTCACAGGGTTCCCATTTGCTCCAGGTATTAAATGCTCTTTGGGCATTTCTGAAGATTTCATCAATAGGGCGAGTGGTATTAAGCTTGTCGTTAATTAAACTTGAATCGCCTTCATAGGCTAACTGAAGCTGATTTTTAAGGTCATTGAAACGGTTATTAACAGGTGTTGCAGAAAGCATAAGAACCTTAGTTTTAACACCGTTTCTTATAACCATATTGAGAAGTTTTGTATAACGATTTTCTCTTTCATCTTCCTCATCATCAACGGTTATTTTACCACCATTACGGAAGTTGTGAGATTCATCAATAACAACAAGGTCATAGTTGCCCCAGTTTATTCTTGAAAGGTCAAGACCATTTGATGTGCCGTGGGTACGGTTAAGGTCGGTATGATAAAGAACATCATACCTGAGCCTGTCCGATGCGATAGGATTGTTTATGTAATTATCCTTATATGTGTTCCAGTTATTAGTAAGCTTTTTAGGACACAAAACAAGAACAGAGCGATTTCTGGTTTCGTAATATTTAATAACAGCAAGAGCTGTAAATGTTTTACCGAGACCTACACTATCTGCAAGAATGCAACCGTTATATTTTTCAAGCTTATTGATAATTGCAAGTACAGCATCCTTTTGGAAATTATAAAGCATACTCCAGATTTTGCTGTCCTTAAAGCCTGTTGATTCATTAGGAAGAACATCTTCTGAAATATCTTCAAGGAATTCGTTGAAGATATTATAAAGAGTTACGAAATATAAGAAATCCGGTGAATTTTCAGCATAAGCTGTGCTGATATTTTCAATAACTTCATCGGTTACTTCCTGGAGCTTCTCTGGGTCATTCCAAAGAGAATCAAAAAGTTCAATATAATTTGAAGATAAAGGCGCCTCAAACTTATTTATGTAGTTATAAATGTTATTTCCACGCTCGCAACCTAAATCAACAGTAGTAAAACCATTAACCGGCATATATGATATTTCATCAACGTTGATAAAACCTGCCATATTGCCATTAGTAACGTTTGATTTAAATCTAACCTTTTCTTTTATCCATTCAGCACATTCTTTTGCAATTGCTCTTTGGGTAAGCTCATTACGAAGCTTAACTTCAAACTCTGTACCGTAAAGACTACGTTCTCTATCAAGGCGCGGAATGTAAAATTCACGCTTTTCTTTTTTAGCCTTTTCTGTAGTGAATGTGGGTGAAGTGAAAATAAAGCGCAGTTCATCAATGCCTTTCAGTTCATCTTTCAATTCCTGAAAAGCATAAATTGAAAAACACGCCGCAGCAATAGAAACCTTGCTACCCTGCTTTATTTCAACAGATAAATCGTCTTTAAGAGTTTCGTTGATGTTATCAATAATCCTCATAACGCACCTCAAATCCACCGCAAAGATTATAACTACTTTTAAATATAGTTATACAAAGTATATTATAATACAATAATTGACGATTTTCAACCTAATCGAATTTGTTACCTTTACGACTGCATTCTCTGCACAGGCCTGTTAGCCCCTTATAATACACAAATTCCGGGTCTTCTTTGATGATTTGGCAAGTGTTGCATTTAAACCACCTAACCCCTGTTGAATCCACAATTTCAGAAAGATTTTGCTCAAATAATCTAATTACCTCGGCTTTTCGTTCCTCATAAGAAAGCTGAGGTTTTACTTCAGGTTCCGGCGGTTGAAACACAGGTTCAGGTATTTGAAATACAGGGGTTGGTACTGCTGGCTTATAGGGTGTGTATGTAAAAGTCTGTCCCCTTTTTGCACGTTCTTTCTTCTGTTTTTGTCTTATTTCTTCAAGTCTTTCTGCTTGCCTTTTTCTTTCTTCTGCAGCCTCTTTTTCAAGCTGTTCTTTCTTTTTCAAAAATTGCTTGTTTTTCTTTTCAAACCAAGTATTGTAAGAAACTACAAAACCAGGTAACGTAATCTCATTGTTTTCAATAACAATATCATCAAGTGTGCTTTCCACCGTATATGTCTTCGGATAGTTTGCGGAAAATATTTCTCTGCCAGCTACCCAATACCGTTTTTCATCAATCTTATACTGCCCTACTTTATAGGTCTCAGGCTCAATAATAATTAAGTCACGATTTGGCGATTCGTTGAGAATATACCTTTTCAAACAATACACTCTATCTTCACCCTCAGGAGTATCTAAATTATCAACAACGACCCATTGAACAGATATTCCGGCATCTTTGTATGCTTGGGTGATTCTTTCGATGCGTTTTTCAGATGTCCTCTGATTCCCCAACTCTATTGCTATTTTTTCATTATTGTCAGTTGTTATAAGAATATGGGTGTAGTGGTGCTCAAGAACTTTAACCTCCATTTGAACATTGTAACCTAAGGAAGCTAAATGGTTGTAAAGCCGTTTGCAAACCAGTTTTATTTGCGATGGAGTATCTCTATCGTAATCGCCATAGTCGCAATGTTCGTTGCAAATATGTGCAAAATATGCATCTTTTTTATCACCGTGACAGTATCTCAATATAGGATTTGCGCAGTTCGGGTCAGGGCATAATAATTCTTTACTACTAACATCCCTAACCTGCTTTTCATATGAATATTCAGCTGAGACTTCTGAAGCAGAAATTTTCTTCCCATTCCATAAAGCAAATTCCATATCAACACTCCAATACAAAAGACTATCCATCTATATATGACAAAAAACAACAAATACTTCACAAAAATTTCTATTTTTTCAAAAATTCAGCGAAACATACAATTGAGCAACACTGTTTTTGAACAAAAGCACTATAAAAAGTGCAAAATTGTATCTTCAGTTTTGTTTATACTTCTTCATATTAAGTCATACCACACTCAATGTCCATAATATAGTACTATATAATCACAATAAGCCAAAACAAAACACAAGGAGCCACCAATAAGGTAGCTCCTTTTCTTCTTACCAGTATCCGATAGTCCATTCCCATCCATAAGAGTCTCTTCTTACAAGAGGATACATACCATATATGCTATCGGGGCCGTTTGCTCTTTCCCAATCCTTGATAAAATAATCTATGTATCCTTTCATATCACGCTTAGCGTAATCAAGAGGTTTTTCCCCAACACCAATCTTAAAATCATCGCCGTAGCAAGAAAGGTCATCTCTTAATCCAGTAGTTACTAAGTAGCCTGCATTATCCCACCTAATATCGGGGTCTACACGATAGCCAAGGCTCTCAATGTAGCTTGCTCCATAACTTATAAGTTCATCCATATCTGCTCTCGTAAGTGAAGGATAATATTCAGCCTTAGTAGTTGTAGGCTTTTTGGTTGTAGGTTCCTTTATCACCTGTGTCTCAACAGGTTTCTTTGTAGTTGTAACAGGCTTCCTTGTAGTAGCAACCGGCTTATCATTATCAGCGTTTGACTTAGTTGTGTAAATCACAGCCGGTCTTGTTACAGGCTTAGTGTAACCGTGAGTTGTATCCTTATTGTACTCAAGTCTTGTTGATGAAGTAACATCGTCACTCGCTTTTTCTGTATCTTTGTTGGTTTTATCAACAAGAACATTAGTAAGATGAGTTTCAACCTCACCGTTTTCAAGAATTGTAGTTTCCACTGATGCCTCAGTTACACCCTCTTCGGTAGTAGCCTCTGTTGTTGAGGGAGCATCTGTCGCACCATTACCGCAGGATGTAACAGTAAAAAGAAGTGACATCACAACCAAAATGGCACAAACTGACATTATAAAACTTTTAGTTTTAGTTGTTATTTTCATAGCCTTTCAACGCCTTTCTGATATTACCAATAACCTATTGTCCACTGCCAACTGTTAGAAGTTCTTCTTACAAGAGGATACATACCGTAGATGCTATCAGGACCGTTCGCTGCCGTTATATCTTCTATGAGATAATCAACAGCTTCTTTCATATCTTTTTTTGCCCAGTCAAGCGGCTTTATTCCGCCGTTAACCTTAAATTCATCTCCGTAAGAAGAAATATCATCTCTTATCCCAACAGTTACATCATACCCTGCATTATCCCATCTGATATCGGGGTCTGCACGGTAGCCTCTGCTCTCGATATAGCTGATTGTGTATCTCTTAAGCTCTTCCATATCTGCCTGCGTAAGTGCTGGATAATATTCCGCCTGAGTTGTCGTAGGCTTTTTTGTGGTTTCAGGAGCTTTAGTTGTAGTTTCCTTTATAACCTGTGTCTCAACAGGCTTCTTAGTGGTTGTAACAGGCTTCGTTGTATTAACTTCCTGTTTCTTGGTTGTAGTAACAGGCTTATCTTCCTGTTTTTTAGTCGTTTCAGGAACAGGAGCAGGTTTAGTTGTCAATTCTGTTTCAGATTCTTTTGTAGTAGAACTTTCTGAATGTGTTTCATCTTCAATGGGCTTTACAACTGCCTTTTCAGTTGAAGAAACAATCTCTTTGATTGTAGGCTCTGTAGTTGAAACCAATTCTTTATCCTTATTATCACCACAAGCGGTAAAAGTAAAAAGAAGTATTGTAACAACCAATATTGCACAAATGGATTTGATAATTGTATTACTTTTAGTTGATTTCTTCATATGATTCATCTCCTATTATATTACCAATAACCTATTGTCCATTCCCAACCATCTGCATCATTTCTTACAAGAGGATACATTCCATAAATGCTATCAGGACCATTGGCTCTTTCCCAATCTTCAATATGCCAGTCAATTTTACCTTTCATACTTTGCTTAGCATAATCAAGCGGTGACATACCACCGTCAACTTTATATTTGTTACCATACTGAGATAGGTCATTACTCATACCTGTAGTTACATAATACCCTGCGTTATCCCATCTGATGTCGGGGTCTGCACGGTAGCCCTTGCTTTCGATGTAGCTGATTGCGTATCTCTTAAGTTCTTCCATATCCGCCGCAGTAAGTGCTGGATAATATTCCGCCTGAGTTGTCGTAGGCTTTTTTGTGGTTTCGGGAGCTTTAGTTGTAGTTTCCTTTATAACCTGTGTCTCAACAGGCTTCTTTGTGGTTGTAACCGGCTTCCTTGTAGTAGGAACGGGAACGGTGTTATTACCACTCGGCTTAGTTGTATAAATAACAACAGGTCTTGTTTCGGGTTTTGTGTAACCGTGCGTTACAGGGTTTGTGTAATCAACCTTCTTTTCGGTTGTGGTTGTGATTTCGTCATTAGCCTTTTCTGTTTCCTTATTAGTGTTACTAACAGGAGCTTTAACAGGAACATTTACAAGACGAGTTTCAACCTCACCGTTTTCAAGAATAGTTGTTTCCACAGAAACTTCTGTAACACCCTCTTCGGTAGTAGCCTCTGTCTTATTATCACTACAAGCAGTGAACGCGAAAAGAATTGACATCAAAACCAACACTGCACAAAAAGCTGAAACGATAGTTTTGTTTTTAGTTATTTTCGTCATATCACTATCTCCTTTTTCTTATTACCAATAACCTATTGTCCACTGCCAACCTGTTGAACTTCTTCTCACAAGAGGATACATACCATAGATACTATCGGGACCATTAGCTCTTTCCCAATCTTCAATAAAGTAATCAATAGTGTCTTTCAAACTTTGTTTTGCAAAATCGAGAGGCTTCATACCACCATTAACTTTATATTTATTACCATACTGAGATAGGTCATCACTCATACCCGTGGTTACCTCATATCCAGCATTATTCCAAGTGATATCGGGGTCTGCACGGTAGCCTCTGCTCTCGATGTAGCTGATTGCGTATCTCTTAAGCTCTTCCATATCCGCCGCAGTGAGTGACGGGTAATACTCGGCTTCTGTTGTCGTAGGCATCGTTGTTGTTTCAGGCACCTTAGTGGTTGTAACAGGCTTAGTTGTAGTCACCGGATGAGTAGACTGCGCAGTAGCTTCCTGCTTTTTAGTGGCAACAGGCTTATCTTCTTGTTTTTTAGTTGTTTCAAGAACAGATATGGTTTTAGTTGTAGCTTCTGTTTTAGGCGCATCTGTAGCAGAGGATTCAATTTCAGAAGCAGTTTTATCATCGGTTGGAGGCACCACTATTGCCTTTTCAGTTGTGGAAACAACTTCTTTGGTTGTAGCTTCTGTAGTTGAAAGAGCATTCATCTTTCCATCGCCACAAGAAGCAACAGTAAAAACCAGCGATACCACAACCAACATAACACAAAGAGCTTTCAAAATCTTTTTAGCTTTTAGCATATTTTTCATTATTTAGCCTCCTTAATTTTTGTTTTTCGAACGTTTTTTTCGGTTTGCTCGAAGCTCCAACAGTTCCTTTGATTTCTGTATAACAACTTTACAGTGATAGTCATTAAGAGAACCAATATGGCACTCCTGAACGGGTTTACACAAGAGGGCTGATAGCCACTTGTACGCATCCACACGAGAAATATAACCCTCTTGATGAAGCTTATCGAAATAAAAGTGAGCTTCCCGCCTCAATGCTCTGAGCTTTCCATCCGCAAGCTCTCCGAGTGCGTGTGTTGTTCCTTTTTCACATCGCACATAAGCATCGCACTCCGGATAATTTGTGCAAACCCAAAGCATCTGATGTTCATACATATCAGTTTTGTAAATCCCCTCAGAGCTTCTTAACTCAACTCTTGCGCCGCAATATGGACATCTCGTTCGAGAATAATCTATTTTTTTACTATTCTTTTTTGTTTGTTTTGACAACTTCCACGCCTCCAAGCTTTTAAAAATAAAAAAGCCGGACACAAATATAGTTATCTGTCGAATATATGACACATAAACGCTACCTTAATTCAAGATAACGATTAGATAACTATTTGTAATCCAGCAAACATTGCGAGAACTCTTATAGGGTCAGAATACGTGGTGTAACGCATATTAATTAACCTAATATCCTCCACAAGTATCCCGACCGTTTGCAAATGGGCTTAATCTAAATTAGGACCGATTAAAACTACCAAAGGACAATGCAAAGCCTTGAGTTCATTTCACAACATTATGATAGCATAAGATGAAAAAACTGTCAATAAATTATACGGTTTGCAGACTTGACAAATAGTCAAGTCACTTTCCTATTTGTCAAGTTAAATACAAAATCAACCCATTTTGAAAAATTTAAATTTTTATACAAACCTCCCCTACACTTCTGTGCAAGGGAGTTGTTTTTCTTACCAATAACCTATTGTCCACTGCCAACTGTTTGATGTTCGTCTCACAAGAGGATACATACCGTAGATACTATCAGGACCATTAGCTCTTTCCCTATCTTTAATGTGCCAGTCGATTTTCCCTTTCATACTCTGTTTTGCGTATTCAAGAGGACTGTAACCTGCACCACCATTAAGTTTGAATTCATCTCCATAAGAAGATAAATCATTACTTAAACCTACAGTTACATAGTATCCCGCATTATATTTGGATAAAGTTTGTAACCATATTAATATATATGCCTAAAACTCTGTTCCTCAACTCTATTTTTTTGTTTATTGCATTCTTCTGCATACTTTGGATATGTCTCAGCAATTCTATCAAGCACAGCAAACTTATATCGAACATACTCATCTTCTATGCCAACCTTACCTTTCATTTTGTAAAGAGACTCATCATATTCAACAAGATTGTGCCTGATGAAGTTAACTACCCAGCGATTTAATGTATCTGTATCTGCCGGCCCATAAAACCTGTAATCGTATTCTCCGCGAATTTCTGCATTATATCTATACCAATCTTCTCGCTCTTCAAGTGTCTCGCTTACAAGTTCGTCATCTGGTAAGACCTCAACCTTAATCGCCCTAATACGCTCATCAACTAATTTTTCTAATTTTTCCCTTTTGGTCTGATTAGCCTTCCAAGATGACTCTCTTCTTTTTTTAGTTTTTTCAAAGGCTGCAATAAATTCTTCGGTTTCCATCACCGCTAAAACAACTTCTTCCTCAAAAAGTCGCATTGGGGCTGCACATCTGTAACGGGGATTATCCTTTAAAATTGGCTCTGGTAACAATGTGTCAATCATTTTCTTTGTCCAGCCCATTCCAAGAACTGTTGATTGAGTAATTAAATTTGATTTTTGCATTCGTTAAAATTCCTCCTACAGTGTTTGATTATTCATAATTTTTTCTATTCACTAACCAACGAGCATCAAACACCAAATATTAGCAGAAAGCAGTTTGACTTTCTGCCTATATTATAGAAAAAATTTTCAAAAATGCACACAACATTTTTAAAATAACGCGATTTTTCAAGCTTTATAATTTGGTTATATTACACAACTATACAGTGGCTTTTTAAAGAGAAGAACCATTTCTTCATCTTGTAAGATTGCTATCACCCTGTATTTTTGTATAATTCTCACAAAAAACAACTTTTTTGTCGAAAATTATATTTTTCAGCAATTTTATAAAAAATTACAAAAAATTATCTTTGTTTTTTCAACAGTTGGTTTTTATAATTTTATAAAAACTTGTTCTTTTGACCCCTGTTCTTCTCATTGCTTCATTTGCGGTTATTTCGCCTGACTGCCACAGTGCAATGGTCTCTTCCCAATTCTCCGGAATAGATAGTTGAGGTCGTCCGAGATGTTTTCCTCTTTTCTTGGCTGCTTCAATACCTTCTTTTTGACGTTGGAGAGTTGTAACCCTTTCCTGCTCTGCAATAGTGCCTAAGACTTCTATAAGTATATTATTCACCATATCCAATACCCACTCCTGACTTGCAGGAAAATCCATCATTGTCGTAGGCAAATCTATAACCTTAACTCTGATACCCTTATCTTTAAAGAACTGAAGCTCGTTATAAATATCTGCCTTTGTCCTGCTGAGCCTATCCAAAGATTTAATAACAAGTGTATCACCGTTTCGTAGGATTGTGTTCTTTAAAGCTTGATATCCTGCTCTTTCAGTATCCTTACCACTTTCCTTGTCGGTAATAATATCTCGTTCTTCAGCTCCCATACTCAAAAAGGTATCAATCTGTCTATCCAGATTTTGACCTTTACTGGAAACTCGAGCATAATAATACGTTTTATTCATTTCTTCCTCCTTCTGTGTTCATAAAAGTCTTGTTATTGGCGAATATATTCGGTAATCAAAAAGCAATGTTTACGAACACATTTTAATATCTACTTTCCTGTGTTCTGAAAGGTGTACCTTTTCAAACACTTGTATGTTTGGGCGACACTAACTCATCCACAGATATACCAAGAAAATATGCAATTTGGCACACAACAGAAAACTCATTATAAGCTCCGTGAAGTACCCTTTGCACCTGATTAAATGAGGCAACATTGTAAAGATTCACCTTTCTGTAGAAATCATTCATATCATCTGTAAGCTGTTGTACTTTTCTTTGAATACCTTTCATATACCCCTGCTCTTTCAAAGCCTTGTGTAAAATTATACTTTCCGGAACCTCATTATCGAAATCAATGTGTGCATAAAATACATCGTCTATGTATCTATAGTAATCAAGCGAACCTTCATCTGCCATAATAAGTTCTGCTTCCCCATCTACAATAAACTCTGCAGGCTGAAAAGAAAAGCTATTGTAACTTATAGCTGAGACATCAGATGGATATAGCATACATCCGTGCTTAGTACACACCTTCATTCCTCTGATTTGATGTGCCCTATGCCAATACGTTTCACCATACCGAACCCCATCTTCTTTTACGCATAAAGGGCAGTATTTAAGAAAGCGGTCATTATCTTCACGGGGCAATACAGTAAAAAGGTTGTGGACATCAACTGCTCCATTGTTTATAAGTTTTTCTATCGCTTCTTTCTTTTTAGGGCTAAATCTTGCATACTGCGAAAACATAGTATGTTTTAATACTAAACTCTCCATTAACACTACCTTTTCTATACGTTCGCGGGCTTCTGGATTTAAGTTTCCAATGAATTCTTTGCTTAAACTGTCACTTCTCTTACAAAAAAGGTCATTCAACGCCATCTTGTGATTGAGACTGCCGGAATGAACATAATATCTGCAAAACCAACTATAAACTAATTCATCCGGATATATAGTAGGTAAATAAGCAATCATATCGCTACCTCAACCACCTCAAAGTGCTGACGGAAAAGAGAAAGAACGTCAAGGTTATTCTTTTTGGCCGTTGCTACCAATTCAGATATAAGACCATCTTCTTCAACAGGTTCACCTATCTCAGTATAGGTGACCGTTTTTCTTTTAGTTGAGGTTTGCTTTTTCTTTTTTATACTCGTTTCCAGATAAGGGTGAAGCATTGTCAATCTGTTTTTATAAGCTTTGTTAAGATTCTCAAGATTTAATTCTTCCGTTCCGTTTATAATTGCAATCTCTTGGGCATCGTGAATTAGAGAAACAACCGCTGATGCAATTCCTGAGGAGTGTTCATATAACCAATTAACAATAGAATTTGTTATTTCGCTCTCGTTCTTAACATATTGGTAAGACCACAATACACGGCAAAAATAAATAAACCTGTCATCATAATCCATTGGGCCATATTTCAAGCCCAATGTTCTTCTTGCAAGGTGCATTTCTTGTTCGAAAAACGGCTCACAAGCTGGAGTGCCAACCATACAAATTGAGATTCCGCTACTATTAATGAGCTGTGTAAGCATACCTACAAGTTGTTTCCCGTTTTTGCTATTAACGACATTCTGAATCTCATCAACGATAAGTAACCCGATATGATTCAGCGCTACCTTTGATACCATAGAGATGAGTGTATCGGTAGTCGCTCTTACCTTTAAAGCTTTCTCGTAATAGTCGCTACCAACCACACTATCCACTTCCTTTAATACCGAAAGCAACAATGACTTAACGGAAGAGTCAAAAGGACATTGAACCGAAACTATTGGAATAATTTCGTTGCAATTATCACCAAGAATAATTCTCTTATTCATTATTATCTCCGCAGATTGACCTATCGTTGCGCTTTTACCGATGCCACCACATCCTGTTATGGAAAACGAATCTGCACCACCAATAACACCGACCAGACTATTTCTCTGCTTTATTGCATTCTTTGAAAACTTCTTATCCAAAGAACGAGTGAGCGCAAGATACATTTTCGAATAAATTTCAGTACTCATAGTATTCGGAATATATATTGTGTATAAATCATTTAGTGCTATTAACCTTTCGGATTGTTTCTTTTCTCTTATAGCTTCATCATACTTGGGTAAGACACACAAACCCTTCATAAGTTCTTCGCCCGTTAACATTTCCGGCATCAATTTAGCAACATCAATCATTTAATTTAACCTCCTCGACATAATTACGGTGTGTTTTACGACGTTCTTTTTGTCTGTTTTCAGTGATACCTTTAATAGAAGTTTCGCCCTTTCTTGTGGGCTTACTGCCTGCAACGGTCTCTATCTGTAAGGCAAGTTCTATTTGAGACTGAAGCAAATCTCTTTCCTCTGCTTTTACAAGCTCTTTTTGTTTTGCTTTCATTTCCTCGACTTCACTGATGGTTTTACAAGCGAACCTACATTCAATCAACTCAAATGGTATGTAATTACCATCCTCAAGCAACAATACCTGTGAAACATCCTCAGGATTATAAGCAACGATTACAGCATCGCCCGAAAGGTATCGTTGAGTGTGATTGCCTTCTTTATGCCTGTACCTGATGCCGTTAGCTATCAAGCCCTTTCGGGTAAACTTTGCAGGGGTTCTGGGTAACAATGTTAATACTAATTCCTCTGAGGTTACAGGTATCAAACCACCACCCTGCTCCAACATATAATTCCATATCGCATTTCGATAAGGCTTCACATAAGCCTCAAGCATATCTTCTGTAAACGGAAAATTCTCAACAACACTTTGAGTATTATAATGAATAATACTGTACAACAAGATTTTTTCAAACTCTTCTAATGTAACACAAGCATCCTTGCGGTAATCGTGTGCTCCTCGTTCCTGAAAATCAGGTTCAATAACACCTCTACCTTTGAGATGTGGCTTATAAAGGTTTTGAACCACATCAAAAAACTTCTCAACTTTACTTTTCAAATCAGCTCTGTAGGATGGTAGGTTGATTATTTGCACACCCAAATCAGAAATCTGTTCAAAGGTTTCAGAGGTATATTCTTTTCCTCTGTCGGTCATAAAATATAGTGGTAATCCTTTGCAGTTCCAATCATCATTCTTTATTTCAATACCAAAGCCTCTGCAATGCTTCACTTTGTCAGCAACTACATTCAAAATAAGACTGCGGAGACTGTAAGTGCCTCCCTCCCAAGTCAGTGCATATCCGCAGCACATACCGCTAAACATATCAACGGCTGCAAGGAGTATTGGTCTGCCTATTAGTTGTCCTTCATCATCAACAAGGTAAATATCACACACAGTAGCATCAAGCGCCACGCACGCACCACCCAAGCCCGAAAGGTATTCATTCATATCTCCAAGTAACGGTCTGCTATCCTTTTGATATGATTTCAAGCCCTCACGAGAAATGATTTGATTCGCTACCTTTTTGTGTTTCCGATAAAAGTATTTGAATTGGTCGAAAGTAGGATATGTTTCATATAGCTCACCTAAAGCATTGCAATACTTTGCATTGAGCATCAATGTGTATGCAGTTTTAAGCGTATTCTTTTTCGAATTATAATAAAACTTATTTAACGCCCACCTTATATTCTTTTGGTCAACTGTTAGTGGTTTTTTCCCTCTTGCTTCAGGTGCAAGGACCGTAATATTTTGATACACAAGATACTGCCACAGATAATACTTAATGGTTTGTTTACTTATACCTTGCTCTTGCGAAATTCTTGAAATCATATAGTTTCGTTCTCTACTTTCACTTATAAACGGAATGATTGGTGCAATCAAGCCATACCTCTCATATGCCACTTTCCGCTGATTCGGCTCAAGGTCCTCAATGCTCGGCAAATTAAAGTCGCTCTCCACAATACATTCTTGTACCTCAGATATACCTATCCATTTAGGAACAACATTTCGCTCACAGTTTATTACCAGAACTTCATCGCCTTTAACCTTAAATATTCTGAATCTAACACCATCAATGCTTACAATGTCATTCTTTTTCAATTACGACACCCCAATCATCAACACCTCTGCTCAACCAATATGCACGTGACATATCGAGGAGTTTCACCACCATAGGCTTTGTTAAATGATTTCGATTGACACATTCCCTGACACCTAAATCACCACCATCCTTTTTAAATAGAAAGTCGGTAGTGTATTCTTCTCCATCAAGTGCAGCATTGGTTTCGAACTCAACAACATCCTTTTGATTTTGAAGAATGTCTGCATAAGCTTGTTGAAGTGGCGTGTACGTTCTGCACACCCCCTTGCATTTACTCAAGTTTCGCTTGAGACATCTGCCTTTGTAATTTTTCTTTTGCATAAAAACCTCCCAAATTCACTCCCAAATCCGTTCCCAAAAATGAAATTTGTTTTCCCAAAAACGGATTTGGGGATTTTTTATATTTAGCGAAATTGCTACGAAGCTTGATTTTACTGGGGTTGCGGGCATTTTGCAATTTTCCCAAAACCGCTTCCCAAAAATATCACTCTGTTCAGGTGTAAACTAATTTATCACCAAAAGTGCGATTTCAATCATCAACTCACAAACCCCAAAAATGACTCAAAAAAGTCCCAAATAAGCTTTCACGACTGCCAGAGTTAATACTTGGATTTCTCGGGGTATCTGCGGT
>JAZNME010000051.1:0-176262 GCA_045579445.1 Acutalibacteraceae bacterium | reverse complement strand
TTTCCTTAAGCTTGTGAAGCTCTTTTATAAAGCTGTTGTGGCTTTCTTTTTCACCGTTTTTTGTAAGGTCTCCCGGAATTATAACAATATCTGTTTCTTTATCTTCGATGATTCGTGCAAAAGTGGATTTTACAATTGCACTGCTTTCCTTGACAAAATACTGTTCAGTGAGCATATTTTTTTCAAATGCTTTTCCTCCGGCACCTAATTCATTTTCAAAATAATGGGTATCAGTTACAAGATAAAAACTGACAGGTTTCATTTTTATTCACCCTTCATTACTGATTTTGATATACAATTATTTGCATATTAACACATAAACCAAGCGGTTTACAATGGGAATAATCTCAATACTTATTGTGAATTATCACAATTCCCTTTTCCGCAATTACTTCTGAATTTCGAAGGAGATATTCCGCAAAGTGATTTGAACCATGAGGAAAAATACTGTTGGTCAGAAAAAGACATTTTTTCTGCAATTTCTGAAATTGAGTGATTTGTATTAGTCAGATACAGTTTAACGGTTTCGAGTTTTTTTGTTGTGTAATACTGATAGGGGGTAATGCTGAATCTTTTTGAAAATATATTGATTATGTGATTTTTTGAGTAGCCGAATTTTTTGCACATTGTATCAAGTGAAAAAGCTTTGTATATCTGTGAATCAAGATATTCTCTCATTAAAGATGCAATGTCTTTTTTGTCATTTGATGCACAATGACTTATGGCGATAATTAACTTCATAATTTCAGGTACCATATCATCAACTAAAACAGAATAATCGGTGCCGTATTTTTGGGTCTTTTTATATATGTTTCTGAAAAGCTCTTCAAGCTCACAATTATGATAAACGTAATCATGACCGGGTAAATACTGATTTAGTAATATTTCTGGGAGTTCACCGGTTAAAGTAATAAATATTTTGTGAAGTGTACTGTGTTTAGCATTATAGTACTTATGGTGAGTTCCTTTTCTTAATAAAAAAACATCCTTTGGTCCGATATCATATTTTTTGCCGTTGTTTTCGAGAACTCCATATCCGCTGACAACATACTCAATGGCAGTAATTTCTGAAGTAGCTCTTTCAAAGAAACAATCTTCGTACCAAAAGCTTTCTCCTACGGCAAATATGTTAATCGGAAAATCATCTTTAAAGTGGGAATAATACTCACAAACATTTTCAACACTATTCATATTTCTGAAATTTACTCCTGTTTAATAGTATAAATCACAGTAATAAGTGTGATAAATCGTAATTTCAGTGTATCATTTCTTTGCTGTCTAAACAAGAGTAAATCTGCAAAAAGTAATTAATAAAACCATTTTTTGTTGGATTATTCCAAAGGAATTGTTTTTTGCTTTGATATTTAATAAATCGGATGTATTTTACGTATATCTCTCTTGTTGTGATAATTCAAAAATATTGTTGTGATTTATTACATTGGAACTTTAAAGAAAATATGTTAATCTATATGTATAATGGTTGTTTTTAGTAATTTAAAATCAACCAAATAAAATTACGGGGATGATATGATGTTAAAAACCAAAAAAACATCTGCTACTGAAATTCCGCAGAATGCTCTCATTCACGGTGAGGGTAAACATATTTCAAAATTCGAGTATTTCTGCGTAATGCTTTCAAGAATCGGTGGTATGTTCGGAACAACCCTTACAGGCTCTCTTGCGGCAGCATTCCTGCACGAGCTTTATTACGGTCCTGTGGGAGTTAATGCTGAACAAATTGCGGATATTCTTGCCGTTCAGACTACACTTACCACTGTTTTAGGTGTAGTAATTGGTGTTATTTCCGGCGTTATTATTCAGAACTGGAAAACCCGTTGGGGCAGATACCGTCATTGGTATATCATATGCCTTATTCCCATATTCACCCTTACCGCGTTATACTTTTATGTTCCCGAGGGCTGGACTGTTGAGCAGATGACGCTTTTCCGTTATGGTATAGCTTGCTGTCAGACTGTGTTCAACGCCTTCAATAACGCAGGTCAGAATATTGTTCAGGTTATCTCTCCAAACCATAAGGAAAAGAAAACTGTTGCAACAATATGGCAGTTATCTTATTATATCGGATACGGTGCGGCTTATCTCGGCACATTTGTTTACGGTATTTTCAGCGATGACAAAAACCAAATGTATATGACTCTTGCAATTGTTGCCGCTACCGTTACTGCGTTCGGTAATCTTATGTGTGGCCTTTTCTGCAAAGAAAGAATTGAGCTTCCTAAGAAAAAGAAGGTAAAGGTAACAAAAGCCGTTTTCTCTCTTTTCAAATACAAAAATTACCGCGCATACCATGCAATCCAATGGTCCCATACTTTTGCTATGCTTGGTAAGATGTCAACATATCTTGCTGCTATCACAGTCGGCTCCTCAAAGAACCTTTTACTTACTCTTCCCACAGCAATTGGTACCGTTGTTGGTAATCTTATTACAACAAAGCTTTCAAAGAAATACGAGCCAACCAAGCTTCTTAAAATCTGCGGACCGTATTCTATTATCTCGGCAGGTATTCTTTTTGGTATCTGTTTTATTGAAGCACAGTTTGACATTATGTTCTTTAGTGGCTGGAACAGTATTTTCTTCTATGTTTTCTATTTCATTTTCGGCGTAGGTATTGGTATTCAGGAGCTTTCAACTTCACACCTTAATGTTGAGTTCTATGATTATCTTGAATGGGAAACAGGAGAGAGAATGGAGGCTATTCAGGGTATTGTACCGGGCTGGGTTCAAACTGCTCTTAATTACTTGAAGGAAATTGCTATTCCGTTTATGATTGCATGGGCAGGTTATCAGTCCTCTGCAGAAGGTGACCTTGTTGCTACAATGCAGGCTCAACCTACATATCTTAAAACATGCTTGTGGCTTCTTGCATTCCTTGTCTTCGGTTATGCTTTGGCCAATGTTCTTAAGTCTCTTATCCTTAAATTCTTCTATGATATAGAAGGTGAAAAGAAAGAGCAGATGTATCGTGACCTTGAAAAAATGCGTGAAGAACGCCATAAGGAAAACGAAACTGCTTAAAGATTATTGTTGTCATTGAGTTTTAAAAGCAGAAATAATTAAAGATGTTAGAACACATAAAAACAGGAAATTAAATTACCACTTCCGTTTCTTTAAAAATATAAAAACAATTAGTCAACCCAGAATGGTCGGCTAATTGTTTTTTAAATACTATGTGTAAAATGACAACCAGAATAAAATAGCTTTTTACTTACCAAAGAAAGCCGTGTAACGAGAGTTGTGGGTAAGAGAGGAGAAACTAACCACCAAAGATGTTGTGCGTTTATTTTAGCCTTTCTTTCCTTTTGTTGATATAAAAATTTTTACTGCATAATTCAAAGAATAGAGAACAGCTTTGAAAACAAAAAAGTTTCCACTTGTGGAGTGGAAAATATGTTGCACATTATAATTTTTGAAAGTTATTTAAAATATGAAAACCCTTGTAAACCTTTAGTTTACAAGGGTTTTCGTGGTCGGAGTGAAGGGATTTGAACCCCCGACATCCTCACTACGTGCCTCTTGCGGTGCCCAAAATTGCTTGCTCGTTGTTCACTTCGCGCAATTTTGACCGCTACGCCCCTCCGCCACAAAACTGCGCAAATCGTTTTTTCATTTCATTCAAAAAGCTCATAGCTCCGTTGTGGCTCCGGTCCCCTTAAAAGCATGCGCTTTTCGGGGGCCCCGTCAAATCTCTGCTTCTGCCACCGGCGGCGGTCGTGCTCATAGCCCAAAGCAGGAAACCTGCTTTGTGAGCAAAAAGTTGAAAGATTAAGTTTATTTATTGCAAAAATAAAAAGAACAATACCGAATGGTATTGTTCTTTTTATGGTCGGAGTGAAGAGACTTGAACTCCCGACATCCTGCTCCCAAAGCAGGCGCGCTACCAACTGCGCTACACCCCGAAATGCTATCGTGTCCGACAACTGCTAAATTATAATTGATATTGTGTAAAAAGTCAATAGTTATTTTAAAAAAATATTGAATCGCGTTGAAATATTATTATTGTAAAATATTAACACATATGGTAAAATAAGAACGTATAAGCATATATGCTTTCCGATAGAGTGTTTTACGGAGGTAAAAGTATGAAAAAATTTGTTTCAATTGTTTTGGCGCTTTGTCTTACAATTGCGTTGGCAGTTCCAGCTTTTGGTGCTATCAATGTTGATAATGGCGATGTTTCCTTCGCTGTTGCGTCAGACTTGCATTATAATGTACCGGAAGAGGAATTGGAATGGTATTCTGAGGACTCGATTTACGGCTACGCTAACCGTCGTGCTGCAATGGAAAATGAAAGCGGTCTTATTATCGACGAGTTTTTGAATCAGTGTGCGACAGATGACAATGTTCAGTTTGTGCTTATTTCAGGCGACCTTGCTGATAACGGCAGAAGCATTCCTGAAGAGCACTATGCAGTAGCAGAAAAGCTTGCAAAGTTTGAGAAGGATACCGGCAAACAGGTTTACGTTATACCAGGTAACCACGATTTCGGTAATCTTGGCGAGTATTGCGAGGTTGATATTGCAAGATTTGTAGATATATATGCTGATTTTGGTTATAACCAGGCTCTTACAAGAGTTGAAGGTACAGGCTCATACACTGCAGACCTTGGCGGTAAATATCGTCTTATTGCTCTTGATAGTAATGATCCGGACAGATCAACTGAAGATGGTATGACTGAGGAGAGAGTCCAGTGGGTTATCGACGAAGCTGAAAAAGCTAAAGCGGATGGCAAATATCCAATTCTTATGATGCATCATAACCTTCTTGACCATCTTCCTGTTCAGCGCGTGCTCAGCCATGATTTCATTATAAGAAATCACGAGCTTACTGCAGAGCGTTGGGCAAATGCAGGCATCAAGCTTGTTTTCTCAGGCCATGAGCACTGCAGCGATGCTACATCAAAAACAAGTGCATTAGGTAATGTTATTACAGATTTTGCAACAACATCTCTTACAATGTACCCATTACAGTACAGATATTTTGAAATTACAGATACAACTATCTGCTATGATGTAAGAACAGTTGATTCTATTGATACAGATACGCTTCAGAAAAATGTTAAAGGCTATTCAAAGGAGCAGATTGATGCTATGAACAATGGCCTTAATGCTTTTGCAAAGCAGTTCCTTAAAAATGGTATTGAATACAGACTTGAGCTCGGCTTTACTGATGAGAAGTTAGGTATTAAGCCTGGTGATATTTACTATGACGTTGTAAGAGCAGTTATTGATGAGCTTACAGTTGCTCTTAACGACCCGTTGTATGGTCCTGGTGGTGTTCAGGAGCGCGCTGCTGCTGAAGGCATTGAAATTCCTGACAGTAATTATGTAGACGGTTGGGATGTTGCCACAGACCTTGTTGCCGCTCACTATGCAGGTAGCGAGAATTATCCGTTGAGTGAGCGAGATGTTAAGATTCTCTTTACTACCCTTGCTTATATTATCAGATGTGAGCTTGCAACATTGGAAGACCAGACTGTTGTTTACGACTGGATAGAGGCAGTTGTGCTTGCAACAAGCGGTTCTTTAGGCGGCGATGAGATTTTAAATTCTACGTTCCCTGATGGTCAGGTTACACCTGCAGAATATTTTGCACTTGCTCTTCTTTCTCCGCTACTTCAGTCATTTACTGTTGATGATGAGGTGGATGATAACACAGGTTATATCGGCGGTTATGGTAATTCAAACAGTCTTGAGAATTTTGGTGCAGGCATCTTTATTGGTTTAAGTGATTTTATTGAAAAAATTATGATTATATTTGACTACATCCTTAAAGCGTTCGGCTCTTTTGTAGTGGTATAACGGTGGTGCAACAATGACAGAAATCCCTGAAATCTTTTCTGTTCTCGATGAGAATGGTGAAGAAATAAAATGCAGAACTATTCTGATGTTTACAAGTCCTCAAAGCGAAAAGGATATTGTAGTTTATACAGATGATACCGTAAATGAAGATGGCTTGGAAAACATTTACGTTTCATACTATTGCTACGATGATGAAATTCTTCGACTTCTTGATATAGATAATCAGGCTGATTGGGCACTTGTGCAGGAGGTTCTTGCTGAGGTAACAGAAGATGAGGAAGAGGCGTAAGCCTCTTCTTCTTTAATATGAGGTTGTTTATGTCTATTGAAATTATAAATCAGGTAAGTAAAACTTTTTTTGAGCCTATTGAGAAAAGACGCACGTCATGTAGGGGAATAGTCATAAAAGACGGCAAGGTGCTTCTTTCCCATGAATTGAAGAAAGATGTATATATGTCGCCCGGTGGCGGTCTTGAAGAAGGGGAGAGTCTTGCAGAATGTTGCAAGCGCGAAATTCTTGAGGAAACAGGTGTTATAGCGTCTGTTAGCGAGCAGGTTTTTACTATAAATGAATATGTTTTCAATGAATTATACATTGCTCACTATTTTATTTGTAGCCCCATAGGTGAGGGCGAAGCCAGCCTTACTCCAACGGAAATTGACCACAAAATGGTTCCTGAATGGATAGATATTGAAAAAGCGATTGAAATTTTTTCTCATTATCCTGAAAGAACACCCGACCACGAAAGTTTATATTTAAGAGAATATACTGTATTGACAAAATTAAAAGAGAAAGCAGTCCTTTGATTGCTTTCTCTTTTTGCAACATATCGTTGCTTTACTATAGAATAAACGGGTGCTATACTGAAATTACAGAATGGATGTGATTCAATGGCAAACATAGGAAAAAACATATCAAAATTAAGACGGATAAAGGGTCTGACACAAGACGAGCTTGCCGAAAAATTATTTGTAACAAGACAGACAGTTTCAGGCTGGGAAAATGGTAGGACACAACCCGGGCTTGATATATTAGGTGAGCTTGCTGATGTGTTAGATTGCAGTCCGCTTGATATTATAGGTAGTCGCAAAAAGCCGACGCGTAGCTTATTTGTGGCACTTATATATGAAAATGAAGAGCTCTTCTACAAAATATCTAAGGATATACTGCACTCTGATTATTTGTGTGAAATTGCCATTAAAAATGCTATTCTGTCTGTGTTTGAAGTTGTAGAGAAGATGGATAAAAAAAGCTTTATTGAATTCTTTGCAAAAACACTAAAAGCAGAGTGCAACAAGCTTTTAAATGAAAAAAGGAGTGAATCTATTGAATAAAAATGTACCTTCAGGCTTTCATAATGCTATGGCTGATGCCTTTAAAGAGGTTGAAGCAACACAGGTGCCTGCAAAAAAAAACGGCAGAGCAATGAAAACCGTAGTAGCGGTGCTTATGTGTATAACATTGGTGAGCATAACTGCTTTTGCTGCAAATGAAATATATAATAAATGGTTTAAAAAGACGGGTGAATATTCAGGGAAAATAAGCACAGAGGATATAAGTTTTCAAAGTGCACCTGAATATGTGAATTTCGAGTTTGGTTACTTACCTGAGGAATTCACCGTGCTTGAAGCACCATATAAATACAACTATAATGGTGGTTTTGGTATTTCGTTAAACCTTTGGAAAATGAGCTCTGTAGACACCAATAGATATAAAAATATTATTGCTACAGAAGAAACTATGTTTGGTGGAAATCAGGCGCAAATTCTTACAATAAACGGCTCAGATGCAAAACTTGCTCTTGTTTGTTTCGAAGATATGGGCACAGTAGTGGAGTGCTATTATAATAAAAACATTCCACAGGCAGAAATAAAAAAGGTATTGGACGGCTTGAAGCTTGTTGAAACAACACAGAATAATGCACTCACATATGACGGCTCAAATGAAAATTCCTCTCAGCCATGGGTGGATGATACTAAGTTACCTGTGAAGGTGTGTGAATTCGGCTCTGTGTATGAGTATGATTATGATATAGCGAGTGGCGCTCAGTATGCGGTCAAGGTTGTTAAAACAGAGATTCTTGACAATGTGAATAGCATTGACAAGGACTGTATATGGAAGGATTTTAAGAAATCTGAATATATTGACGAAAACGGCTACCTCAAGGATTACCTGCGTGAAAATGTTATATATGGTGATGGTGTAAATACTATTGATGTGGTAGAATCCACAGAGCTTGTTGGAAGAAAAATAGTTGCCATTACAGTAGAGATTGAAAATGTGAACAATGCTGACGGAGAATTCTATAGCAGATTCCCTTTATGTAACGAAGCTGCAGAGCTTGTGGAAGCCGAGCAAATTGCAGTTTCAGGACAAGACGGAACAAGCGACAGAATGTATTTCGTGAAGATGGGGGCAGGAGAGAAAAAAACAGTTACTGTTTATAATATAGTGGATGCAGATGTCGATTTTAATGATTTGTATGTATTTATGCAGTACCATAATATGTCAGCCTTACCAACAGAACAGGTTATTTTAGATATAAATGGATAGTGAAAAAAGAGCAAGTCGAAAGACTTGCTCTTTTTGGCGCGCCGGAAGGGACTCGACGGGCTCTGCCCGTCATTCGCTTCGCGAACACCCGATTATGTTCAGCTTCGCTGAGTGGGGTTCGAGTCCCATTGAATTTTTGACATAAAAAAATAAAGCAACCACCGAAGTGATTACTTTATTTTGGCGCGCCGGAAGGGACTCGAACCCCTGACCTTCTGGTTCGTAGCCAGACACTCTATCCAACTGAGCTACCGGCGCATAAAATGGAGCGGATGACGAGGCTCGAACTCGCTACCTCCACCTTGGCAAGGTGGCGCTCTACCAGATGAGCTACATCCGCAAATGCAAAAAGAATTATACACATTATTTCTCGACTTGTCAAGTGCTTTTTTATTTTATTATGAATATTTTTAATAAAGTTTATAAAAATATAAAAACAAAATAAATTCAAAAAAATTTCAAAAAACTATTGACAAATTCTACGCAACATATTATAATTAACAGGCTTTCGGAAAGAGAGCAATCGCCTTAGTAGGTATGTATGTTGTTCATATATATGGCGGTATAGCTCAGCTGGCTAGAGTACTCGGTTCATACCCGATTGGTCGTAGGTTCGAATCCCACTGCCGCTACCAGTTTCCAACACACTTACCTACTGAAGGTGTTATATAAAAGGGCTTTATGCCCCTCATATATGGCCCGGTGGTCAAGCGGTTAAGACACCGCCCTTTCACGGCGGTAACACGAGTTCGATTCTCGTCCGGGTCACCAAAAAAACCAAGTCGATAGACTTGGTTTTTTAATTAAATGAAAATTCATATTGATTTTTTTACTGCAATATAATATAATAATTCAGTAATATTTGCCGGTGTGATGGAATTGGCAGACGTGCTGGACTCAAAATCCAGTGGTAGCGATACCGTACCGGTTCGACCCCGGTCACCGGCACCAAATAAAGAACCTATACTTTTGTGTAGGTTCTTTGTTTTTTGTGTTTCAAAAACAAAATAGGGGTCGAACCGCCTCGGCAAAGCCGAACACAATCGGGATTTCGCGAAGCGAATGATGGGCAGAGCCCATCGACCCCGGTCACCGGCACCAAAAACGACATTCTTCGAAAGAAGGATGTCTTTTTACTTTTTTGCTCTTAACTATTCACTTTTCACTAAAAGCCATTTCACGCATCCATCCTTTTACCATACTATGGTATAGTGAAAGGGGTTTTTATATGAGAGAAAGAGGTTATGACAGAGAGTCTGCGGTTCGCTATGCACGGCGTTGGGCGTTAGGGCGCAACCCTGCTTACTACGATTTTGAGAATATCGGAGGAGACTGTACGAACTTTGTTTCCCAATGCCTTTATGCCGGTGCGGGTATAATGAATTATACCCCTATTTACGGATGGTATTTTAACTCTTTATCTGACCGTACAGCGTCGTGGAGCGGAGTTGAATATCTTTATAACTTTCTTGTTACGAACACATCTGTGGGGCCATACGCACGGGTGGTCAACGAAAATGAAGTGATGCCGGGAGATGTTGTTCAGTTGGGTAGGGCTGACGGTGATTTTTATCACACTGTGATTGTTCTTACCACAGAACCTGAGATACTTATAGCTGCCCATAGTTATGATGCATTAGACAGGCCGTTATCCACATATAACTACGATATTGCAAGATTTTTGCATATAGATGGGGTAAGGGTGTGGTGAGTGGTGTCAAAGGGAAATAAATATTTCTGTTGTCCGCATTTAATGTTTTGTAATTCATGCTTTTTTTAATTTTTGTTTACAAAATGGTAAATTTATTGACAAAATTTTGGAATATAATTTAGAAAAACAAAATAAAGGTTGCGATAAAATGAAGAAATTTTTAGTATGTATTCTTGCTGTAGTTTTGTTATTAACAGGCTGTAGTACACCTGCAGAACCTAAAATTGACGGCGTTCAAATCAATCTTTCGGATGATAAAATTACTGTTGACAGCAAAGAAATAACTAATAATGTTGATCAGGCAGTTTATAGTGCAAACGATATTGTTTTTTACCTTGAAGGTCAGGACTTTAAATACGGCGAGGGTACAAAGGCTGACGAGCACTCACAAGGTGAGGCAGATGCTCACACCGTTGTTCATATTACAAAGCCTGGTAGATACGTGTTAAGCGGTAAGCTTTCCTTAGGGCAGATTGCAGTTGACCTTGGTGAAGGCGCAGAGGAAAATCCTGAGGCGGTTGTAACCTTGATTCTCAACGGCGTGGATATCACATGTCAGGTTGCTCCTGCTGTTATTTTTTACAATGTGTTTGAATGTGGCGTTGCTGACGAAGAAAGTGCAACAAAGGATGTTGATACTAAAAATGCTGGCGCAAATGTAATTATTGCAGACGGCACGGAGAATAATATCAATGGCTCTTATGTTGCAAAGATTTATAAATCCTATGAGCTTAACGAGGATGGCACAGAGGTTGTAGACAGCAAAAAGCTCCATAAATACGATGCAGCCTTTTATTCAAAGAAAACAATGAATATTGATGGTGGCGATATTGGTGATGGTATTCTCAACATCACGGCTGAAAATGAAGGCCTTGACAGCGAGCTGCACCTTACAATAAACGGTGGTAATATTAATATAACCTCGGGTAACGATGGTATAAACACAAATGAGGATAATGTTTCAGTTACGACTATAAACGGTGGTACACTTAATATTTTGTGCGATGGTAAAACAGGCGAAGGCGATGGAATAGATTCAAATGGCTGGCTTATAATTAATGGTGGCACTGTAGTTTCGCAGGCTTGCGCCACAAGCGGTGATGCAGGCATTGATTCCGATTTAGGTATTTATATTAACGGTGGCAAGGTAGTTGCATCAGGCAATATGCTTGATAGAATTGCAGGCGGAGAGCAGACATACGCTGTATTTAATTTTGCTAATCGTCAGGTCGGTGATAGCACCTATACGTTAAAAAATAATGAGAATAAGGTGATTGGTGAGTATTCGCCAACAAACGATTTCACACACCTTTTAGTTGCAGGTGATGAGCTTGTGGAAGGTGATTATACCTTCTGGCAGGGTGATACTCAGCTTGCTGCAGCCGCAATGGGAAATATGCAGGGCGAAAAGCCTATGGGTGATTCACAGCAACCGCCTGAAGATATGAATGGCGAAAGACCTAAGTTGCCTGAAGGAATGGAGAATCCTCCCGAAATGCCAGAGGGTATGACAAGGCCTGACGGTGAAAAAATAGAAATGCCAGATGGTGAAATACCCAAGATGCCCGAAGAGGAAAAGCAATTCCATACAGGTGGTATGGGTGGCAGACCCGGTGGTATGGGTGGCTTTAATATGGCAGATGGTGAGTCTTCTACAACATTTACAATAGTTAAAGGCGGTAATCAATTTGCGAATGTAGCGCCTACAACAATTACGGTAGTTGAATAAAATTCAATTAATATAAAAACCCTTATCGAAGTTTTCCTTCGATAAGGGTTTTGCAACGTTAAAAATATTTATCTCTGTACTCTGCCTGAGCCGTCGCCACCTGCAAGCTTTTCAATTTCTGAAACGCTTACTCTGTTGAAGTCGCCTTCAACCGTGTGCTTAAGAGCGGATGCAGCAACTGCAAATTCAATTGCAGACTGTGTATCCTTGCCGTTAAGAAGAGCGTAGATAAGGCCACCGCCAAAGCTGTCGCCACCGCCTACGCGGTCAACAATGTGAAGGTGATATTCCTTTGAGAAGCAGTAGTTCTCACCATCGTAGAGCATACCAGCCCAATCGTTGTCGTTAGCAGAAATTGAAGTTCTGAGGGTAATAGCAACCTTCTCAAAGCCGAATTTATCTGCAAGCTGTTTAGCAACCGATTTGTAGCCTTCCTTGTTGAGCTTACCGCCGTATATGTCTGTGTTTTCTGATTCGATTCCGAAAACATCCTTTGCATCCTCTTCATTTGAAATGCAAACATCTACGTATTTGCAAAGCTCTGTCATAGCTTCTCTTGCTTCTGCTCTTGTCCAGAGCTTACCGCGGTAGTTAAGGTCGCATGAAATCTTTACGCCCTTTGCTTTTGCAGCAATGCAAGCCTCTTTGCAGATTTCAACAAGGTTTGCACCGAGAGCAGGAGTGATACCTGTAAAGTGGAACCAATCGGCACCCTCAAAGATTTCATCCCAGTTAAAGTCTGCAGGAGTTGCTTCCTGAATAGCTGAATGTGCGCGGTCATAAATGCAAACGCTACCACGCTGAGAAGCGCCTTTTTCAAGGAAATAGATACCTACTCTGTCGCCACCGCGAGCGATTTTGGATGTATCAACGCCGAAATAGCGCAGTGAATTAACTGCTGCCTGACCAATTGCGTGTGAAGGGAGCTTTGTTACGAAAACAGAGTCCATACCATAGTTTGCAAGGGAAACTGAAACGTTTGCTTCACCGCCACCGAATGTAGCCTGAAGCTGGTCATCCTGGAAAAAACGATTGTAGCCGTTTGGAGCAAGGCGAAGCATGATTTCGCCGAATGTAACTATTTTAGCCATTTGAACGAGCCTCCTTAACTATTTCAACTGATTTTTTGCAAAGGTCAATAATTTCATCCCACTTGCCGTTATCAATAAGGTCTGCAGTAACCATATATGAGCCACCGCAAGCAGCAATAACAGGGCAGGAAATGTAATCTTTAAGGTTGTTAAGACCAATACCGCCTGTTGGCATAACTTTGAACATTGGGAATGGGGCACTCATAGCCTTAATTTTTGCAAGGCCGCCTGACTGCTCGGCAGGGAAGAATTTTAAAACGTCGAGACCGAGTCTGTATGCTGTGTGGTAATCTGTGGGAGTAGTGCAACCGGCGTAGATTGGCACATTTTTCTCCTGACAGTATTTAACTATATATTCGTCAAGGCCTGGAGTAACAATAAACTTTGCGCCTGCTTCGATTGCTTCGTCTACCTGCTCTGTAGAAAGAACTGTACCTGCGCCAACAAGCATTTCAGGAACGTTTTCACTCATGAGCTTGATAGCCTTTGCAGCACCTGCAGCACGGAATGTAACCTCTGCAACAGGCACACCACCCTTAACAAGAGCTTCTGCAAGAGCTACTGCATCTCTTTCAGGGTTGTTAAGCTTAATAACCGGTACAACACCGATTGACATAATTTTTTCAGAAATAGCGTTCATTGTTTTTCCTCCCTAGTTATTGAGGGCTTTTTCGCAAGCCTCAAAAAGTCCGTTGATATAGGTAGCGCCTAAAGCTCTATCATAAAGACCGTAGCCGGGTTTGCCTGTTTCGCCCCAAATCATTCTGCCGTGGTCAGGTCTTACGTAACCGTCAAAGCCTGTTTCCACAAGTGCTTTTGTTATTTCGTACATATCAAGGCTACCACAGCTTGAGAGGTGGCCCTGTTCTTCAAAGCTACCGTCGGGGAGAATGAGAATGTTTCTCATATGCATAAATGCGATTCTGTCCATAGCGCTGTATTTTTTAATCATTGCAACAACATCATTTGATTTTGCGCAACCGAGAGAGCCTGTGCAAAGGCAAAGAGAGTTTGCAGGGCTATCTACAATAGCGAGCATTCTGTCAAGATTTTCTTCGCATGTGATAATTCTTGGAATACCGAAAATTGAATATGGTGGGTCGTCAGGATGAATTGCCATTCTTACGCCACATTCCTCTGCAACAGGAATAACCTTTTTAAGGAATTTTTCAAGGTTTTCCCAAAGACCTTCTTCGCCAAGCTCACCATATGCTGAAATAAGCTCGCGCACCTCATCCTGAGAGTAGCTTGAATCCCAACCTGGAAGGTGAATGTCGTCTTTAAGAGGGTCAAGGCCCTTCATCTGTTCCCAATACATAACAAGGCTTGTAGAGCCATCGGCAGCTTCCTTGTCAAGCTGAGTACGAGTCCAGTCGAAAACAGGCATAAAGTTGTAGGTTACACATTTAACGCCATATTTTGCACAACGGCGGATATTTTCGCAATAAACCTCTAAAAGCTCATCAACATTGTTTCTGCCTAACTTGATGTCCTCGTGAACAGGGATAGACTCAACAACATCAAAAATAAGTCCGTTATCCTCGCACTGCTTTTTCATTTTTTCGATGCTTTCTTCAGGCCATACCTCGCCTGGTTTAACATCGTAAACTGCGCTTACAATACTGCGCATATTTGGAATCTGACGAATATACTGGAGAGAAATTGGGTCGGTTTCGCCGTACCAACGGAATGACATTTTCATTTGACTTCCTCCGTTAAATTTATTTTTACATCTATATTATAGTATAACACAAAAATTTCGCAATAGAAAAATATATGTTTTTCCTCGCAAAATTTTTGTGTTATTTAAAAATTAATTATTCTATTTCTTTTTCTTTCCACCGAAGAAGCCTTTTTTTTCTTCGGGAGTTACAGCCTTGTTGCCCATAGCTTCATTAAATTTAAGAAGGGCATCCTTCTGAGCAGATGTAAGGTTTTTTGGAACATCAACAATAATTCTTACAAGCTGATCTCCCCTGCGAGAGGAGTTTATAACAGGTATACCTCTGCCTTTGAGCTTGAAAACTGCGCCGGGCTGAGTACCTGCAGGAAGCTCATATTCAACCTGACCATCAAGGGTAGGAACTCTGAGAGTATCGCCCAAAACTGCCTGAATGTATGAGATTTTCATATCGTACCATACATTATAGCCGTCTCTTTCAAAGAACGGATGAGGCTTAACGGAAACGCCTACTCTTAAATCGCCGGCAGGGCCACCATTCACACCGCAGTTACCTTCACCGCGAACTGTAAATACCTGACCCTCGTCAATGCCTGCAGGGATTGTAACATCCTTCTTGTATGTTTTTCTTATTCTGCCTGCGCCCTTACAGCGTGAGCAAGGGTTAGGATTAAAGGTACCTTTACCACCGCAACGCTGGCAGGTTTTTGATGTACTGATTGTGCCGAAAGGAGTTCTTTGCTGAACGTTTACCTGACCGCGTCCGTTACAATCGGGGCAAGTCTGAGGCTGAGTACCTTTTGCTGCACCTGAGCCACCACATTCATCGCAGTGCTCAATTTTTTGGAACTCAACTGTCTTTTTGCAGCCCTTTGCAGCTTCTTCGAAGGTGATATAAATACTTGTCTGAATATCGCTGCCTCTGCGTGGAGCGTTAGGATTGGAACGGCCTCCACCGCCACCGAAGCCGCCGAAGAAGGAACCGAATATATCGCCTAAATCGAATTCCATTCCGTCGCCAAAGCCACCGAAACCGCCAAAGCCACCGCCTTGACCTGCACCGTAGCTTGGGTCAACGCCTGCAAAGCCGAAACGGTCATATTTTTCTTTCTTTTCAGAATCGGAAAGAATTTCGTATGCTTCGTTTGCTTCTTTAAACTTTGCTTCTGCTTCTTTATTGTCGGGGTTAAGGTCAGGATGATATTTTTTAGCAAGCTGGCGGTATGCCTTTTTTATTTCGTCAGGTGTAGCGCTTTTGGAAACGCCAAGCACCTCGTAATAATCTCTTTTATCTGCCATAAGTAAAATCCTTTTTGCAGAGAATTTTCTGCATAGTAATACCCGTCAAAGACGGCTCTTTAAAAGAACCGTCTTTGTTGGGTGATAATTTAATTAGTCAACATCTGTGAAAGGTGCTTCTGTGTAGCCTTCACCCTGAGCGCCTGCGTTTGCATCGAAGCCTGCAGCTGCGTTAGGGTCAAAGCCCTGTGCACCGCCTGCTGCTTTGTAAAGCTTTTCAGAAATCTCATAGAATTTCTTCTGAAGGTCTTCCTGCTTTGCTTTGATAGCTTCAATATCTGTGCCCTTGAGAGCTTCCTTGAGAGCATCTACCTTTGCGTTGATTTCAGTTTTGTCTGCTTCATCGAACTTGTCGCCGTTATCAGCAAGAAGCTTTTCGCATTCAAATACCATCTGGTCTGCGCCGTTACGAAGGTCAACCTCTTCCTTACGCTTCTTGTCTTCCTCTGCAAACTGCTCAGCTTCCTTAACAGCCTTTTCAATATCATCCTTGCTCATATTTGATGAAGCAGTGATAGAGATTGACTGCTCTTTACCTGTGCCAAGGTCTTTAGCTGAAACGTGAACGATACCGTTAGCGTCAATATCGAATGTAACTTCGATCTGAGGAGTGCCGCGGCGTGCTGGAAGAATACCATCAAGGTGGAACATACCAAGAGTTTTGTTATCTCTTGCGAATTCTCTTTCGCCCTGAAGAACATGGATTTCAACTGATGTCTGGTTGTCTGCTGCAGTTGAGAATACCTGGCTTTTCTTTGTTGGGATAGTTGTATTTCTTTCGATAATCTTTGTGCAAACGTTACCGAGAGTTTCGATACCAAGTGAAAGAGGAGTAACGTCGAGAAGGAGAAGGCCTTCAACATCGCCGCCGAGAACACCTGCCTGAAGAGCGGCGCCGATTGCTACGCATTCGTCAGGGTTGATTCCCTTGAAAGGCTCTTTGCCTGTGTATGATTTAACAGCGTCCTGAACAGCAGGGATTCTTGAAGAACCACCAACCATAAGAACCTTATCAAGCTCAGAAACCTTAAGACCTGAATCAGAGATAGCCTGACGAACAGGAGCCATTGTTGCTTCAACAAGGTCTGCAGTAAGCTCGTTGAACTTTGCTCTTGTAAGAGTTGTGTCAAGGTGGAGTGGGCCACCTGCTTCTGTCATTGTAATGAATGGAAGGTTAATTGCAGAAGATGTTACGCCTGAAAGCTCAATCTTTGCTTTTTCTGCAGCTTCTTTAAGTCTCTGCATAGCCATTTTGTCTTTTGAAAGGTCTGTGCCTGTTTCTTTCTTGAATTCAGCAACAAGCCAGTCAATAATTCTCTGGTCAAAGTCGTCGCCACCAAGCTTGTTGTTACCTGCAGTTGCAAGAACTTCCTGAACGCCTTCGCCCATTTCGATAATTGAAACGTCGAAAGTACCACCACCAAGGTCATAAACCATAACCTTCTGATCGTTTTCCTTGTCGATACCGTATGCAAGAGCGGCTGCAGTAGGCTCGTTGATAATTCTCTTAACCTCGAGACCTGCGATTTTACCTGCGTCCTTTGTTGCCTGACGCTGTGAGTCTGTGAAGTATGCAGGAACAGTAATAACTGCTTCTGTTACCTTATCGCCAAGATAGCTTTCTGCGTCTGCTTTAAGCTTTGAAAGAATCATAGCTGAGATTTCCTGTGGTGTGTATGACTTGTCGTCAATAGAAACCTTATAGTCTGTACCCATATGTCTTTTGATAGATGAAATTGTTCTGTCAGGGTTTTGAACAGCCTGACGCTTTGCAACCTGACCAACAAGTCTTTCACCTGATTTTGAGAAACCAACAACAGATGGTGTTGTTCTGTTGCCTTCAACGTTTGCGATAACTACAGGCTCGCCGCCTTCAATAACTGCTACGCATGAGTTTGTTGTACCTAAGTCGATACCAATTGTTTTTGCCATAATTAAATACCTCCAATAAATTTATGTTTTTGATTTATTTGCTTATTTAATTTGTAACCTGAACGGTTGCAAATCTGAGAATTCGGTCTCCCATTTTGTAGCCCTTTTCGAAAACGCCTGCAACGGAGTTTTCAGGAAGGTCCGGGTTTTCAACAGTCATTACTGCGCTGTGGATGTTAGGATCGAATTCGTCTCCGACTTCACCGAAGGATTCTACCTCAAGGTTTTTAAGAATTTCACCAAGCTGAGTAAGTGTCATCTCAATACCTTTACGATAAACTTCAATGTCGTCGGTTTTATTATCAGCTGCTCTGTCAAAGTTATCTAAAACAGGAAGCAGTGTTTTTAACGTATTTGCTTTAGCATCGCCATAAGTTGCTTCTTTTTCGCGCTGAGAACGTTTTCTGAAATTGTCATACTCAGCGAGAGTGCGAAGGTGAGCATCCTTTAGCGTGGCAAGCTCGTTGGTCAGCTTTTCGATTTCTGCATTAAGCGAATCGATTTCACCTTTTTTATCAAGCTTCTTTTTCTTCTTTGTTTCTTTTTCGTTAGCGGTCTGTTCCGCATCGTTTATCTTTTTCTCGTCTGCCATATTTTCACCCTTATTCATCTAATGTTTCTGTAAGCATTGAACCGATTATGCCGGCAAGATATTTAATGCTTGGAATCAGTCTTGCGTAATCAAGCCTTGTTGGACCTATAATTCCTATTGAACCGCTTTCTTTTTCGCCAACGGAATATTTTGAGAAGATTGTTGTGCTGTTGCGAAGCTCTCTATATGCGTTTTCTGTTCCTATAGCAACATTCAAAGGCTTTTTATAGGATTCAAGCATATTTTCCAGAGGTGTCCCTCTGTGCAAGAAATCCATGAGCCTGAAGGCGTCTTCGGAAAGCTCGCTATGGTTAAGTATGTTGTTAGGACTCTTTAAATGAATCTCAGTTGTTTTTACTGCGTCGCACAGGTCTGCAATAGCGCAGAGGAAAGGGGACATTATAAAAACCTTATCACCTAAGGAAGCTACAAGAGTCTGTATAAATGTAAGCGTTATATCAGAAACGTTTCTGCCGTTGAA
The DNA here is from genome assembly GCA_045579445.1 of Acutalibacteraceae bacterium. Classification (GTDB taxonomy): domain Bacteria; phylum Bacillota; class Clostridia; order Oscillospirales; family Acutalibacteraceae; genus DTU089. Next base: position 157,373 of record JAZNME010000051.1, on the reverse strand, counting down.
ATAAGTCTGGCAGATGTTGTAGAAAACCTCTGCGATATCAACGTTTATTTCTGCATCGCTTCTTACAACCGCACTTCTTAAAATACCTGATGTAGCAAGAAGAACTATCATAGCGGTGTGCTCACTGAGAGGTACAAGCTCTATCCTTCTTATATACGCCTCGCTATCTGATGGGGAAGAGGAGACAGCAACGCAGTTTGTAAGCTCTGCAAGAATGCTTCCTGCTTTTTCGAGAAGCTTATCAGGCTCGCCTGAAAAACCCTGAAGCCAGATTTTTATGCGTTCCTGCTCATCTATACCTAATTCATAAGCAGTCATAAGATTATCTACATAGTAGCGGTAGCCCGCCTGAGAAGGAATTCTGCCGGCAGATGTATGAGGCTGCTCTAAAAGGCCAAGCTCAACTAAATCTGCCATATCGTTTCTTATTGTAGCGGAAGAAACGGAATTGTTCATATCTGCGCATATGGCTTTTGAGCCAACAGGCTCACCCGTGGCAATATAACGCTCAATTATTGTTGCAAGAATTTCTTGCTTTCTTTTTGATATATCACTCAAGGGTTTCACCTCTCAATCGGCTTTAGCACCTGTTAGCACTCTCGTTAACTGAGTGCTAACTCTGTTAATAATATACTCCACAAAATATAATTTGTCAACCTAGTTTTGGATATTTTTTGTAAATAGATTGTGAATTTCTGATTTTTGTTCGCTTATTGCATAGCATGGTTACGTTATATATTATTGTATATGCTTTTTGGATTATTCTGTAAAAAGGCAAAAAAATACACCCTATCCGATTGGATAGGGTGCGCTTGTAACTATTAATTACTGCTCAACTGGATAAACAGAAACTTTCTTTCTGTCTCTGCCAAGGCGCTCGAAACGAACCTGACCATCAACAAGTGCAAAGAGTGTATCGTCTTTACCCTTACCAACGTTTGTGCCTGGGTGAATCTTTGTGCCTCTCTGTCTTACGAGGATGTTACCTGCAAGAACATACTGACCGTCTGCTCTCTTAGCGCCAAGTCTTTTAGACTCGGAATCACGGCCGTTACGGGTAGAACCCATACCTTTTTTATGAGCAAATAACTGAATGTTAATCTTAAGCATTTCGTTACACCTCCGTAGTAGTTATCGTAACATTTTTGGGATATTGCAAGCTGAGTTCATTAATGTGAAGCTTGAAGCCCTGCAATATATCTTTTGTTTTGTCTGCACTATCTTCAGGGATAATAACTGTCATTTCACCGCTATCGTCAACGCGGGCATCTGCCTTGACTCCCATTATTTCTATAATGGTATTAGCAACCATATATGCAGCAGAGGAAACTGATGCGCATATGATATCCGAGCCGCTTTCGGCGTAGCCTGAATGACCTTTAATATTGAAGCCTGTAAGTGCGCCGTTTTTTGAATAATAAAACGTAGCTTTAATCATAAGACTTAAGCATTGATAGCTGAAATCTCAACCTTTGTGTATGGCTGTCTGTGGCCCATTTTACGTTTTTCATTCTTCTTTGGCTTGTAAGTTGCAACAACGATCTTTTTGCCCTTGCCGTTCTTAACAACCTTTGCGCTAACAGAAGCGCCGTCAACGTAAGGAGCACCAACTTTGATACCGTCGTCTGCACCAACTGCGATAACCTTATCGAAGGTTATTGTGGAATCAGCTTCAACGTCGAGCTTTTCGATATAGATAACATCGCCGTTCTCAACTTTGTACTGCTTTCCGCCTGTTTCGATGATTGCGTACATAGATTTTTACCTGCTTTCTTTCAGTCTCGCTAACAAGGCGGTTATGTGAAAATAACACTTGTGGGCACACCAATAGCACCCGCCCTTAATATGCGGCAAATGGTATTTTAGCAGATACTTCACTGTTTGTCAACAGAAAATCCGCTTTTTTCCAACTCTTTTTTCATATCCTCAGGGAGGGGAGCAACAAAGGTCATTTCCTCCAATGTAATAGGATGGGTTATTGTAATCTGCCTGCAATGAAGTGCGGCATGATTTAAAAATTCTGTTTCGGGAGAGTCATATAATTCATCGCCAACAAGAGGGTGGCCTATATAATCAAAGTGAACGCGAATCTGATGTGTTCTTCCTGTTTCTGTTTTTACCTCAACAAAAGCTTTATCTTCAAACTGCTCAATAGTTTTCCAGTGAGTAATTGCATAGTCTCCTCTCGGGTCCACTGTTCTGAGCGTAAGACCCATATCAGGACGGTAAATAGGAGCATCTATTGTTCCCTGAGTTTCAGGTGTTCCCCAGACGATTGCGTTATATATTTTATTCATATTACCATTGAGCTTAGACGCTGCATAGCTGTTTTTTGCAAAAACCATTACACCTGATGTTACTTTATCAAGCCTTCCTATTGCTCTGCCTGCAGCAGGCTCGTTCTGAGTTTTTATGAGATAGTTTGCTACAGCGTTGCAAAGAGTGCCGTTGGGATGGTTACGGGTTGGGTGGGAAGAAACACCTGAAGGCTTGTTTACAATGAGGATATCCTCGTCCTCAAAAATGATGTCTATAGGTACGTCCCACAAAGGTGGCGGAGTTGTTTTTTCAGGAATAAAAAGGGTAAGCTTATCGCCTGCCTTTACCTTGTCAACAACACGCCAATGGGTACCGTTTATAAAAACGGTCTGAGGAGTATTTCGCAGATGTTTTATTATATAAGTTGAAAGTTCAAGCTCAGTTTTCATGAAATGGAGCAGTGGGCAATTATCAAATTCAGGGGTAACAGTAAATTCAAGTTTTCTCATAACCACAGACTCCTTTCACAAAATTGACCATTGTATATACATTTGCATATACAACGGTCGAAAAATGACGATTGTTTATAAAAATGTAGATGTAAAGTCAGTTACTTTACAAAATATTGCTTTTTTGGAATTTGAAAAAGTCGAAAATCAAAAGTTATAAACATTTTAGACAGGTTTTTGAACATTGACAAGCTTATTGCTTTACAAATTTTTATTCATTTTCCATTTTATGGCAATGTATATTTTCGTAAAAAACACAGAAAATATGTATTTATACATAAATTAATCACTTAATAGGATGCTCAGAAATCTTTCTTTCATTGAATTTAACAACAAAATCAAAGCCTGCTTCGCGAGCAATTTCATAGGCACGTGGAATACCAAAACCGATTCTTTCAGCGTAGTGAGAATCAGAACCAACGCTTACTAATTTACCGCCCAATTCTTTATATCTTTTTATGGTGTCAATATTAGGAGAAGGAAGATTTATAGGGTATTTAAGACCACCCATATTTATTTCTAGCGCTTTATCCTTTTCTGCACAAAGGCGGAGAATTTCGTCAACCTTTTTTGCATATTTGTTTATATCCTCAACATATCCGCAGTGGTTGAAAATATATCTGAAAGGATATGTGATGTGAGCGAGAATATCGAATTTGCCCCACTGAAGCATATTGAGAAGCTCATCAAAATACTCGTTCATAAGAGCGGTAATATCCATGCCATCGAAGTTGGGAAAATCGTAAAAATCAGGTTTACCTCTCAAATTATGGATAGAGCCGATAACAACATCATAATTGTTTTTTGTAATAAGCTCTTCTGCAAGCTCAACTTCATAGTGAGGCTGAGCAAGTTCGATTCCGCGAAGAATTTCAATTTTGCCTTCAAAATCTTTTTTAGCTCTTGAAACCTCTTTGTAGCTTCTTTCGGCGCGTTTGTCGAAACCTGCAGAGAAAAGAACGTCCACTTCACAATGGTCTGTAAAAGCAACTGTTTGTATGCCGTTTTCGTAAGCAGTCTGAGCCATTAAATCAACAGGGTGGTTACCGTCCTGAGAGCTATCTGTGTGAGTATGTAAGTCTATGATTTTTATGTCGTTCATATTAAACCAACCTTTTAAAATAATATCACAAGCATAATAACATAAAATAAAATAAAAAAATAGGGTTTAATTAAAAATATAGAATAATCTTTTATTTTCTGACCTGATATGATATATTATAATAGTATGAGGTGATTTTATGAAGCTGAAAGCAAATGCGAAAATAAATCTTCTTCTTGATATAACAGGCATAAAGAAAAATGGTTACCATAGCCTTTTTACCATAATGCAGTCTGTAAGCCTTGGCGATATTATTACTGTTGAGAAAACCGGCGGAGAGGAAATAACAGTTTCCTGCGACGTTGAGGGTGTGCCTACAGATAAATCTAATATAGTATATAAATGTGCAGATAAATTCTTTCAATATGCAAACATTACTGAAAACAAGGGTGTGCATATTCATATAGAAAAACATACGCCTTTCGGTGCAGGTATGGGTGGTGGCAGCGCAGATGGTGCAGCGGTTCTTGTGGCACTGAATAAGCTGTTTGAAACTAATTATCACGAAAAAGTGCTTTGCAGAATCGGTGTTAAGGTTGGCGCAGATATTCCTTTCTGTATTGTTGGTGGCACAGCCCTTTGCCTTGATACAGGAGCAATTGTTGCCCCTCTTAACGATATGGAAGGCTATCATATAGTAATAGTTAAGCCTGAAAGCAGCGTATCTACAAAAGAAGCTTATGATGCGGTTGACTCATTGGAAAATATGAAGCATCCTAAAAATCAGGAAATGCTTGAATATTTTGCAGACGGAGATTTCGAGAACGGCTTGAAGCTTTGCTCCAATGTTTTTGAGCAGGCCTTTGAAGTTGCAGGCAGAGTAGATATTAAAGATATATGCAACAGAAATGGCGCAATAGCTTCTTGTATGACAGGCTCAGGCTCAGCAGTTTATGGTATTTTCGAAGAAAAAGAAAAAGCAGAAAAAGCTGTTAAGGAGCTTTCAAAAATATTCGATAAGGTTTACCTTTGCACACCTGAAAAACAAGGTATTGAAATAATAGAAGAATAAAACTGAATAAAAAAATAAAACCGTCCAAGAATTCAACTGAATGAAAGGGCGGTTTTTATTATGGATTTTAAAAATAAATATATTAATGTAAAGAGAGATAAATTATTTTTAGCTGTTGTTGTAATATTTATAAGCCTGTATACTTCATTCTCTTGTGTTTTTTTTGCTTGCGTTTGTGCAGGTGTCAGAGAAGATGTTGTAAGGCTTCATATATTAGCAAACAGCAATAGCGAAGAAGACCAACAAATAAAAATAAAGGTTCGCGATGCACTTCTGAAAGCAAATTCAGATATACTTTCAGAAAAGGTGAATGCTGATAACGCCCATATTTACTTCAAAGAAAACAAAGAAGAGCTTTTAAGCGTGGTTTTAAAAACATTAAGAGAAAACGGATATTATTATAATGCACAAATATCTCTTCAAAAAGAAAACTATGAAACACGTGAATATGGCAATCTGATTTTCCCTGCAGGAGAGTACTTATCTCTAAAAGTTGTTTTAGGTAGAGGTGAGGGTAGGAACTGGTGGTGTGTAATGTTTCCGCCGCTTTGCGTGCCTGCGGCAGATGATGTGAAAACCGATAGTGAAAAAACCGCCGATTATCTTTCACCTGAAGGGGTGAAAATAATAAACGGCGGAGAAAAGTATGTAGTTAAATTTAAGCTTCTTGAATTGTATGAAGAGTTTATGAAAAAAATCAAAGAGTAATTTCCTTATGCCTTGTTACATGGCAACCTACGTTAACTGCAACAGGAAGACCTGCAATATGGGTAGGCGCCGTTTCAATGTTAACGGCTAAAGCGGTAATATCTCCGCCAAAGCCCTGGCAACCTATATTCAAATCGTTAATTTTGTTAAGCATTTTTTCTTCTAAATCTCTGTAAAATTTATCTTCGTTTCTGATTGAAATATCTCTGCAAAGAGCTTTTTTGGAAAGAAGAGCAACGCCTTCAAAATCACTTCCTATACCAACGCCTAAAACAACAGGTGGGCAAGGATTAGAATCTGCAATTTTAACAGTTTCAGCAACAAAATCTATAATATCGTCAACTGTAGCAGATGGAGTAAACATTTTAATTCTGCTCATATTCTCACTGCCGAAACCTTTTGGTGCGGCGGTGAGTTTTATTTTATCACCCGGTACTAAGTTGAGGTGAATAAGAGCAGGTGTGTTATCATTGGTATTACCTCTTCTTATAGGGTCTTTTACAATTGAGCAACGGAGTTTACCATCAAGATAAGCTTTTTTGACACCATTGTTTACAGCCTCGGTAAAATCTCCGCCTGTAATATGAACATCCTGACCTAACTCACAGAAAAGCACAGCCATTCCTGTATCCTGACAAATCGGGATATTAAGCGCCTTAGAAGCGTCGAGATTTTTACACATATCGCAAAAAATACTCTTTGCAATCGGGTGTGTTTCTTCTTCTTGAGATTGAGTGATTTTATCTTCGAGAGAAGAAGGCAGAAAAAGGTTAGCATCAAGGAAAAGCTTTTCAACAGCATTTTCTATCTCTTTTGCATTTATTTCTCTCATAATAACACCCCCCATAAATATAAATAGTATAACCGTGCCGAAGGGCACGGTTGAATTGCTTTTTAGCCTCTCTGATTGCCTCCGCGGCGAGGAGTTGATGCTCCGCGCTTTGCCACATTGTTCTTTTTAAGGTCGCTCATTTTTTCGTCGCTGACTGTTTTGAATTTTGCAAGCATATCTTCAAAAGACATATTTTCGGGCTCATTTTTCTGCGCACCTGTCCAAACCTGCGGTTGTGAACGGCGTGGTTTATCGTTTGTAGGCCTTTTCGGCTTCTGTTCTTCTTCCTCAGGAAGAGCCTTTTTAATAGAAAGAGCAATTTTCCCTTTTTCGTTAATTTCAAGAACTTTAACGTTTACTGTATCGCCTTCAGAAAGTTTCTCGTGAATATCCTTTATAAAGGTTGATGAAACTTCAGAAATATGTACCATACCCGTTGATTTGTCGGGAAGCTCAACGAAAGCTCCGAAATTTGTAATACCTGTAACTTTTCCTTCAAGAATTGCGCCGATTTCTACTGCCATATTTTACCTCTAAAAAATTTTTTTAAACGCCCGGTGTTATATCCACATAAACTCGTTCGTCGGGCATAACGTAGCCCTTTTTTCTGGCATATTCTTCATAAAGCTCTGCCTCGTCTCCTTTGGAAACTGCATCCTCTAAAGCCTCGTTTTCTGCAAGCTGGCTTTCGTATGTGCTTTGAAGGGCAGCAAGCTCGGCTTCCTTTTTGTTGATGTTGATTTGTGTTTTCACAATTGAAACCACAAGGTACAACAAAATACAGGAGCAGATTATTATAGCAATAATGCTTGTATTATTAAGCTTTTTCTTGCTTTTTTTCTTTGCCATTTCTTGCGCCACCTTTCTTTTTCGGCTTTAAACTTGCCAAGAATATACCAAATAAATTATACACATATATACGTGCTTTTGGCAAGTGTTTTTTTCTTGTTTTTTCCGAGTTTTTTTCAGTTTTTTTGAAAAGCTTTACTAGTTTTTCTGAAAGTCCGGAAAAAACACGTTTTATAAGGCGGAAGGGGGCAGAAATCACCTTGAAAATAAACATATAAAACCTTTTTAAAGCCTTAACGCAAAGGTTGGTAAATTTAATTGCGGCTATGCCAAAGGATATGTAATAAAACAGAGCACCTATAAATTCACCTGCTATTATATAAAAGCGAATTTCACCTTTATTAAGGGCAAGAATAAAAAGAAAAGAAAATAAACCGAAAAAGAAAAAATATAAAAGGTCGAAAACTATAACAGCTATTTTTGAATTTGTTAATGATAGTCGTATAGCACGAAAAACATCATACATAATGCCAAGAAGAAAGCCCAAACCCAAGGAAGCAACGAAAATAGTAAGCTGCTCTGATTGAGGAACGCTATACATCAGCGGAATACCTTAGATAAAAAGCTGCCGCCTTTTTCTATTACATCTGCATATTGCAGAGAATTGATGCTACCTTCAATACAAAGCTCACCGATTTCCAAAGAAAGCTTTGTTATATGAAGATTTTGTCCTTTCACGGTGATTTCACCGCAGCTTGTAACGGCAACAATAGTATCTTCATCAAAGCTTCCAACATTACTTACACCTGAAATACAAAGATTTTTTCTGTCCTCTAAAATACAGTTATGAGGGAATACTGTCCCTTTTTTATCATCTGTCAAAACAACACCTCCTGTATTACATTTATATTTAAGTACATTCTTCAGTATGACATGTACATAATAGTTTCATTGCAACAATTTGTTTCATTTGTTGACATAGGTAAAAATTTTTTATAAAATTAATCCATAATATTTTTACTGGGAGAAAAAATTGTGGAAGAGAAAAAGTACGGTATACAATTAAAAATTATATCTTGCATAATGGTTGTGGTTTTAGTTTTGGGTATAGTTTTTTCACTGAAAAGACCAACACTGCCTGATGTAGATAATAAAGAAGAAACTAAAAATGTTGTAAGTGATTTTCAATCAATAATAGATACCAAAAAGCCCGAAAGCTATTCTTCTCTGCTTGAAGTAACAACAAAGCTTCGTTCAGAGTATAGCGATACATTGAAATTATTTACCTTGGGATATAGCGAGGCAGGAAAGGCTATCCCTATGCTGACAATGGGTAATGGTGAAAGAAAGGCACTTGTTGTTGGCGCGATTCATGCCCGTGAGCACCTTACAACAAAGTATCTCCTGCGCGTTATTGAGGACTATTGCTATGCTATTGAAAATGGTAACGGTATGTATGGCGATTTTGATTTAAACAAACTCTTTTCCCAATACACATTATATATAGTGCCTTGCGTAAACCCTGACGGGCTTGAAATTGTACGCTCCCGTCTTGCTCCTAAAAAGAATGTTTATATTGATAAACTTGAGGACTATAAAGCAAACTATAACGGAGTTGATCTTAACAGAAACTTTCCTCTTGCATGGGAGCAGATTGATAACGGAATTACAAGGCCAAACGGCTATTTCTTTAAAGGCCATAAAAGCGCAAGTGAAAAAGAAACACAAGCACTTATGAAGCTTTGTCAGGAAAATGCTTTTGATTTCCTTTTATCTATTCATGTGAAGGGTAACTGCATTTTCTGGGGAGACCAATATAACGAGAATTATAACGGCATATATAAAGCCTTTGCACAGGATATTGCAAACAGTGGCGGTTTTTATATGACAGACCCTACCGAGAAGGCAACAAGCTATGGCGGAGGATTTGAAAACTGGTTCAGGCATACATATACAAAACCCGGGCTTTGCATAGAGCTTGTAAAAAATGAAAATATAATTGAAGCGTGTACCAATGAAAACTATGCTGATTTTAATAAGTTTGTGAATTATAATAAGTCTTGTTATGCAATAGCAGCGGCTCTCGCTTCAGATAACAAATAGGTGAAAAATAAATGAATGTATACGATTTTGATAACACCATTTATGATGGTGAAAGCGTTATTGATTTCTTTTTGTTTTATTGCAAAAAGGATAAATCGCTTTTAAAATATATTCCTTCTGTTTTTCTTGCTCTTATGAAATATAAGGCTGGAAATGTAACTATAGAACAAGCTCTTTCAAAATACGGAGAGGCAGTTGGAGAGTTTTATAAAAACAATGAGCAGATAAACGAAGATATGAAAATCTTCTGGGATACTCATATGCATAGAATAAAGCCTTTTTATAAGGAAATTCAAAGCGATGACGACCTTATAATATCAGGCTCACCTGAGTTTTCGTTGGAGATTATCTGTAAGAGACTCGGGATAAAAAGGTATATTGGAAGCATTATTGAGAAGGATGGGTCAATTCCTCGACTTTGCATAAGAGAAGCAAAGGTGAAAGCTTTCTTTGAGGAATATCCTGATGCGGAGATTAACAATTTTTATACAGACTCCATTAACGACACACCGCTGATTGAGATAAGTAAACATGCGTACCTTGTTAAAGGAAACAAAATAACAAAGATAAAATAAAAAACAACTGATAAGGCTCATTTAAGAGGATCTTATCAGTTGTTTTTCTTTAGTATAACTGCACTGTTTGCAGGTATATTTACAGAGTAATCAACCTTTTCGCCTGATATAAGTTCTTTCGAGAGGAAAAATTCTTCAGGAAGATTATAATCAATATAATGATAGTTTCTGTTTGCAATAACAAGAATTTTATCGCTTTCACTTTTTCTTATATATGCAACGCAGGATAACATAGCAGAGTAAGGAATAAATCTGCCTTCCTTCAGGCAGTGGAGAGAATTGCGGATTTCACCTAACTTTTTATACCATTCAATAAGCTCTGCATCTTCCTTTCCCCAAGGGAAAAAGCCTCTGTTGAATGGGTCCGAGCCACCCTGCATACCTGCTTCGTCTCCATAGTAAACGGAAGGGAAGCCTGGGAGAGTGTATTGAAGCACGGTAGCGGTTTTTAAAAGTGTTTTTGCTTTAGCATATTCGTCCTCAGTTAATTTGTATGAAGCCTGAATATTCCTCGGCTTATGCTCTATGGAATCGTTAACAAGCTTTGTAATGATTCTGGCGGTGTCGTGGGTACCTATATGGTTCATAAGAACGTTAAGAGCTTCGGGTGGATAGTTTTCGCAAATTGAAACTATTGACTCCATAAAGCTTTCTGCCACACCGTAGCGCATAAATGTAATAATGGCAGAAGCGAAAGGGTAATTCATTACGCTGTCAAGCTGGTCGCCTAAAAGGTAACGACGTCTGCCACCGTGGCTTATTTTGTTTGTTGCATCTTCCCATACTTCGCCGATTATAAAATAATCTTTATTAATAGTTTTTATGGATTTTGAAAGGGCATCTATAAACTTATCGGGTAATTCGTCTGCAACATCAAGGCGGAAGCCGTCTGCGCCCAGGCTGAGCCATTTTTCCAATACGCCATTTTTGCCTGCAATATATTCGATATAAGAATCGTTTTCTTCATTGGTTTCAGGGAGAGTATCTATTCCCCACCATGATTTATATTTGCCGTTTTTTTCTACAGTAAACCAACCTTTATATTCACCGTCAGGGTTGTTCCAGAAGCCGGCATTGCCGTACCTGCCTTCTCTGTTGAAGTAAATACTGTCGGAGCCTGTATGGCTGAAAACGCCATCAAGAATAACTTTAATTGAAAGCTTTTTAGCCTCTATGCATAGCGATTTGAAATCTTCTTCCGTGCCAAGCATAGGGTCTATTTTTTTATAATCTGCTGTATTGTAGCGGTGATTTGAATGAGCCTCAAAAATCGGATTAAGGTAAAGAATACTTACCCCTAACTCCTTAAGGTAAGTAAGTTTTTCCTTTATTCCATTAAGAGTTCCGCCATAATAGTCGTTATTAAGTATTTTCCCGTTAGCGTCAGGCTCCCATACAGGTGCTTCCTCAGTGGAGCTGTGAATCACTCTGTCTGACGGATATTCTGTAGCAGGGGCGGAGCCTATGTTGAAGCGGTCAGGGAAAATCTGGTACATTATACCGCCCTTTGCCCAATCAGGCGTTTTAAAATCTTTTTTATATACTGTTTGTTGCCATTCGTTTCCTTCAGGGGCGAATTCACCAATACCTGCAGAGCGTAGGAAAATGTTGCCTTTTCCGAAAGGCGTTTCGTACGTGAAATGGTAAAAATACAGACCTTCCGATTCAATTGTAACAGTAATGTCCCACCATTCTTCGTTGTCCCCATTCATTCCGCACCAGTACATATCACGGTAAACAGTTTCTTCACCGTCTTTATGCATTACAAGAGTAACCTTCTGACAACCGAAATTCCGAGGCATAAGAACACAGAGCCGCAAGCTGTCGCCTGCGGCTATACTGCCAAATATTGATTTATGCCTGAAATCGCGTGAATTAAAGGGAACGAATTGCAAAATATCAGTCCTCGTAACCGTTGGGATTCTGGTGCTGCCATCTGTAAGAATCGGCGCACATATCATCTAAAGTTCTTTCTGCTGTCCAGTTAAGCTCAGCCTTTGCCTTAGCAGGGTCAGAATAAACTGTAGCAAGGTCGCCGGGGCGTCTGTCTACAATTTTGTATGGAACCTTAACTCCTGATGCTTTTTCGAATGCATTAACAACATCAAGAACGCTATAGCCTTTACCTGTACCTAAATTGTATGTAAGAACGCCTGTTTCGTTTTCGATTTTATTAAGCGCTTTGATATGACCTATAGCAAGGTCCACAACATGAATATAGTCTCTGACGCCTGTGCCGTCGTGAGTATCGTAATCGTTGCCGTAAACGCTTAAGAATTCTCTTTTGCCTTCTGCAACCTGAGTGATATATGGCATAAGGTTATTAGGTATACCATTAGGGCTTTCACCAATTCTGCCGCTCTTATGAGCGCCGATTGGATTAAAGTATCTTAAAATGCATACACCCCATTCAGGGTCAGATTTTGCAAGGTCAGTAAGAATCTGCTCAATAAAGAATTTTGTTGTTCCGTAAGGGTTTGTTGTTTCGCCTGCAACCATTGTTTCTTTGAGTGGTGATTGATTGTGTTCACCATATACAGTTGCAGATGAACTGAATACGATTTTCTTGACGCCATGGGCTGCCATAGCCTGACAAAGTGTTACTGTACCGCTTATGTTGTTTTCATAGTACAGTAAAGGCTTCTGGCAAGATTCGCCAACTGCTTTAAGACCTGCAAAATGAATAACAGAGTCAATGTCATATTTTTCGAAGACTTTATCAAGACCTGCTCTATCACGGATATCACATTCTTCAAAGTGAAAATCCTTATTCGCAAGCTCTTTTATTCTTTGAAGCACTTTTGGACAACTGTTATAAAAATTGTCTAATATAACAATTTCCTTGCCGCTTTCAAGAAGCTCTATTGCTGTATGGGAGCCTATATATCCTGCTCCGCCTGTAACAAGAACTGCCATACTGTTCTTCTCCTTAGTTTGTATAAATTTTATTATTCTTCATCAAAGTCGAAGTTTTCTATAGTAGTACCCTCGGTGGTGGTTACTTTTGTTGTGGTTGGTTTATCTTCCTTCTCAGTTGTTGTCTGGTTGTTGTTCTGATTAGGGTTAGGATTTGGATTAGGTGTGTAGATTATATGATAAGTTGTATCAGGAATAGGAAGAGTTGTTGTTACATCAAAAAGAGATGTTACGCTCTGAGGTTCTGTTATCTCTGCAACTGTGTTCTGTGGAATAGTATTTGCAGGGATTACAGGAAGAGTTGACGGGGTTGTTTGCACGGACTCTCCTTGCTGAAGGCTTTCGTTAGCAGGTGTGTCGCTTGGTGTAACGAAATAACCGCCGAACTTGAATGCAAGCACTACGCAAGCAACTACTGCAAGAACTACAGCAACAGCTGCAACGATAATACCTGTTTTGCTGATTGATGCTTCAGGACGAACATCGGAAACAACTTCAGCTTCAATAACTGAATCCTCGTATTTTTCAGAATCCTCTACCGATGCATTAAGCTTAAAAGCAAGTTCATCTATGTACTTGTCAATCATAGCGTAAAGCTCTGCAGTAGCTTCTGTGATAAGGTTATCAATATTTTCATTAGCCTCTGCAAAAAGCTTTTTAACAACAACCTTTTCTGAAGTTGCTACGCTTATAAATGCATAGTAGCTTATTATTTTATCTCCCTTTTTCTCGCGGAAGATGTTTGAAATAGTAGCACCAAGCTCTGTGCTTCTTAATTCCATAGCACCTTTTGCAAGCTGTGCTGAGTATTGTTTAGGGTCGGTGATTCCTGTATCATTAACAAATGGTGTGAAGAAAACGAAATCCTGATAATCGTCGCAAGCCTTTATATCTGCTTTAAGAAGCTTTGCAGCAGGTGTTGAAGGGATAGCGATTCTGAAATCATTTCTGAGAAGCTTTTCAATTATGGTTGAAGCCTTTGGAGATGCTTCGTCAGGTGCTTTGATTTCCTGCATAATTTCAATTTTGTTTTCTGAATTTTTAAAAAATGGAAGCTGAGGTACCATAAGAATTGATGGAACTGCACTTTCTAAAAGAGGGAAAACAACGATATACTGATTATCTTCCTTTACAAAGAAACCGCTGTAAAGACCGTTTTCAGTCATAAGCTCTTCTGCCTCGTTAGGAATAAGAGCGTGAGCCTTTCTTACAGTTTCGTCAGAAACAGAATTCTCGATTGCATCCATAATTTTATCACTGTAAGCAGGAGTAAAATTAAATGCTTTAATAAGTACGGGTTTGAATTTAAGATATGCTTTTGGTTCAATACCTATGAGTAAAACATCTGCATACTCAAGCGCATCACCAATATCGCTGAATAATTGCTTTGAATCAGAATAACTTTCAAAATAAACAGCGGTGTTATCCACTGCATCAGCCACTGAACGCTTTAACTGAGCAAAAGAGTGGCTGTTTTGTTCGAAAGAAAATGCTTTAAATTCCATCTTCACACCTCTTAATATAAATAGAATTTTTTATCGTTTTTATATGGATTACTGTTTGGGTTATCGTAGTAACTGTCGGGATATTTTACAGGCTCTGTTTTGTAGTCGGCAAGGTTTGTGTTAACCTGAGTTGACTCGCCGTTTCTTACCATTCTTGCAATAACAAGAAGTCTTGCGTCGTTGTACTCATATGTACAAGTGCAAAGAGTTAAAAGCCTGTCTGTAGGTAAAATATCTACGCCGGTATCATAAAGAGAACGTTTTTTGATTTCTTCGATGTATTCTTCATAGCAAAGGTCTGAGCAATGATTGAATGTAAAATCAAAGAAATACCCGTTGTCGCTTTCGGTTGAGCCGTTAGTGATTATTACGGCGCATACCTTCCAATAAACTTTTTCATAGAGAGAATCAAATTGGATAATAGGATGTTTTTTGTAATACTCAAGATTTCTGTAGTTAAGAAGGTCTGCAAATCTTGAGCCGTCATTCATATTATGACCGTACAAAAGAGTGTTTCGGTCGAAGGGCTGGAAGCTGTTTTTATAGGATGCATATATCGCACCGTAGCTTGTTGATTTGCCGTAGAAATCGTGATTAAGGTAATACTTATTGTTATCCGCCTGAACAACAGGTGTATCAATCTTTGTTCCGTCTATTTTAATGTAACCGATCGTTTGCGGATTCTGCGAATAATAAAGAGCGTAGTCAACAAGTATACCTGTTGGGAATTTTATATCTATAAGGTGAGGATATTTTTCGTAAAGATATGCCCATTTCTGCTCTTCGGTCATATTATCAAGCTTATCCTTTACCTCGTCGGAAAGGGTAGCCTCCTGATGCTGCTTCTGTTCCTGACGAAGAACAAGGAATTTTTCAATTCCTCGTTTGCCAAGGAAGGTTGAGGAAACAACAATTGCAAGAATCAGAACAAAGGAGATAACATTAAGAGCAATCTTTTTATTCTTTTTTCGTTTGATAACCTTTGTTAAAGCTTTCTTTTTTGTTTCATCGGTACGATATACCGTTTCTTCAGCACCACTGAAAAAAACATATCGTGAATCTGTCTTTTTTGATTTACTCATTTATACCACCCAGAAGATCAAGTGCAGTATCAATTGCAGATAATCTGTTGTTTAATCTGATGTTTTCTGAGAAATTGTTTCTCAACTCTGTAACACGAGTTTTATTGCCATCGGTTACAGCTACATATATAAGCCCGACAGGCTTTTCGGTATTATCTGATGCAGGACCTGCTATACCTGTGATTCCTACGCCTATGTGAGTACTCATTGCGTTTCTTACGCCGTGAGCCATTTCGCGGGCTGTCTGCTCACTGACTGCGCCAAAGGAAGAAAGTGTTTCTTCCTTTACGCCAAGGAATTTCATTTTTATTTCGTTTGAATAAGAACAGATACCGCCACTGTATATTGAAGAAATACCGCTTATATCTGTAAGGATTTTGCTGAGCCAACCGCCTGTGCAGGATTCTGCAACAGAAAGTGTAACGCCGTTTTCGATAAAACGAGTAACAATTTTTTCGGCTTTTTCAGTTAAAAAAGCTTCATTCATCCTGAACACCATCTGCAGTTATTAAAATTCGTTTTATGCCATCAAAAGCACGTTGACAAAGTCCGTCAATATCGAGAGCTTTTTCGGCCTCTTCAACTGCATGAACATCAGGACGTGTTTTTGGATGCTTTGGGGTGAAAACTGTACAGCAGTCTTCAAACGGTTGAATAGAAATATCGAATGTTTCAATCTTTCTTGAAATTGCGATGATTTCTTGCTTATCCATTCCAACGCACGGACGGAAAACAGGATACTCTGCAACTGCGTCTGTGCAGCCTATTGCAAGAAGAGTCTGGCTTGCAACCTGAGCTACGCTTTCACCTGTGATATGGGCGTGGCAGTCTGTAGTGTCTGCCAGCATATTTGAAAGACGCATCATAAAGCGACGCATAATAATTGTGAAAAGCTCTTCAGGGCATTTTTCACGAATCATTTCCTGAATTTCTGTAAAAGGAACAGTATGAAGATAAATTTTACCGCTGTAGCGCGCAACCTTTGCAAGAAGGTCGTGAACCTTTTCTTCGGAGCGAAGAGATGTATATGGTGGTGAAGCAAAATGTATACCTACAAGCTGAAGGCCACGCTTTGCCATCATATATGCGGCAACAGGGCTGTCGATACCGCCTGAAATAAGCAGTAATGCTCTTCCTGATGAACCGCATGGCATACCGCCGGCACCTTTAAGCTGATGACCGCGGATATATGCTTTTTCGCGTATTTCAACAGTAACTGTAATATCAGGGTTTTTAACATCAACCTGAAGGTGAGGGAAGCTCTCTAATAATTTGCCGCCAACAATCGCGGAAATTTCAGGTGATTTCAAAGGAAACTTTTTATCGGAGCGTTTTGCTTCAACCTTAAAGGTTTTAGCATCATTCAGCTGGTCTTCAAGATAAACAGGTGCGATTTCAAGGATTTCATCCATATCCTTTTCAGCAACAGCAGCTCTTGAATAGCCTGCGATGCCGAAAACTCTTGAGATTTCATCTGTAGCAGCATCAATATCTGCATATTCGTCCAAGGGAGCAACAGTGATTGTTGACTGAGACTTTTTTATTTCAAACGCGCCGAAAGGCTTTATTCGCTGACGGATATTTTTGCAAAGCATATCTTCAAAAGAAGAACGGTTAAGACCTTTAAGAGCAATTTCACCATCTTTTATAAGAATTATCTCTTTCATAAAATTCCTTTCCCGCCGTATTTATCTGCGGCTTCCTTTACAGCGCTTATAAGCAAATCTGTTTCGTCAAAAGTGTTATATCGGGAGAAGCTGATTCTTACCGCGCTATCTATAACCTCGGGGGCAAGACCCATTGCTGTAAGAACAGGGCTTCTATGACCCATTTTACAGGCGGAGCCTGCGGAAACGGCAATGCCTTTATCATTCATAAAATTAACTATGGGTTGACTTGGCATACCGAGAATTGAAATGTTTACAATATATGGAATAGCATCCTCAGGAGAGTTTATAGTAACGCAACCTAAGTCTTTGATTCCATCTAAAAAGTGGTCTTTCAGGCTCTGAACATATTCTGTGTGTTTTCCGATGTCCATCGCTTCTTCTGCAGCGGCACCGAAAGAATATATTGCGGGAGTTGCCTCTGTACCTGAATGAAGACCTTTTTCCTGCCCGCCACCTAAGATATATGGCTTTATAAGATTTGGAGTTTTAAGATAAATTCCGCCAACACCTTTAAGCGCATGTATTTTATGACCGCTTACAGTAATTATATCAGCATCAACTGTTTTTGGTGATACTAAAATTTTGGAAAGTGCCTGCACGCAATCTGAATGAATGAGGGCAGGGGATTTTGCTCGTTTTACAGCAGAGCGGATTTCATTGACAGGGAGGAGAGAGCCTACCTCGTTGTTTACCGCCATTAAAGAAACAAGAATTGTGTTTTCATCAATTGTGCTTAAAAGCTCATCTGTATTTATTTTTCCGTTTTTATCGGGGTTAAGGCGGATAATCTGACAACCCCGGGCTTCAAGTTGTTTTATTGGTTCGCTTACGCTTGGATGCTCAATAGCAGATGTAACAATTTTATTTCCTTCACGCTTCAGCTTTTCGTAGGCACCGAAAATAGCTGTGTTGTTAGCGGTTGTTCCGGATGAGGTGAAATAAAAATTCTCCTCAGGAACCCTTAAAAGAGATGAAACCTGTTTTCTCGCTTTTCGGAGCTGAGAAGAAGCCTCCATACCTGCTTTATGAAGAGAAGATGGGTTTCCCCAACATTCGGTTATTGCTTTTTCTGCCAGTTGAATTGCTTTATCACAAGGCTTTGTAGTAGCACTGTTATCAAAATAAGCGACCAAAAAAACACTACTTTCCTAATTTTATAAATAATCACTTTATTATACAATATATATGGAGATTTTGTAAATGGGTTTATTATAAGTTTTGCAATAAAAATATTGAATATTTTGTGAATTTCGGGAGAAAAATGATATTAACGAATTTGAAAAGGAAGTTTTTTATGAGAATGGGTAGAAGACGAGCTATAAGGATAATCAGTTTTTTGTCTGCAATAGTTATTACATTGGGAATATGGGCAGGGGTAAGCACACTTAACCTTGCTGTAGCCGAAAGAGATTTAAAAAGAAGCAATGAACGTGCGCTTACTCAGCTTGGCACATATCTTGACGATATTAACCTTAATCTGCAGAAATGTATGTATTCTCAAAGCAAGGGAATGCTTTCTGATGTTTCTTCAAAATTGTGGCGTTCAAGCGCTTCAGCTAAAGAAAATTTATCAGAAATAACTGATGGCAATACTCAGGTTTCAGGCGTTTATAAATTCCTTTCTCAGGTGGGCGAGTATACACTTTCTCTTAATGAGCAGTTGGCAAGCGGAAAACAACTTTCCAAGGAAGATTCAGAAAATCTCAATGCTTTGCTTAAATATTCAAAAGAGCTTTCTGACGGCGTTAATTACCTTATTTCTCAAGAGGAAAACGGACTTCTTGATTTTGAGGAAATAAAATCAACTCTTCAGAATGAGGGCAGGGCATCGGTTTACCTCGGAGATGAACTAAACGACGCAAATCAATCTCTTCAGGATTACCCAACGCTTATTTATGACGGACCTTTTTCCGACCATATAAACAATAAAAAATCCGCATTGATAGAAAATGCAGAGGTGGTTTCTCAGGAAAAGGCGAAGGAAAAAGCAACAGCCTTTATCGGAGAGGGAAAAGAAAGTCTTCAATTTCTTTCTAAAACAGAAAACAACCTTAGCACATACACTTTTTACAATGGAGACTATACTGTAAGTGTAACTCAAAAAGGCGGTCTTGTTTGTTATATGCTTACAAGTATGTACGCTTCAGAAATAAAGCTTTCTCAAAAAGAGGCTGTAAAGAAGGCAACGGAATTTCTGAACGAAAAAGGCTATACAAAGGTTAAGGAAAGCTATTATTCAACAAGTGACGGAATCTGCACTATAAATTTTGCTTTCTACGATATGGGAATAACTTACTATACAGACCTTATTAAGGTAAGCGTCGCACTTGATGACGGCAAAATCACTGCGTTTGACGCAACAGGTTATATTATGAACCATGTGGACAGGTCTTTGCCTGAAAATATTAAGTATACAATTGACCAAGGCAAAGAGCTTCTCAAAAAAGATTTAAAATTGATTTCATCAAAAAAGGTATTTATTCCTACAGAATGGGAAACAGAGGTTTATGCTTATGAATATCACTGCAAAGCGTCTGACGGAAATGAGATTTTAGTTTATATCGACCCCACAACAGGAGAGGAAACTCAAATCCTTATTTTACTGTATACCGATGGCGGTGTGCTTACAAAATAATGAATTTTTAAAGCTTTTAAGGGAATAATTATAGCGGAGAATACTCCGGAAAGGTTGTGAAATTATGAAAAAACTTATAACAATTTTATCAGCAATTGTTCTTGTAGGTTGCATTGCGGTTCTTTTCTATGGTTGCGGAGAAAAGGATGAAGATATTACTACCACCATCTCTACAACAAGCGAGAATATGACAACAACGCTTCCAGATACAACAAGAAACGCTGGTATGGTTACAGATGAATCTACACCGGGAGATAATGGTGTTATAGGTGATATTGTTACCGATGTTTCAGAAGGACTCTCTGATATGGTAACAGACGTTTCTGAAGATATGAGAAGTATGAGATAACAAAAATAAAGAAAAAAGAGATGTCCTGCGACATCTCTTTTTTTATAAAATCTTTATTTAATTGTTACAGTCTGCTTTGTAAGTTCTGTACCATCAGCAGCTAAAACAGAGAAATCAACAGTGTATCCTGTAATGTTTGTTCTTGGATACATAAGTGTGTAGGTATTATCAGTCTCTGTAAATGTAACAGATTTTCTTTCAGTGTAGCCTACTGAAGTAGTGAACTTTACAGTAAGTTTTTTGCCGTAAAGCTGAGCATCTTCTACTATTATGTGGTAGTAAACAGGCTTTGATTTATCTGCCTCTGTAAGGTTTTCAGTAACGTCTGTTTCGCTGTAGTTGAGGCAAGCAACAATACCATTTTCAGGAGCTGCTGTACCAAGTAGCTTTCTTCTTAAAACTACGCTGTCTTCATATCTCGCTTCAATAAGGTCGTCAAGATATGCAAGGGTAGTCTGGTTATCAGCGGAAAGATTTTCGCTTACATATTTATACTTGGCTTCGAGAATTTTTGTTTTACTTTCAGAGTAGTTACCTAAAGACTCAAAAAGCTTAATTGCATCTGCGTATTTTTTCTCGGATACAAGTGATATACCCTTTTGGTAATCACATTCAAGAACCTTATCCTTACTGTCCGCATAGTCCTTTACAGATTCGAAAAGCGCTTTAGCATCGTCGAAGTTTCCGCTATCAAGGGTTTTCAATGCGATATTATATGTGCAGGAAGAAACCTTTGCCATAGAGTCTTCATAAGTTTTAAGCGCTGTATAAATTTCTTTAGCTGCTTCATAGTTTTCAGCCTCTTCAAGAAGAGCTGCATGGTTGTATTTTGCGGCTTTGAATTTCTCTTCTGCGTCTTCGTAGTCGCCAAGGTCTGCGTAAACCTCTGCAGCAAGGTCATACTTTTTATCTGCCATAAGCTGCTCAGCTTCATTATAGTTGCTTTCATTTATCTTTTTAGGAAGAACGGTTACACAGATAACAGCAATGATACCTGCAATAATAAGGAAGATGGCAACAAAAGGAGCATAGCTTTTCTTTCTCTTCACAGCTTTAGCCATTTCCTCTTCAGGTGCTTTTACCTGCTCGTCAGGAATGGTTTCAACTGCTTCAACAGAAGGTGAAGCATCTTCGATAACAACCTCTTCTACCACAACTTCTGTGGCGTCGTCTTCGGTAGCTTCTTCGGATTCGGAAACCTGAACTGCGTTTTCGGTTTCTTCACAAACATCTTCGGTTTCTTCATCCTCTTCAGCAGACTCTTCTGTTGCAGGAATTTCAACAACAGAATCTTCTTCCGGTATTTCCTCTTCTTCTGTAGAATCAGTATCCTCAGAATCGGTTTCTTCTGCAGCTTCTGCTTCAGGTTGAGGTTCAGCAGTTTCTTCGATTTCAGTTTCTGTTGAGCTTATGTCTTCGAATTCAGTAGGTGTTTCAACGTTTTCTGCGATTCCTTCTTCGGATGTAGAAGAAATATCCTCGATAAATTCTTCTTCCGGTTCCTCTTCAACAGCAGGAGCTAAAATAACAACAGTTTCTGTCTGTGTTTCGAAATCTTCGTCGTTATCCTTAAGGCTTTCCTGGAAGAAATCATAACCTGCAGATTTAAGCTTATCACCAATAGCTGCAGTGCCTTTTATGGTGTTATATTGACCTTCTTCAAGGAGTTTTGAGAGAGTTATGAACTTTTCAGCACTTGCCATAAGGAAATCGTATTTCTGCCTGTTCTTTTTAAAGAACATAACAATACAGCGATAGTATATTTCAAGGTTTTTAATATCGGTGGAAAGAATGCCTGTAAATACTGTATGGGACGCTACGTTTTCTGTGATTTTTTCAAACTTAAGGTCGCCGATCTGTGCTGCCAATTCAGGCTCAACGAGGAAGCAATCTGAGAATTTAACGCTTATTTTTGCAGACGCGGTATCATTATAATCATTAACGAGAGCATTGAGGCGGATTCTGAATGCTTTTGCCTCATTCTGAAGATTAATAATAGTAGAAACTTCTTTTTTGATTTTTTCAGCATCTGCGTCAACAAAAAGATGAATGTGGCTCTGAGCAACTGCTTTTTCCAGCTTTTCTGTTTCGTCATTTGTGAGAGCTAAGAATTTAGGGAAATCATCTTCAGACATCTCTTTAAGCGTATCGAAAAGCTTTTCGTAAGTATCTGATAAAGAAAGGGTATCCTCGTCATAGCAAAAGCCGTCGCAAAGTGTTTTGTAAAAAATTGCTTTTGCATCCGCGCCATTTTTTACAATATATTTCATAAGGCAATCGTTTGCCTTGTCGTAATCGCATTCGTTATAGTATTGAGCACCTAAAATAAGGTTTTCTTCATCTGCAGAAAAAACTGCATTACAAGACGGACAAACAAGAGAGCCGTCTTTGTTATCAACATATGAATTTTTACATTCAGGGCAAATAATTCTAACCATATTTTCCACCTTTAAAATGTTTTTGTGTGAATTTTGTCCATACACTATGTATCATAACACAAATTGACTGCTCTTTTCAACAATTAATTGAAAAAAACAGTCAATATATTGTGTTTTTATTAAGTTTTTTGCTTTCTTATCCACAATTCACAGATGTTTACGCCATCTGTAGGCTCGCTTATGGTAAGTTCTAAAGCACCGTTTATGAAAACAGAACTGTTTAAAATGTAGCTTGCACTCACGAAGCCATCTGCAAGAATAGCTTTGTCCAAAAACTCGTCCTGCACGCCACCGAATTGAGCACCCTCATAAACAATATTGCCGTTGGCGGTTATTTTATGTTTAGTTATTTTTTCGTTACGCTTGTTTTTATAAACTACTGTTAAAACATAGTCAGTATCCGGTATGAAACCACCAAAACGAGCGTTGAATGAATAGTGGTCGTAAACCTTTGTCATAGACATAGGCAACGGATTTTCTTTTGTATATGGTCTGTCGCCCTGAATATCCATATAAAATTCACCATTCTGAGAGATACCTAAGGTATTAAGGTTGTGGAGAGCAACAGAATAGTAGATTTCGTCCGATTCAGTTTTATTTCTGTTAAGAAGAAGCTTCAAAAACCTATGTTGTTCATTTTCTTCTAAGGTGGAAGCATATGAGAGCTTTGACAAAAGGAATGCTCTGTCAGAAACGTTGTTGTCTATAGTGTCGAGGGTTGCGCCACGCTCCCAACTATCTGTATGGTAGTGCTCAACATCAAGCTGAATTCCTATAAGATTGAAAAGCTTTTCAGCAAGAGTATCCAGCTCTGCGCGTAGGGAAATATAATCATTTGAAAATGATGCGTTGAGTATATCTATAGCATCAGAAATACTGTTGCTCCTTGCAAAATCAATTGCTTTTTTGCAAAGTTTATTTTCAAAAATACGGCGCATTTTAACTAATTTATCGCAACAACCTCTGAAGTAAATCAGAAGAAATCTCCAGTTTTCGTAAAGTTCTTTGTGATTCTCAATTAACGCGCCAAGTTTGTTATATACTACGTCAATACAAGGATTTTCAACAGGGTCGCCCTGCCAGCTTTTTTCAAGAAGGAAGATAATATCAGCAATTTCTTCTTCATCAATTCCCGGCATAAAGAATCTAGAATAATCTAAAAGAATTTCGCGTAAATCGGCATCCTTATCCCATTCAAGCGCGCTCCAGACAGCCTTGTTTACGTCGTCGTGAACACCCTCGGAGTAGCTTACGCCACCTATTGTGTATGGTGAAAAAATGCGGTTAAGCGTGCGGAATTCGGTGGGTCTTGGGTTAACGCTTTCTCTTGAAAGAGTATTACAAAAAGCAAAATGCCAATCGTCCTGTTGGAAGTTTACAGGGTACTCACAACGAAGATTGTGAGTGATGTCAGGATAAAAGCGCATGGGATATTCTGAAGGCACTTTTTCCCTCAATTGGTGCATAGGGTATGCGTGGTTAGGACCCATAATTACAGCATCAATTTCTTCAGGTTTTTCAGAAATTTCGTTTATGAAAATTTCAGGCCAGTCTTTATGGTGGTGCGGTGCCTGAGCTGAAATATGCATTTGACCATTTGGGTGATGTTTCTTGTATACTTTTGAGATTTTTTTGCAGCGTTCCATAAAATCATCCGCTTGCAAAGAGCCCGGATCTCCGCCGGGAATGAAGAGGTAATCAAGCCTTTTCATTGTAGAGTAAAGCCGGTCTCTTTCTTTAAGAGCTTGTTCTTCCTCTTCGTTATCTTCGTTAGCGTGCCAGAGGGAAACGTCGATATCTACTTTATCAGCTAATTTTGAAGCCTCGGTAAGGAATTCTTCTTGCTCGTATCTCATAAGGCAGTTTCTGAATTCTCCGCTGCCTTTAGAGCCGTTGTGCTCAATTATATTTGTTCCGAAAGCCATCATATCAAGCTGATAGCGGAAAAACTGGTTGTAATCCCATGCGTCATAAGTATTAGGAGTTGTACGGTAACCTGTCTGGTGGCCGCGTAGTTTTTTCTGCGGTGCATGGAACCCGTTTATGCTTTGAGTAAGACAGATTTCACCATCTTTAAATGTGGTTTTTCTTAAAAACAGGGAGTAACCAAAAATAAGACCACGTATAGTTTTTGCAACAATAGTAAAACCATTTTCTGCTTCGTTTATTATAAAAATATCTTTGTTTTCAATGGTGTCATCTATTGAAAAAATAAAGTGAGCTTTTTCAGCTGCGTCGCATAAAACAGGCATAATACCTGTTCTTTTTGACCATTCCTCTGAAAAAAGCATGGCACATTGTTTTTCCGCCTCTGTTTCAGCGTAAACACATATATTTACAGGAAAATTCTTCATAAAGACACCTCCGTATGAAAGTATATTAACATAACAGGAAATTTTCTTCAATAAGATTATTTTTCTTTGTGCATACTTGAAATTTTTATATGTAGTGGTAAAATAATATTCGATTATATGTTTAGGAGTTTTTTTATGAATTTACATACAGTGAAATGGTTTACAAAGTTTTTTACATCTCTTGTTGAAAGAAACAAAAAACTTAACGAAATCCGCCAGATGAAAAAAACAATGTCATGGCAGGAATACAGGCCAATTGTTGATAAAGAAATAAAGGATTGGCTTCGTCCGCTTATCGATATGGCAGGAGTCGATTTCGTCGTAACAGGTCAGGATAAAATCCCTGTTGATGAGCCTGTTATATTTACTCCCAACCACGCAGGAGCATTTGACATACCTGCAATTGTGCTTACCGCACCCATTTCTCCGTTTTTTATGGCGAAAAAAGAGCTTAGTCAGATTCCTGTTCTGAAAGCGTGGTTAGATGCTGTTGACTGCGTTTCCGTTGACAGAGCCAATAAGCAGAGCGCTCATTCTTCTCTTCAGCAGGCAATTGAGGCTGTTAAAGACGGAAGAAGCCTTGTTATCTTTCCTGAAGGAACACGTTCAAAAACAGGTGAGCTTGGTGAATTCAGAGGCGGCGCAATGAAAATTGCTATGGAGACAGGTGCAAAGGTTGTGCCT
This sequence comes from Acutalibacteraceae bacterium, assembly GCA_045579445.1. Classification (GTDB taxonomy): domain Bacteria; phylum Bacillota; class Clostridia; order Oscillospirales; family Acutalibacteraceae; genus DTU089. The sequence continues at coordinate 131,851 of JAZNME010000051.1, read as the reverse complement.
GTGCTTATAGAAGGAACAAGAGCAAGGCTTGAAGAAACAGGTAATGTTACAGCAGGTACAGTTTATGTTACATACCTTGACCCGATTGAAACAAAAGGTCTTACAAAAGAGGAATTCTTCCGGATGCCGGCCCAGATAAGAGCACTTCTATTAAATGAACGCGCTAAAATGAACCAGAAAACAAGAACCGATATAGTTGAATAAATAGTAAAAACGGAGCAGATGTTTGTAAAAAGTTACAAGCATCTGCTTTTATATATAATATAGTATGTTAAATGGCAACAAAAAACCTGAAAAGGGTTGACAAATGATAACAAACTGTAGTATACTACCCAAAGTTGTTACAAATTGTAATATTTATGGAGGAAGTTATGACAAAACGATTACTTAGTTTGGTTTTGGCAATTGTTCTTACATTAAGTATACTACCTATCTTATCAACAAAAGCGGATGCCGCTGAAATAAATGCTTTTTATGACCGTAAAAAATCTCTTGCTTATGCAGATGCACATTGGAATGACGGTAAAGGTCTTTGCGCCGAGTTCGTTTCAGATTGCCTTAAAGCAGGCGGACTTACTGAGTCATATCGTACAAGAGTATGTACTCTTTATGATGCTCTTCTTTCAAACAACTATGGTAGGTCATATAAGCTTAAGATTTTTGACGATTCAATTTTAGAATCTCAGAATAAGGGTAAAATTAAAGCAGGCGACCCGATATTCTACTATTGCAACAGATGCAAAGAGTTTACTCACGTTTCTCTTTGTAATGGTTTTAATTCAGCAGGCTTTGCTATTGAGTATTCTCACAATAATCCTCACAATGGTTACAAGAGAACATACACATATCGCCATTGTGGTGCTTACGATTGGACTCTTTATTCAATCAGCATGTACGACAAGGCAACTGTTTTCGGAAAGAAAACAAATATTGATGCTCCGAAGATTATAAACACAATTAACGTTGTTGACGGCATCTATTTCAGGTGGAATGATGTTAGTGATGCCACATATTACAGAGTTTACAGGAAAACAGACAACTCAGACTGGTTATTCCTTGGCAACGTTACTACACCTGTGTATACAGATAAAACAGCTAAAAGTGGTGTTGAGTATACTTATACAGTAAGAGCTTGCAAGGGAAGCACATTCAGCCAGTATTATCCCGGCGTTACTGCTACTTACTTAAATACAGTAAACTTTACATCTGCGGAAAATGTAAACAATTCAATTGTTGTTAAATGGAAAGCAAATCCTCTTGCTGATGGATATTATATTTATCGTCAGGTAAACAACGGTAATTGGTACAGAATTGCAGATATTAAAAACGGCAAAACAACAAGTTATGTAGATAACAATGTTGTAAGCGGTAATAATTACAGATACAGAATCCGTTGCTTCAATGGTGGTATTATCAGCTCATATGAGGTTGGCGGAATCAGTGTAAAATGCCTTACAGCTCCTGTAATTACAGTTGCTAACGATAACAATGGCATTAAGGTTAACTGGAAAATGGTTGCAGGCGCTGATAGCTATAGGGTTTACAGACGCGGTGCAGGTGAAAGATATTGGACATATCTTTGCACAACTTCAGATAACTTCTATTTGGACGAAAACGTAAAAAGCGGTTCATATTACAGATACACAGTAAGATCTGCTTCAGGAAATGTTTTCGGTTCATATGATTCAAATGGTTTAGTTTTAAGATGTGTCGGTACACCTGATATGGAAGGTGTACAGTATACAAAGGATGGCGTAAAGCTTAGCTGGAGCCCGATAGATGGCGCAATGGGCTACTATGTATATCATAAAGCAGAGGGCGCAAAGCATTGGCGCAGAATAGCTGTTCTTAACGACGCAACAAGCTTTGTTGATAAAGAACCTGCTGCAAATTCAACTTATCTTTACACAGTTAAAGCGTTTTATGGCTACACAATGAGTTCATACTATCAGGATGGTCTTAAGTGTGTTTGTGATGAGAGCTTAGGTGTTCAGAAGCTTCCTGAAAAGGCTCCTGAGACTCCTGCAGAGCCATCAACAGAAGCAACAACAGAAAACGTATCGTCAACAGCAATTCTTCTTACAAGTGCTGTTTCAGACGTACAGAGCGCTGCTCGTGCACAGAGAGCTCTTCCATCAGATGCCATTGCAACAATGCAGGCTCCGTAATAAAAAGTAAAAATAAAAAATCTCTTACCGATTGGTAAGAGATTTTTTTGTTGTATAAATTATCTTTCTTCTCTGAAATAGTTAAGACCAAGGTTTTGAGGTGGCTGATTTTCTTTTTTGTTCATCATACTTGTAACAATTAAAACAATAATTGTAATTACATATGGTAACATTTTCAGAACTTCTCTTCCCGAGAATGAAATGTTTCCGAAAACAAAAGCCGCAATATATAATGCACCGAAAAGATAGGAGCCGAGTATCGAAACATTGGGCTTCCACAATGTGAAAATAACGAGGGCGATAGCGAGCCAACCGAAGGCCTCAATGATTGATGCATTTTCCCAGCTACCTTTAAGGTAGTCCATAATATAGAATACGCCACCGAAGCCTGCAATACCGCTACCCACTAAAATGGCAACATATTTATATAATGTTATGTTAACACCCATAGCATCTGCAGTTGCGGTGTTTTCACCGATTGCACGAAGGTTAAGACCAACCTTTGTTCTGTTAAATATAAATGTTGTAACCAATGCAATAAGAATTGCTAAATATACGTAAAATCCGTGTCCGAACAATACCTTTACAATGCCGTGGGAGTTTTCTGCAAAGGGTAAGCTTTGAGCAATAATTTTACCCGCGGTGGAAAAATTGCTTTTATCAACATATGAGTGCATTAAAAACTGTGTAAGACCGTTACCGAAAATTGTAATTGCAAGACCCGTAATATTCTGATTACAGCGGAACGTAATTGTAATAACGGCATATATTGCACCTGTAAGAGATGCAAAGAGGCATGCACCGAAAAGGGAAGAAAGTATCAGCAAAATCCAGGAAGCGCCTTCGGGGTTTTCAAGACTGCTCATATAAAGGCTTACAAAAAGGCATCCGCCCACGGTACCCGTACACATAATTCCGGGGATACCAAGGTTTAAGTGGCCGGCTTTTTCTGTAATCGTTTCACCGATACAACCGAAAAGAAGAACTGTGCCGATTGCAATGGCACTTATTAAGAAGGTAACAGTCATTTCTTAATTTCCTCCTTTTCTTTTTTTCTGAAAACAAGCTTATAGTTAATAAAGAAAGCACAGATAATAACTGCAAAATAGACAATACCAACAACTATATTTGATATTGAATCGTTTGTAAACATAAAGGTTTTTCTTACCTCAACCATACCTTTTGAAATAAAGGTGATAAAAAAGCTTGTAAGCATAATCAGTAATGGGTTAAATGAAGCAAGCCAGGTTGCCATAATACCCGTAAAGCCCATATTATTTGCCGAAGCCGTGCTGATGGTATGGTTAATTGAACCTGCAAGAATGAAGCCTACAAGACCTGCAATGGCACCTGAAAGAATCATTGTTCTGATAATAACCTTATCAACCTTAATACCTACATATTTCGCGGTGTTGATGCTTTCGCCAACAACGGAAATTTCATATCCGTGTTTAGCAGAACGAAGGTATATATGCATAAATACAGTAACCAATACGAACATAATGATAGGCAGTAAATATTTGTTGCCTATTTCGGGAATATTACCGTGCTCGATTGGTGACAGAACACCTGAGCCCGACTTTACCCATATTGTAATGCACAAGGAAACAAGGCCTTGAGCAATATAGTTCATCATAAGGGTAAATAAAGATTCGTTTGTGTTAAATTTTGCTTTGAAGATAGCGGGGATAACTGCCCACAGGGCACCTGCCGCCACGCTTGTAACAAGCATAAGGGGTATAATAACGGAGTCGCTTACATTGCCGCCAAGGTAGAACATACAAGCAATTGCCGCGAGGCAGCTTATAAGAATCTGTCCGTTACCGCCAAGGTTCCAGAATTTCATTTTAAATGCGGGCAGTAAAGCCATTGAGGTGCCCAGCAGGAGAGAGGTTTCCTGAAGCAAGAGCCATATTTTACGCTCACTGCCGAAGGCACCTGCAAATAATGATTGGAAGAAATCACCAATGCCTTTTTCGGAAAACAAAACAGAAACAAATCCGCTTAAAAGTAAGCCGGCGATAATGGCAACGGCATAAATCAGAATGATTTTCGGTAATTTAATATTGTCCCGTTTAACAATTCTGACAAGGGGTTCTTTTAAATTGCTTTTATTCTTTTTCATTCCGTCACCTCATTTCTGTCGGATTTTACCATAAGAAGACCAATTTCATCCTTAGTGGTTGTTCTGGCATCAACAATACCTGAAATCTTACCGCCACTTAAAACGAGAATTCTGTCGCTCAGAGCCATAAGAACATCAAGGTCTTCGCCCACGAAAATAACGGAAACACCTTTTTGCTTTTGCTCGTTAAGGAGATTGTAAATAGTATATGATGAGTTGATATCAAGTCCTCGAACGGGGTAGGCTGTCATTAAAATAGCAGGTGCGGCGGCAATTTCTCTGCCTACGAGAATTTTTTGAACGTTACCACCCGAAAGCTTTCTGACTGCCGTGTGTGAATCGGGGGTGTTAACCTCTAATTCGCTGATGATTCTGTCCGCAAGATCTGAGGGGATTTTTCTGTCAAGGAATAAGGATTTGCCTTTTCGGTAGCTGCGGAGCATCATATTATCAACGATGCTCATACTGCCTACAAGCCCCATACCCAGTCTGTCTTCGGGAACGAAGGAAAGGCGGATGCCAAGCTCGCGAATCTCTCTGGGTGATTTATCTTTTAAATCAATAACCTCGTCTTCCTTGAACAGAATTTTTTCGCTGTTAACAAGGTCTTTAATTTCTTTTTTGGTTAATTTATCAAAATCAATATCGTTTCCGTCGCCGTCTTTAAAAGCGTTTTCTTGGGCAAGCTCCATAACACGCTTGTAGGTTTTGTGGTAGAAGGAAACAGGCTTGTCTTTCTTGGGATGATAATAAGTTAATGTGCCTGAATCATAGTTGTTAAGCCCTGCAATCGCTTCAAGCAGTTCTTTTTGACCGCTGCCTGCAATACCTGCAATACCGAGAATTTCACCGCCGAAGGTTTCAAAGGAAACATTGTCAATTACCTTGTAGCCATCGGGATTTTTCACGGTAAGCCCTGAAACTGAAAGCCTAAGCTCACTGTTAACAGGCTCTGTGCGATTGATATTAAGGTCGATTTTTTCACCAACCATCATTTCCGTAAGCTCTTTTTCAGAGGTTTCCGATGTGTTTACGGTAGCAATGTGCTCGCCCTTACGTAAAACCGTAACTCTGTCGGAGATTTCCATAACCTCGTTTAACTTATGCGTAATGATGATGATTGACTTTCCGTCTGCTCGCATTGCGCGCAATACATTGAAGAGGCTTCTGATTTCTTGTGGAGTTAAAACTGCTGTAGGTTCATCCAATATGAGAATATCGGCACCTCTGTATAAAACCTTTAAGATTTCAACAGTCTGCTTTTCAGAAACCGACATTTCATATATTTTTTTGTCAAGATTTATATTGAATCCGTATTTTTCAGCCATTTCTTTAATACGGTTATTTACTTCTTTAAGATTATATTTTTCGTTTTCAATACCTAATGCAACATTTTGTGCCGCAGTAAATATATCAATCAGTTTGAAATGCTGATGAATCATACCGATTTTATGCTCAAAAGCGTCACGAGGAGAGCGAATGATAACCTCCTCGCCGTTAATAAGGATTTTACCGGAATCGGGGTAATAGATACCGGCTATCATATTCATAAGGGTTGTTTTACCGCAACCGTTTTCACCGAGAATGGAGAGTATTTCTCCTTTGTAAACATCTAAGCTGACGTTATTGTTTGCCAAGACCTTGGAACCGAATCGTTTGGTGATGTTTTTTAATTGTAAAATTACAGTTTTCTCCATAAGAAACTCCTTAAAGCTAAAGGATTTTTGTTTATCATTTAAGAAAGGCGAAGTTTTTGAGCTTCGCCTCTCCCTATAGTTAAATGAGAATAACTTTTAAATCAAATTATTCGGTAATAGCTGTAATGCCGTCAATGATTATATTGAAGTAAGGAGCTGAACGCTTAGCACTTTCATTAACGAAAGTAATGCCATTTGCTGTTTCAACAACCTCTGTTTCGGCAACAAAGTCACCTGCATCATCAACGTCAGCGATAAATGATGTTAAAGCTTTGCCTTCAACTGTGAAGTTAGCGCAGTCAAATACCTTGATTGTGCCGTCCTGAAGACCCTTCTTAACTTCGTCAAGCTTTTTCTGTGTGCCTTCTGCAGCAGCGCCGCCAAGAGCTGTGATTTCTACAGAGCCTGTAGAAATTGTGCCTGTCCAGTCGGTATCAATAGCCTTGTCGTTCTGAACGCAATCAATAATGTACTCAAAATAAGGAGCCCAGTTGATTCTTGAAGCGATGATAAATGTGTTAGGGCACTTCTCTTCTGTTGAGCCGTTGTAGGATACGTTAGGAATGTTTTTCTCTTCGCAAGCAGTAGGAGCACCCCAAGAGTCAGCGTGCTGAGAAATCAATTTGCAGCCGTTGTCAATAAGAGCAAGAGCAGTTGTTTTTTCGGCAGGCTCGTCATACCAAGAGTTTGTGTAACGAACTTCCATAGTAGCATTCTCTACAACTGATTTTGCGCCAAGGTAGAATGATGTGTAACCTGAAATAACTTCAGCGTATGGGAAAGCACCAACGTAACCGATTTTTGCATTTTCGTCAGCAACTTTGCCTTCAGCGTCACCATAGAGCTCAACAAGCTTCATACCTGCAGCAACACCTGCAAGGTATCTGCCTTCGTAGATAGATGCGAAAGCGTTGTGGAAGTTAGCAAGACCTTCTGTGTGAGCCTTTGTACCTGTAGCGTGGCAGAATTCAACATCAGGGAATTCCTTTGCTGCCTGAATCATATAAGGCTCGTGGCCGAAGGAGTCAGCGAAGATAAGGTCATAAGATTCTGCTAAGTCAGCAGCTTGGTCATAGCAAGCTGTGCCTTCAGGAATATCAGTAACGATTGTGTAATCGTCAGCTGTGAGACCCTTGTTTGCGCAAGCAAGCTTGAAAGCATCGATGAAGTTCTTATCATAAGTTGAAGAATCACCATGCAAGCAAATAAGAGCAACCTTAATGTTTTCTGCTGTGTCTTTGGGTTCATCTGGTGTTTTGTTCTCGCCACAAGCTGTGAAACAGCCAACTACCATTACAAGAGCAAGGCAAAGAGAGAGAACTTTTGCGAACTTTTTCATTGTCATTACCTCCATAAAGGAAATTATTTATTTTCAGCAATCATCACTTCTGAATGTGATTTCACCATCATTCATACTGTCGACTATTGCTAAAGACCTTACATTATAGCCCTTTTCACGAAGAGCTTGTCCACCGGGCTGGAAGCCTTTTTCAATGGCGATGCCAATACCTGCAACCTCTGCGCCTGCTTGATTTATTATGTCTATAAGCGCATTACAAGCATTACCGCCTGCCATAAAATCATCAATAATGAGCACCTTATCGCCTTTATTGAGATATTTTTTTGAAACTATCATTGTGTATTCTTTACCGTGAGTGTAAGAGTAGCCATTGGCAGAGTAAACGTCATCTCCGACGTTTTTGTGTTTTGCCTTTTTAGCAAAAAGGGCGGGGAGACCCATATATTTTGCTACAAAAACTGCAATTGCTATGCCTGAAGACTCAATTGTAACAACCTTTGTTGCACCTGAATTTTCAAAAATACGTTTGAATTCCTTACCCATTTCGTCAAGGAGCTCAACATCCATTTGATGATTCAGGAACATATCCACCTTAAGTATGTCAGTACCTATAGCAATGCCTTCCTTGGCAATTTTTTCTTCAAGAAGTTTCATAAAATTCTCCCCATATTACATATATACACTGAGATTATACAACACATAGTTTCATTTTTTCAAGTAGGAACAGCGTTAAAAAACACGTTCTTCAATTTTTCGGCGGAATGTATAAAAATCCGATGTTTTTTTTAGAAACGTCAACGATTAAAGGTGATTGCAACTCGTTTGTTAATTATGCACAAAAGAAAACTTATAAACATAGAAATAAATCAAAAACAACAGGTGTAAATGGTAAAGTCAAAACCCTTTACATAAATAATTTGTATGAAATTCAGCTAATGTTAAACTATCTAAAACCCTTTGATATCAACAAATAATGTCTTTTTTTACGATCAGGTATTTTGTTGTTTACGTAATGGTATAGACCTTTACAGACGCATTTGTTTAATTTTAACAATAAAATATCGTTTTAAGCCTATGATTGAGTCGATATGTTTGTGCTGTGAATGTAATTGCATTTTTAATAAGAGTAGCAGAAACGATGACTGTGAGGCACGATAGCTTATTGTGTACCTGATGTCGGTGATTCGTAACTCTGCGAGTGCAGTAATCCGAAAAATGAATATTATTCCGACACACTTATCCCGGAGTGTGTCAAATATAGGGTGAAATAATTTTCTTGAACCGGCATTGAATGGTGATTTATTGGTGTTTTTTTGTTTCGTCGATGTAATGCGATAGCTTGTCTGATAACTGTTACTCGCTATATAATACGCGTATTATAATAATAAAATAAAAAACATTATAAATTTTTGAAAAAACTATTGACTATTTGATGCACATATTGTATTATGATATCGACCATAAGGTTGGGGCAGTGGGGGTATTATGCCCTCAGGCAGAAAATCATTGTGGCAATAGCCGTTTTGTTTTTTTGTTGCGAGGCACAGTTGTGGTTTACCAAACGAACTTTTGATGCGGAACTTTTCGAATAGAAGCGTTCTCATTTAACGTTGTTTGGCGGCTATGATTCGGTCAGTACCTTTCCTGCTTTATGAAGTGTGTGGGCGCTTAGTGCACAAAGCTTCGCTACAGAGTGGCGTTGCCCTGTGCGGTTTTGCAGCTGCTCACGGCTATGCGCTCTGAGCTCTTCGGCGCTGTGCACTTCGATTCAGGCCCACGGTTAGTTTATACATCCACGCTGCTTCGTGCAGTTTTTGGAAATCTATGAAAGGGGGATTGTGTGGAAAAAAATGATTCACCTCATTCGGTGCGTGTATGAGGTTTATCGTTTTAGTTAACGCACGCGTATTTTTGTATTGGCGTACTAAAAATATGGAGGTAAAACTTTATGAAACAATCAACTAAATTGTTGAGCATGTTGTTAGCTGTTCTTGTTGCTTTCAGCTGTTTCTCTGTTATCGGTTCTGCTGCTCTTAATAAAGGCGACATTACGTACGATTGTATAGACGACGCTGACTTAACATACAAACAGGTAGCAAATCTTGCTCTTGACTTAGTAGATAATGATCTTTTAGCCGGCATGGATACTATTGACCTTTCCATCGTTGGTGAATTAAGATTAGACTCTATTGATCACATTCTTGCTGATATCCATTCACTCCGTAATGGTTTTGTTTGGGCTATCGGTAAAGGTCTTCTCGGTGATGTAGGTAAGCTTGATTTCACAGGTCTTACTGTTGATGACAACGATAAGGACCCGCTCCAACGTAATGGCGGTGAAAGTGACTATGAAGTTATTTCAGGTCTTCTTCTTTTCATCTCTGAGAATGCAGGTACACTTTCTAAGGCAGCTTATGGTCTTAGCGGTGGCGACGGTATAAGCCTTGGTCTTATCGGTTCTTTCCTTAACCTTGGTGATATAGGCGAAATGCTTAACAATATCCCTGGTATGCTCACTGAGCTTGTTTTCGATCTTCTCGTTTATGGTTCATATGGCTATGACAAAGACATTGAAGATATCAAGGAAGATAAATCAACTCTTACAGCTACATATCCTGAAATGGATACACTTAATGAGATGCTTCCTAATGTTCTTTACAACCTTCTCACAAAGCCTCAGGACTATACATGGGAAGGCGAGGGCGAAGATTCAGTTAAAGTTTGGGATATGGGTTCAGTTCTTGTTCCTAATCTTAATACTAAGTACGGTAAGACAAAGGATGATATTAATCCTCTTTCAAAATCATTCTTCCAGATTCTTGATACTGCAGCTCAGATTGCTATCAATGAAATTGGTATTCCTGCTCTTAACAACAACCTTAAGAAAGCTCTTATGCTTGCTGTTGAAGCAGAACTTAATGAGATTGATGAGGCTACACTTCAGACTGAAGCTCCTACAATCTATACTGATGTATTCGAAGCAAATAAGGCTGAAGAAGAAAAGTCATACGTAACATACTTTGCATACGATAAAATGGCAAAGGCTGGTGGCGTTTGGTACTACACAACTCTCGAAACAGAGGTTGAGGAGGATCCTTTGACAGGCGAGCCAAAGCTTGATGAAGAAGGTAACGAAATTACTTATAAAGACCGTAAATACTATAAGGTTAATATGGGTCCTGCAAACGAATTTGCATCTCTCATTAACTGGGACTGGGATTTCGTTGGCACAGACGTTACTCCTGCAGCAGGCCAGACTCAGCTTGATTATCAGGCACTTGTAGATGCTAACGGTTCATTTATCGGTAGCCTTAACAGCATTCTTGGTATTGTTTACAATACAGCTCTTACAGATGCTGCGAAAGCAGATTATCTTGCAAAAGCACAGACTATTGATAAGACTTATATAGGTTGGGCTGATGAAAACGGCAACGATGACCTTATGATCAACGTTGAATATCTCACAAAGTATATTCTCACAATGTTTGGTGATAAGATATTCGGTGAAGATTCTCAATATGCTAACTACAAATGGGACGATGTTAAGGATCTTACACTCCTTGGTATTGTTGCAATGATTGGTCCTGAATTCTTTGAGGACGCAATGCCTCAGATTATTCTTCCTAAACATCAGAAGGATGATCCGGAAAAAAACATAAAAGCCGGCACATATGCTTTCCATGAAGGCGTTCAGCTTTGGGAGTTTGCTGCAATCGTTCTTCGCGAACTCATGACAGGTATTGCACCTATCGTTAACTATGATTCAGTTATCTTTGCTAACGGCGACGTTACATCTGCTGCAGACAGACAGTTCGCAGAGCATGATGCTGATGAATGGTTCAATATCATTCTTAACATGGGTACAGACCTTGGTCTTGTATATCTCCAGCAGCTTACAAACTTCAGTGATTACTGTGCTGAAGTATTTGGTCCCGATTTTGTGTTAGATGATTATATCTCAACAGGCGGCACAGAGGAAAATCACTGGACGACTTCTCTTGACTATGCTATCCTTTGGGCTGTTAGATATGTAGGTGGCCAGAAAACTACAGGCGTACTTAATGGCATCAACTACAACGACGTTGAAGCTGTAGAAGGCCCTCTCAACAAGCTTAGCTTTATTCTTAATAAACTTCTTCCACTTGGTTTCGTAGGCGAAGCATATACATCTGATGAATATGAGCTTGACCTTAGCCTTGTTGTAGATGGTATTAAGACATTACTTACAGACTTTGACCTTAACGTTGTTCTTAAGCTCTTCGGTCGTAACGAGACTTCTAAGTACAACTTACTTGATGATGCTTCACTCGGTACAGCAGTTCTTGACCTTGTAAACAGAATTCTTAACCTTGTATTTGGTAAAACAATTCTCCAGAACGTAAAAGCTGTAGGTTCTGTTCAAACTCAGAGTCTTGATGATGTTATTTCACAGGCAGCTCTTAAAACAACTGTTCAGAACCTTCTTACAGGTCTTAACGACAGAAAAGATGATATCCTTAAGAACGCTCTTCCTGTTGTTGGTAAGCTTATTAAAGGTTGGGGTACTGAGCAGAGTTTCCAGAACCCTGTTGACAATATTCCAACACACATTACTGTTCAGGAAAACGGTTCTACCTTCTGGGAAGGCACGAAAGAAGTTGACTGTAAGGATGTTCCATCACTTGAAAGCAGTCCACTTAACTATACAATCCGTAACGGTTCAGATGGTTTGTGGAGACACTATGTTGATCCGACTACAGGTGAGAAAAAGAAAGACGAACAGTATAAAATTCAGCTTGTATCCGTAAACTTCTATGAATATGATGGTGTAACTGCATCAAAATATGTTCACTCAATTTCTTTCGATACAGGCGTTATTGACTATGGTAAGTCTGCAAACTTGTCACTTCAGGTTGGTACATTTACAGTTAGTGATAACAGTGCAACAGGTGGTGCAGGTTATTCAGCTGTTCCTGCTGACGGTGTTGTTCAGAAGATGAAGATTGGTTACAAAGTTTTCATTGAAGACGGTTCAGCTCTTCTTAACAATACAACATTCTACTCTGAAGAGTATGTATGGCTCAGCAGATATGGTCATGAGGAAAGAGTTTCTTACGCAGCAGAATCTGAATGCTACTACACAGCTGTTTACTCACCAACATATGTTCCATACTATGAAGATGATGTTCAGGCAACACTTGATTGGATTAAGGGTATGGAATTCGGTGCATTCCAGCGTAACCAAAAGGATCTTGCTGGTAAAAAAGCTGACTTTGTTATCAAAGTAACAGCAGAAACCGATACAGACGGCTTAACTATCGGTTCAACTTCTGCAAACTGTACTGAGAACGCTAACCTTGTAAGAATTCCTGTTAGAATTTTCGATACTTATTCAGGAGACTGGAAAAAAGAAGATAATAGCGGAACAGCAGGTTCATACTCAATCAACGGTAAAGTACCTTCAGCTACTGACTTTGCAAATAATGTTAAACCTGAAGAGGTTAACAGTGCAAAGGGTGCTTCATCTTCTTGGACAGTTGACCTTCAGGCACAGGATAACGATACTAATGGTATTGGTTTTGTATTGAAGTATTATAACGCTGACTACAGAGACATGCTTCTTGACCTTGTTGCATCTGAAAACAATGCTCAGCGTGTAGAAAGCGACTATAAGCATATTGTTCTTAAGAACAATGACGTAACAGTTACTGTTGATAGTGAAGAACCTCTTAAGCACGAAAACTCTACCGATGAAAACGGTAAGTTCGTTCTTAAAGAAACAAACTTCGCTCCAACTAATGGTAAAACTGTTATTAAATCTAAGACGGCTTGGGATAACTACAATACAGCTCTTCTCAATGCTCTCAATGTAGGTCTCCAGGAATGGAACCGAGCATCTAAGTTTAACTTCAAAGAAACTTATAACGCACTTCGCGTTGCAGTTAACGACCTTGAATATTGCCTCGCTACTGCAGAAGATGGTGCTGTAACTCTTGGTACAACAATTGATGCTCTTGAAAATCAGCTCAGAGCTGCTCAGGCTGAAACAACAGATATTTACAACTATACAGACTATAAGATGTATAGAATCAACAGATACAACGATGCTCGCGACGATGCTAACTGGTACATCAACCTTAAGGATGATGCTTCTCCTAAGAAAGTAGAGGAAATCGATGAATACTTCGATTACAGCTGGATGGAAGAAAATGACTTCCGTGAGCTCGTTGGTCAGCATACAATTAAGTATGGTGATAAAGCAGGCGAGACAATCGCTGCTAACCAGTATCAGGCATATCTTCTTGAGCTTCTTGAGAAATTCGATGAAGAGGAAATTGAAGCTAAGAAGAACTGGCTCAACGACAGAAAGAAAGAATATGCAAACCTTTCTGCTCTTGACCTTGCTATGGCATCTAACTACCTTACTCTTACAAAGAATCGTCTCCTCAAGAGAGATTGTGGTGTAATTTATGCTCAGCTTAATGACGAAATTACATCAGCTCAGAATATGATTGGTACTACAAACGGTGCTAAGGGAATCACATACACAGCTGGTTCTTGGGCTAACTATATCGAAGCATACAACACAGCTGTTGATGCTCAGGATTGTGGCTCACAGAAACTGATATTCGACGCTAAGTATCAGCTTTGCGTACAGAGAAAGAACCTTGTTCCTGTTGCAGAAGAAGGCGACTACAATGAGCTTAATGCACTTATCGGTTACGCTCAGTTTGCTCTTGCAAATGCAGATCTTTACGAGAATTCTGATAAAGAGTTCGGTCAGGTTCTTGCAGAACTTGGTATGGACCCAATCACTAATACAGATGGTTATGATGTTCAGCTCTTCCCAGGCTCAGCTTTACTTACAGTAGACAGAGCTTATGGTATTGATGATCAGAGAAAGATTGATGATGCTGCAACTGCTCTTAAAGAAGCTCTTGCAAGACTTAAATTCAAAGGTCTTACAGTAAAAGAGACTTTTGGTGATAAGGAAGTAGTTGGAACTGAAACTATCTTTGACGCAGTTGAAGAAGAGGGTATCGAGGCTGTTACAGCTCTTGTTTCTCACATTGCAGCTGGTACAACAGTTGAAAATGTTCCGGCACTCTTCGACGTTATAGCAGAAAAGGCAAGCGTTTCTAAGGTTGTTGTTACAGGTGACAATAACTATTCAACATCTTATGAAGATGTTAAACTTCTTGAAGGTTTAGCAGGTACAAACTCAACTGTAACATTCTATACAGAATACACAGCAGGTTCAGATACAATTCTTCTTCCTGTTGCTACTGTTAAGATTGTTGTTGACGGCGATATCAACGGCGACGGTGCGGTTGACGTACTTGACGCTGCTTATGGCGCGCTTGTTGAATCTAAAAAGACAGAGCTTGAAGGTTGCTACCTCCTTGCTGGTGACCTTTCCGGTGGCGACAGAGAACTTACAGCTACTGACTATCAGCAGTTAGTTGCTAAGGTTGTTGCTTAATTATTAATGGTTTTATAGGCTATATATTAATATAGTATATAAATACAAAATCCCTTAAATTGATTGTTTCTTAATATAAGCCTTGCCCGATGGGCGACTATCGGGCAAGGATAAGGTAAAAATTACCATTGAAACAAAGCGCAGATTGCTATATATTATATATAGTATATGGATTTGCAATTTGAATTTTATGTTTTGAATTTCAATTTAAGAGGTTGTGGCTCTGCCACATTTGGAAAGAAATGAAAAAAATATTCAAGGAGGCAAACAAATGTCTAAGAAATTACTTAGTGTACTTCTTGCACTTGCTCTTTTAGTTTCAAGTTTCGCAATCAGTGCTTTTGCCGGCATGGGTGACGATATTTTTGAAACTGATGAGGATGCAGTAAAGTACACACAGGAATGGGCTCTTGGCGAGCCTAAGGATATTGGCGACGGTAAGTATACTGTTGACGTTACCCTTAAAGCTAATTATCTTGTAGGACCTATGCAGTTCAAAGTAATTAAGAAGGTTACTGCCGGCACTCTTACACTTACAGATGCTGTTGAAAGCGCTAACATTCCGGAAAACTGGATTGCTAACGTTTCATTCAAGGATGCTACAGGCGAAGTTGTAATTATTCCTGAACCAACAGAGTATGCTGTAAATGCTCTCGATTGCTCAGCAGGCGTTGTTGTTGCAACTCTTACTTACACAGCTTCATCTGATGCAGCTGCTACTCTTACAATTGACGTTGCAGATGCAAAGGGTCCAAAGAATCCAGACGGTACTCTTATTGCTGCCCGTATGGAAGACGGTAACGTTGTTACTGATACAGCTATCACAGGCCAGACAGTATCACAGACAACTAACACTGTTACAATCGGTAATGCTGTAGTAGCAACACCTGAGCTTGTTGGTAAAGCATTTACGTTTAAAGAGACAGAGACAACAGGTTATGTAGATGATGAAAATGGCTTTGTTTATGGTGTTCTTGAGGGTGCTGATCCATTAAATTACTTTGAAGCAACAAACGGTGGTTACATTGAAATGTCTGAAAATGCTCAGAATGTTACAAATGGTACAGGTTCTGTTCTCACTCTCTACAAAGATAATACCAAGTCAGAAGTTATTGATACTTGGGAACTTGTTATCTTCGGTGATGTAAATGGTGACGGTGCTGTTGATATTGCTGACCCAGGTCCAATCATGCTTTTCTCAGTTGGTTCAGGTGACTTAACAGGTGCATACCTTTTTGCAGCTGATACTGATAAAAACGGTGACGTTGATATCGGTGACCCAGGTCCAATCATGCTTCACGCAGTTGGTTCATCATCAATTACCCCTTATCCTTACGCATAATTTTAAAAATCAAATAATTCTATGGAGGAAAAATTCATGAAAAGAATTTCAAAAATTCTTAGTGTGTTAATGGTTGTTGCCATGCTTTTCTCAATAGCTGTTATTCCTGCTTCTGCAGAAGGTGAATCTGAGTTTACAATTAAATATGAATTCAGAAAACAGGATGGTTCAGCAGCGATTAACTCAGCTAAAGCTGGCGATATTGTTCGTCTTTACACCATATTCAATTGGGATAAAAGAGTTTGTGGTGTTGCTGGCGCGTACGCATGGAACACATCAAAGCTCACAATGTATAACAAGAATGGTACCGCAGCACTCGCAGCATCAGCCAAAGTTGGTATGTCATACAACGCAGTTGGCGAATTTGCTTTAAGTAGTGTTCAGCCAATTACAGATCCTGATATGGCTTATGAAAATGATAACTTCCTTGGTGAAGAAGGTTACAAGCCATATGGTATGTATACAAAGGCTTTCAACCATAAGTATGTTCCAGCTGGTTGGGATGCTGATAAAAAGGCAAATTACCTTTCATTCACATATGGTTACACTGCAGACCCAACAGCTGCAATGCCTCTTATTGATACAAATGGTGAGGATATGGATGTTCTTTATTCTTACTTCTATGTTAAAGAGGATATGGATGATCTTTCTTCTGCTATCTTAGCAAATGATGCAGAGCTTGATGATAAGATTTATATTTATTATCCAAATGATCAGAGCTTTATCTTGGCTGCTATGGGCGACATCGTAAACGATAAGTCGAAGGATAACAATCCAAATAGTTATGTAGCTGTTCCAGCAGCTCCATCATATGATGTATACAACCTTAAGGGCTATGACAAGACTGCACCTGCTGACAAGCACTCAAATGGTGATGGTACAAACACAGTTGCTGTTTACTTCGGTCTTGGTATGGATCCGGTTGTTAACCCAGAAACAAATAGAACAACATTCATTACAGCTATCACTGCAACAGTAACTGTTGAATCTAACGGTCAGACAGTTACAATTAATACTGCAGAACTTGATGAAAACGGCGAAATTAAGTATGTTTATAAGGTTGGCGAAGGCTACGGCTTCCGTGTAATTCTTCAGAACGTTCCTGATGGCGCTGATGTTACTGTAACTCCTGCTATTGTTTCAACAGATAGCAGCGCAGCATACAATATTGAAACAGTTAGCTTCAATGTTGCTGACGCATATGCTAGATCAAAATGATTTCGAGTCAATATGAAAAACCGCAGCTCAATATAATTGAATTTGAGCTTGAGGATGTACTCACATCTTCCGCAGTCGTTCATACAACCTCTGCACCTACTACTCTTCCCGGTACAACCTCTTCAGGTAGTATTCAGGAGGGTACTCCCGGTCAAGGTAGTATCATTGTAGACTTCGGCGACTTTTTCAAGTAAATTAAATATTTTACTATTCTGAAAGGAGTATTTTTTATAATGGAAAAATACACAACCCCAGAGCTCGAGATCATGGAATTCGAGCTCGAAGATGTACTCACACTTTCTTTTAATAGCGACGACATTTACGACGGCTGGTATTAATCAGCTCTGTTGGTAAATAGCCAATTAATTAAAAACGGTACTGCCCTGCCGCGCAGGGCAGTATTGTGAGACATCTTATGATGACAAAACTCTCAACCCGAGGGGTTATCCCTCGGGTTGTGTAGCGTTAATATAAATGCAAAGCGCAAAATGCTAAATTTTGGATTTAATTATGTGTATTATTTATTGTTGTATATATAATTAAGTGCGAAAAGAAGCGAAGCCTTTACATCCCTGTTTTGCAAAGCAAAATAGGGATGAAAAAGCTTTGCGAAATAAATATTATAGGATAAATAATATGAAACTTAAGATTACAGATTTAATTGTTGAAATTGATATTAAAGGAAAACTGTTAGCAGACCGCATCGGTGCATATATTTATAATGGCGAAAAGGATGCTGACATTGTTTCTATTGTTTCTGAACAATTTTATAAAGACAGAAACGAAGACCACAAAAACCTTTCCTTTGACGAATGTGAATATTTGTATAGCGGTTCGTTTTTTTACGAACAACTTGCTCTTTACGATGGCTTAATGCTCCATTCTTCCTGCATTGAGTATAAGGGTAAGGCTTACCTTTTTTCTGCGCCCAGCGGTACAGGTAAATCTACCCACACACACCTGTGGCTTAAATACTTAGATGGATGCAGAATTATAAATGATGATAAGCCCGCAATACGTATAATCGACGGTGTGCCTTACGCTTTCGGTACTCCTTGGAGCGGTAAAACCGACGAAAACATAAACGAAGGCGTACCAATAGGCGGAATCTGCTTTTTAGGCAGGGGAGAGAACAAAATAAAACGTATTCCGGGCATAGCAGCGCTTAAACCTTTTATGGACCAGACAGTACGTCCCAGAGATAAAGCTCTCATGGACAAAATGCTGGAGACCCTTAATATAATTTTATCAAAGGTTCCCATTTATCAGATGACATGCGATATGTCTGAAGAAGCGGTTAAGACAGCAGTGAATGGAATGGTAAAGTAAGTTCAAGGCGTTAAACGCAAAAGCACAGTGGTTAAAAATAAAATAAAAATAGCAAATGGCAAATTTTGCACTATGCACTTTGCACTTTGCATTTAAACAGGTGATATTATGGGCAAAAGAGAAAGAAAAGAAAAAAATAGTAAGAAGGGCAAGAAAATAGCAATTGCTATTCTTTGCATTTTCCTTGCAATTTTGATTGCTCTTTTTGCAGTAGGTTTTTCTTACTGGAAAAAAATAACACAGGCGCCTCCACCGGTTGAGGACACAATGGTTTACGATTTTGATGATGAAACCATTCCTGTTACACTTGAAGATGACCCTATTTTTGAGCAGATGTTTGAGGGTGATGCGTCAGACTACAAAACAACAGTTAAAAACTGGGTAACAAACGGCGGAGACGTTATGTACAGCAAAGATGTTATTAATGTTCTTTGCGTTGGCGTTGATACGCGTAATAAGAATACAATATCAGGTTTGTCAGACTCAATGATTATTGCTTCTGTAAATACAGAACTTGGTCAGATTACATTTACATCGATTATGCGCGATAGTTATGCATACCTTCAATCTCCATCAGGAGCAGGTAGCTTCAATAAAATTAATTCTGCGTTTCCTTTCTATGGTATAGATAACCTTATTGATACTATAGAAGGCCATTTCAAAATCAGAATAGATGGCTATGCTATGATAAACTTTGCTCTTTTTAAAGCTGTTATTGACAAGTTTGGTGGAGTTGCGGTTTCTGTTGATGAAAACACTGCAAGCTATCTTAACAGAAGCTACGGCTTTAATCTGGAGTCGGGCTCTGCTGTAACACTTAACGGTGATGAGGCTCTTGCTTACTGTCGTAGCCGTAAATGCTATAATGATGGCGATGTAACACGTACCGCCAACCAACGCAGAGTCCTTCTTGCTCTGCTTAACAATGCTACAAGGATTAAAGCCTCTGAGGTTGCTGATTATGTTGCTACAATGATGCCTTACCTTGAATCAAGTTACACTGAAGCAGAAGTACTTACTCTTGGCACAAGGGCAGTAGTTAATAGATGGGCTGATTATACTGTTCATCAGCTTGTTATGCCTGATGAAGCATCAAGAACTGCTCATTCAGGTAGCGTATGGTATTGGGAGGTTGACTATCCTCTTGCTGCCCAGACTCTTCAACACGCGATTTATGGTGAAACAAACATTATGCTCAGCGATGACAGAGGTGGCAATAATCCGGAAACAACAGAGGTAACTACTGAGGAGACAACAGAAACCTTAACTGAGGCTATATCATAAATTGTAGGGCACGGATACCAGCCGTGCCCTAAGTTACCGCATACGAAAGTAAAATCGTAGGGAACGGACACTGACCGTTCCGCAAGGATTTTCAGATATAATTAGAAAAGGACGGTGAAAAATGTGGTAATTTACCCCGAATCCTTCAGTGTAAAACCAAATATAGAGGCAACTGTGGGCTTCAGGAATCTTTTTAAAACCACATCTCAATCTGCCGTTAACAAAAACCTTACTCTTTTAAAGGGCAACTATGTGTTCTGCAGTAAAAATGCCGACACAAGAAAAATGCATATTTCAAACACTATTGCGGAGAACGAATATCCAAAAGGTGCGGAGAAAAACCTTCATAAAACCGCTGTTGTGATTGAAAATATAAAGAATATGGACATTGATTGCGGTGGTTCCAATTTTATAATGGACGGCAAAATGACCCATATATATATTAAAAACTGTGAAAATTTAAAAATTAAAAACCTTAACATTGAAACTGTTCTGCCCGATGTACATAAAATTACTATTACAAAGGCTTCACCGTTTTATGTAACATTTGAGGTTGATTCTCAAGGCGAAATTGTTGAAGAAAACTCTGATTTTTATTGGGTTGGGACAGATTATAAGCTTTCTTTTACGGATTATAAAAACAGCGCAGGGTGGACTCCTACAGCTACTCCTGATAATTTATATCATATAAAAAGAAACGGTAGCCATCCTCTTTTTGGTGTTGCAAATCTTAAAAGAGTTTCTCAAAGGGTTTTCAATGCGCGTTTTATTGTCCCTAAGGACTTTCAGGTTGGGCAGATTTTTTATATTTACCCTGCAGTCCGCCAGGAAGTTGGTATTTTTATTGAAGGCTCAAAAAACATTCAACTTACAAATATAAAACAAACTTTCAATTATTCCCACGCACTTATTGCTCAGGATAGTGAAAACATTACATTGGATGGGCTTGATTTTTCACCAAATCCAAAAGCCGAAGCTGATTTTTGCTCGTTTGCTGATTTTCTTCATTTCAGTATGTGCAGAGGTAAAATCAGTGTGCTTAATTCTAATTTTGACGGATGCGGAGATAACGCTTGTAATGTTCATAACATCTATTTTAAAATCACAGAGAGCAACAAAGATAAAATGACTGTGAAATTTCCTAATCCTCAGAGTTATGGTTTTCAATGTCTGAGAGACGGAGATATAATTGCTTTCATTGACCCCAAAACTCTTTTAGAAGTTGGAAGAACTAAAATTCTTCATGCAACTCTCAGAGACGATTATTACTATGACCTTGTGCTTACAACATATGACCCACCTTTAAAAGATGGCGGTTATGTTGAATGCATTCCTGCAAATCCTGATTTTGAGTTCAATGCAAATATAGTTAACAGGGTAGCAGGCTCAGGCGTTCTTTGTACAACTCGTGGTAAAGTAAAAATTGAAGGTAACAGATTTTTAAACACAGGCGAAAATGGCGTTTCAATAGGTGGCGATGTGTCTCGCGCTTTTGAGGGCAGTTGCGTTGAGAATATGAGTATCAGTGGTAACGCTTTTATGAATTGTGAGGATAGCGCCATACTTATTGAACCTGATAACAGACGTTATGCCGGTGCCGTTCATAAAAATATTAGCATTGAAAACAATTTGTTTGTTATTAATAATATTCATGCTCTTTGTGTCTCTTCTTCAGAAAATATTGTTATGAGAAACAATGTTTATAAGGGTAGAGCTTTGAATAATAAATGGGTTGTTTCCAATAATACAGAAAATCTTGTTTTGGATTGTCCAAAATAAAAAGCAGGATTTTTAAAAATCCTGCTTTTTCACTATTAATAAGTTTTTGCTTCAAATGACTGGCAACATGTTGCGTCTACTGACTTAGGGTCGCAGTTGCAACCGCCTACTTTGATAGCGTTCTTTGTGCAGTAGTTTTCGCTATTGCAATGATATTTGCAGCTTTCAACTGTACAGCCAATGCTATTGTTTTTCTTGTCGTTCATTATGTTTTCCTCCTCTTTATTTCAGCAGATTGCTCTGCTGTTAAAGATAGTTTAACCGGATTTTTATTATTTATAGGTGAATTATGAAAAAAGAAAATGTTATAAATTCGTGTTATTCATTATTAAGAAATGTTACGCCTCTTTCTTTTGATTGCGGAAAAATTTGTAATGGAAAATGTTGCAAGGGTGATAACAAAACAGGTATGGTTCTTTTTCCGGGTGAAGAAAATTTTCTTGATAAAGGTATAAATATAATTACTGACGACGAAGGTTTCGGAATAGCAGTGTGCGGTGGTGCTTGCAACAGAAACTACAGACCGCTTTCATGTAGAATATATCCGCTTTTCCCTGTTATAAAAAATGAAAACGGCAGGGAATATATTCAGGTGGAAATTGACCCTCGTGCAGATTGTCCGTTATGCTCAGAGGAATATCAATTCACAAATGAATTTATTAAGTCAGTAAAAAGGGTAGGTAAGTATCTTCTGCTTAATGAAGAAACTGCAGATATATACAGAAAAATTTCTGCAGAAATTGAAGATATAAATAAACTCATAGAGCTTCTTTTCGAATAAAAGGAGCTCTTCTTTATTATGATTTAACGTGGTAAAAATGTTATAAAATTTTTTGAAAAAAGTTGTTGACAAATTAAAAAGTATCTGTTATATTATAAATGTAAACAGTAATCATTACTACTTGTTGCAGAGAGGAGTTGATTCGATGAGAAGCTCAAAGCAGAGAGATGCTGTTTTAGATGTGCTTAAACACTCCTGCGATCACCCTACAGCTGATATGATTTATGAAAGAGTTAAAGAAAAAATTCCTAACATCAGTTTAGGAACAGTTTATCGAAATCTTGGTCAGTTAAAAGATGAGGGCCTTATAACAATAGTTGAAAGCAGCGATACAAAAGTACACTATGAGGGAAATCTTACAGACCATATTCATTTTTTATGTAAAAGTTGTTGCGAAATAACTGATGTGTTCTGTACACCACAGGTACCTGAAGATTTAAGTAACTTAGGGCTTCAGGTTGAATCACAAAAAACAGTTTATTACGGCTTATGTAATGTATGCCGAAATAATATATGAGTTAAAAATTAAATTTTATATTTGAAGGAGAAAATTGTTATGAAAAAATGGAAATGCTTAGTATGCGGTCAGATTGTTGAAGGCGAAAACCCACCAGCTGCTTGCCCACTTTGCAAGGCACCTGCTGAAAAATTTGTAGAAGTTAAAGAAGAAGAAATGACTTGGGCTGCAGAGCACGTTCTCGGTGTAGCTAAGGGCGTTAGCGATGAAATCATCGCAGGTCTTCGCGCTAACTTCGAAGGCGAGTGCACAGAGGTTGGTATGTATCTTGCAATGGCAAGAGTTGCTCATAGAGAAGGTTATCCTGAAATCGGTCTTTACTGGGAAAAGGCAGCATACGAAGAGGCAGAGCACGCAGCAAAATTTGCAGAGCTTCTCGGTGAGCTTGTAACAGACTCAACAAAGAAAAACCTCGAGATGAGAGTTGCTGCTGAAAACGGTGCAACTGCAGGTAAGTTTGAGCTTGCTAAGATGGCTAAAGAGCAGAATCTCGATGCTATCCACGACACTGTTCACGAAATGGCTCGTGACGAAGCAAGACACGGCAAGGCATTCGAAGGTCTTCTTAAGAGATATTTTGGTGAATAATTCCTCAGAATTGTGGCATACTATATAGGACAAAACACAAAAAGGAGAGATTTCTTTGAAGTATATTTGCCCTTGTGGATATGTTTATGACCCTGAAAAAGGGGACCCGGAAAACGGTGTTGCGCCGGGTACGGCATGGGAGGATGTTCCTGAAGATTGGGTTTGCCCTACCTGCGGGCTCGGCAAGGAAGCTTTTTACAAGGTTTAAGAACAAACCGACGGGCAATCCCGTCGGTTTCGTTTTTTAAAAAACAGAAGTTGTAAAAAATAAAACTATGTGGTATTATTTCATTAGAAAACAATATAAATAGGGGGTTCTTAATGAAAAAAATTAAAGTTCCCAAGTACTCGATATTTGCCTTTGTATGTTTCGGTGTTTTGCTGATACCCTATATAATATTAAGAGTGTTAGAGTTGTCGGACACATATATTTACGCTTTCGGAACTGATTCTGAAAGAATGCTTCCTAACATAGCTTTCGGCTTACTTGTTTTTGGCTTGAGTGGTGTTGCTGTTTTGGTGTGCAAAAATGCAAAACGGAAAAAACTCGCAATAATACTTTCCGTTATACTTATATTTTTAGTTTTATGTTTTCAAGCAATTCATATTTTGCATTCACTTACAAAGGATTCTATATATTTTGAGTTTATTTCGGATAACAATGAGCATCAAATTATTGTTAAGGAAGATGCGTGGCTTCTTTCGGGCTTTGGTGATGTTTATGAAAAAAACTCAGATTATACGATGAAAAAGGTAGGTCATTATACAACTGATGATGGGTACCGTCCTTTTAGTAACAATACATATTATTTTGTATGGAACGAAAATGATTTTGAGTTGCATTATGATATGGGTACGGGTTTAAATGAATACAATGTTGAAAAAATGAAATACGCAAAATAAATTATTGTTGATTAGGAGTGTGTATTATGGATAAAACTGCATTATTTAATTTATCATACGGTGTTTATGTTGTTACCACCTGGGCGGAGGGTAGACCTACGGGTTGCACAGCAAACTCTGCTATGCAGATAACCGCAAATCCTGCTACGGTTGCGATTTCGATTAACCACGATAACTATACAAATAAATGTATTAAAGATACAGGAATCTTTGCAGTTAACATTCTCGGGGAAAGCGTTGACCCTATTATAATCGGTTCGTTTGGGTTCAGAAGTGGTAAAGATGTTGATAAATTTGAAGGTATTGAACCTCTAGTTAAAGAATATACTCCTGTGCTTCCTCAGGCTATGTCATACATAACATGCAAGGTGATTAATACAATGGAAACCGAAACCCATACAGTTTTCCTTGGTCAGGTTACAGACGCAGGTAATCTTTTTAAAGATACACCAATGACATATAGCTATTACCATAAAGTTGTTAAGGGTACAACACCAAAAAATGCTCCTACTTATAAGGGAGATTGAGTATTTTATAAATATATCTGTAGAGTAGACGTATTATAATATACTCCAATACAACAAGAAAAGACCACTGCAAAATGCAGTGGTCTTTTCTTGTTTGAGGAGTTTTTAAACTTCCTACGTATCGTATTGGCAAGGTTATAGTAGCATATTGTTGTTGCATTCTTGTCGCAGCTTTATGAATAAATTGTTAACAATGGTGTTTTTGAATAGATATATTAACCCGTTTTGTTGTTTGTTTGGGCAAGTTTTACAACTCTAAAAAGTGTTTTTTGTGCATGTTTGAAACGTATTTTTTATGGTCTTTTTATTGAAAGAAAATCTTTAATATGTTAGTCTATAAAGGTAAAAAATATATCTTTACGGAGGTAAATTATGGCAGGTATTCTTGATGCTTTCAAAGAAAAACATGAGGAAGCAAGAGTTTATAACGGAAAGAAGCTTAAAGTAGGTATTATCGGTTGCGGTTGGATTGCAGAAGCACATCTTAAAAGCTACCTTAAATGCGACGATGTTGAGGTTGTTGCATTTGCAGATTTAGTTCCCGGCAAGGCAGAAGCATTTGCTAAGGCTAATGGTGTTGAAGGTAGATACTACAACAGCGATAAAGAGCTTATTGATAATGAAAATGATCTTGATGCTGTTTCTGTTTGTACATACAATCGCCAGCATGCACCATGTACAATTTATGCTCTTGAGCATGGCGTTAACGTTCTTCTTGAAAAACCAATGTGCGTTACAATGGAAGAAGCTGTTGACATCTGCAAGGCAGAGAAAAAGAGCGGTAAGATTCTTTCAATCGGCTTCCAGCCTCGTTTCGACGAGAATATGAAAATGGTTAAGAAGATTTGCGAAAGTGGTGTGCTTGGTAAAATCTACTATATCCAGACAGGTGGCGGCAGAAGAATGGGTATTCCAACACCATTCGGTACATCTTTCATTCAGGAAGATACTGCAGGCCTTGGTGCTCTCGGTGATATCGGTTGCTACTCACTTGATATGGTGCTTAATGCTATCGGTTATCCAAAGCCACTTACTGTAACAGGCTTTAAGGCAGGTCTTTTCGGCAAAAAACCGGAATATCTTCAGAAGCCAGAATATACAGAGGTATTTGGTGTTGATGACTTTGCTGCTGCATATATTCGTCTTGAAGGCGGCATAACACTCGACTTCAGAATTGCTTGGGCAATGCATTGCGACACTCCCGGTGATACAATCATTATGGGTACAGAAGGCGGTCTCAGAATTCCTTCTACAGAGTGCTGGAACGGCTCAATCGGTGGCCCAATGACAATTTACCACAATATAGCAGGCGAATGCGTTGAAACAGTTATTCCTGAAATGGAAAATGACGGCGATAACTTCGACAAGAAAATCCGCTCATTTATTGATGCTATTGAATTCAATCTTCCTTCACCTGTTCCAACAAGCCAGATTATTTATAATCAGGCAATTATTTCAGGTATTGCTAAGTCTTCAGACCTTGGCAGAGAGATTGAAATTGAAATCCCTGAATTTTAAGTTTATAAGAAAAGGTCATTCAGTTGCAAGCTGAATGACCTTTTTGTTTTGTGGTTTTTCTTTTATTTAACGCCCCACATAACCCAGAGGAGAATATATCCTGTAGTAACTGCTGCAAGAGTAAATGGCACGCCATATTTCATAAATGTTGTAGCCTTAACCTCATAACCTTCTTTTCTGAGTATACCGATACCTGTAATATTTGCGCTTGCACCGATTGGTGTAAGGTTGCCGCCAAGAGTAGCACCGCAAAGGAGACCGTAGTAAAGAAGTTTAGGGTCCATTCCGGGGAAGCCTGCAGCAATAACAGGGATAATAGAAAGCATTGTAGCTGTGTATGGAATATTATCAATAAATGCAGAAAGAATAACTGACATCCACAAAATAATTGAATAAACGGCAAATACAGAGCCTGAACCTAAGTTGCCGATAGCATTACCGATAACATCAATAACACCTGCTGCTTCTATACCACCTATTACGATGAAAAGACAAGTGAGAAGCACGATTGTGTAATAGTCGATTTCCTTAATGGAATTGATGACTGTTTCCTTGTTTTTCTTAACAATCAATTCTCTCAATATACCTATAACAAAGAATGCAATGCAAATAAGTCCGTTTGTAATATCGGGCTTGTAGAACTGACCGGGAGCGGCATTGTCTTTGTATGGGATGAATGAAACCGCAATAAGTGCAACAACTGTGCCTACAAGAAGAATTGTTGGAACGTAATCCTCAACCTTTGTTCGTGAAGTGAATTCAATAGGACTCTTTTCTTTTCTGAACATAAAGAGGATTATAAATGCGCTGACAACTGCACCTGCTTCAACTACCCAGAACATACCGGGCTTGCTGTTATCAACAAAGAAATCAGAGAAGTCAAGACCTGCGGCTTTACCTAAAAGGATAGATGTTGTATCACCAACAAGTGTTGCTGCACCCTGAAGATTTGAAGAAACTGCAATACAGATAATTGCAGGAACAGGTAAAACCTCAAGCTTTTTGCAAAAGGCAAGTGCAACAGGTGCGATCATAAGAACTGTTGCAACGTTATCAACAAAAGCAGAAACGATACCTGCAAAAAGTGATATTACAACTACAACCCATTTCATATTGGGCATTTTTGAAATAAGCACATCGGAAAGAAGCTGGGGCATTTTTGATTCAATGAATAAATAAACAGTACCCATTGTGCCGGCAATCATCATTATAACGTTCCAGTCGATATTACTGAAAGCCTGCTTGAAGCCATATTCATATGCGCCGTTTGATAATTGGAAAAACTCTGCACCAAACAAGTCAGGTTTTGCAGAAGCAATAACGCCAAGACCAATAAAAATTAATGCGGAAACAGCTACGATGTGGGGACGTATCTTTTGAAAGGCCATCATCAAAAGATATGTTATTGCAAAAATTACTAATGCAACAATTGTGATTTGACTCATAAAAAACTCCATTCCGGTGGAACAAAAAACCGCACAGAATATAATAAATCCTGTGCGGTGGAAAAGTTAAGGTTTCTTAACCTTGTAATCTAATAAATAACCCTATTGGGTTATGCCAGACTCCACCACTTATTGATTACATTTTGATTATAGTTTACAACAGAAAAAATGTCAATGAAAGTTATTTTTTAAACAATGTGTGATAGTTTTAAACAATCGAGTTGTATTTTTCTGTTTTAATGATATAATTGTTTCGGTGATTTTATGAATGAGAAAAATAATGTCCATCAGTGGATTTTGGAAAGTAAAACAGGTATCGAAGAGCAGAACGATGAGGTTGGCATGATTGTTGCCGGTTTCATAGGTGCATTTGTTAAAAGAGGTTTTGACCAAAAAGAAATCGGTATGCTTATGGCTCAGGCCTTTCTTTTACCTCTGGAGGAAGTAGAAAAAAGAGTAGATGCGATTCTCTCCTGCGACGAAAATGCAGATTCGAAAACTGCAAAGAATCTTTGCATATATACAGTCCAGTCGGGTGCGCTTTTTGATAATGATAATTCTGACCCTTGCGATATAATTGAGCTCGTAAAAACATTGTATGGCGGAGAGTTTGCTTTTGAAGCATTTCTTACTTATCCTGAGCTTTTACGCTTGTGGAAGAAGAAGGCTGTGAGAAACTCTTCTCAATATCAGAAAGAAAAGCAAGAAGCAGATGGTTTGCTTGACGAGCTTGAAAGAGTATATAAATCTTAAAAATTTGGCAATAAGACATAATAAAAACTTTTATAATTGACTTAATTGGCAAAATTTTACAAAAAAAATTCTTTTTTGGACTTATTTTGCCTTGACTATTAAAACTAAATTTATTATAATATACGAGATGATGTATTATTTGTGGTAATAGTACACTATCCGTATGGTATGATATTAGTTTTGTTATTTATATAGATTTAATATGCAGCT
Source organism: Acutalibacteraceae bacterium (assembly GCA_045579445.1). Lineage (GTDB taxonomy): Bacteria > Bacillota > Clostridia > Oscillospirales > Acutalibacteraceae > DTU089. The sequence continues at coordinate 102,905 of JAZNME010000051.1, read as the reverse complement.
TTATATATAGATAGTCCGGGGTAGAAGTGTTTTTATGCTTTTTCGGCAAAACTATTATTATATGTGGGTTATCCCACCTTCATGGCGGAAGTGTCTTCCGTCATTTTTTTATTTATTAATTAGATTTTAAGAAATTTAAAAGAAAGGGGTTTATCAGCGAATGACAGTAATTGCAATCGTTGTTGGTGTTGTTGCATTAGTAATCGGTGGCATTGTTGGTTTTATTGCAGGTGGCGCGCATCGCAAAAAAGTTGCTGAAGCAGCTATCGGTTCCGCTACTCAGGAAGCAGCTCGTATCGTTAACAACGCTATGACTGAGGCTGAACAGAAGAAAAAGGAATCTATCCTTGAAGCCAAAGACGAAATTCATAAATTACGTTCAGAAACCGAACACGATCTTCGTGAAAGACGTGCAGAGGTTCAACGTCAGGAAAGACGCCTTATTCAGAAAGAAGAAAGCCTGGATAAGAAAATTGAAACACAAGAGAAAAAAGAAGAAGCCCTTCAGCAGAAGGTTAAAGCTATTGAGGAAAAAGAGGCGGAGGTCGAATCTCTTAAGAGAAGTCAGCTTGAAATCCTCGAAAAAATTTCAGGCTATTCAAAAGAACAGGCTAAAGATGTTCTTCTTAAAACTCTTGAAGAGCAGCTTACTCACGAAAAGGCTACCCGTATCTATGATTATGAGCAACAGCTTAAAGATGATATGGATAAGCTTGCAGGTGAAGTTATTTCAGGAGCTATTCAGCGCTGTGCTGCCGACCACGCGGCAGAGGCTACAGTTTCTGTTGTAACTATCCCAAGTGATGAAATGAAGGGCCGTATTATCGGTCGTGAGGGTAGAAATATCCGTACAATTGAAACAATTACAGGTGTTGACCTTATTATTGACGATACACCTGAAGCAATTACAGTATCTTGTTTCGAGCCTGTACGCCGTGAAATTGCAAGGCTCACTCTTGAAAAGCTTGTTTCTGACGGTAGAATTCATCCTGCTCGCATTGAAGAAATGTATGAAAAATCAAAGCGTGAGGTTGAAAACACAATTCGCCAGACAGGTGAAAAGGCAGTTATTGATGCAGGTGTTAACGGTCTTCATGGCGAGATAGTTAAACTTCTTGGTAAGCTTAAATACCGTACAAGTTATGGTCAGAATGTTCTTAACCATTCTCTTGAGGTTTCTTACCTTGCAGGTCTTATGGCTGCTGAACTTGGAGCAGATGTTAAGTTGGCTAAGCGCGCAGGTCTTCTTCACGATATCGGTAAAGCTCTTGACCACGAAAAAGAGGGTACACATATCGAGCTTGGTGTTGAAGTTGCAAGAAAGAATAAAGAAAACGAACAGGTTATTCACGCAATTCAGGCTCACCACGGTGATGTTGAGGCTAAAACAGTTATTGCTTGCCTCGTTCAGGCTGCTGACGCTATTTCTGCAGCAAGACCCGGTGCAAGACGTGAAAACATCGAATCTTATATTCAGAGATTGCAGAAGCTTGAAGAAATTACAACTTCATTCGCAGGTGTTGATAACGCCTTTGCAATTCAGGCAGGTCGTGAGGTTCGTATTATGGTTAAGCCTGATGCAGTATCTGATGACCAGATGGTGCTTCTTGCAAGAGAGATTGTTCAAAAAATTGAAGGCGAGCTTGAATACCCCGGTCAGATAAAGGTTAACGTTATCAGGGAAAGCCGCGCAATTGATTTTGCAAAATAATATTTTTTAAACTCAAAATAAAAGCGAAACCTTCATACTATGGTGGTTTCGCTTTTTTGAACTTTTTATAATAATCTATATATAGAAACGATGGTAAAATATGCGATTACTTTTTTTAGGTGATGTTGTAGGCAAAGGCGGATGCGATTTTCTTATGAAAAAGCTTCCTGACTACAAAAGAAAAAATTGCATAGATGTGTGTATTGCCAATGGTGAAAACTCGGCTCAGGGTAATGGGGTTACGCCTCAATCTATTGAGATGCTTCTTGACAGTGGTGTTGATTTTGTAACTTTGGGAAATCATACCTTTAAGCGTCCTGAAATTATGGAGTACCTTGAAGGTGATGTGCCTGTGGTAAGGCCGTATAACTATCCTGTTGGTGCTCCCGGTCAAGGTATTGGAATAATTGACAAGGGCAGATATAGGATTGCTGTTATAAATATGTTAGGTACAGTATATTCTGAGCCTTTGGGGAATCCGTTTTCAGAAATCGATAAAGCTCTCTCTGAAATTGATGGTTGCAAAACTGTTGTTGTTGATTTCCATGCGGAAGCAACAGCAGAAAAAAGGGCAATGGGTTTTTATCTTGATGGTAAAGCTACAGCGGTTTTGGGTACTCATACCCATGTACAGACCGCGGACGACCAGCTTTTACCAAAGGGCACTGCATATATAACGGACGTTGGAATGTGCGGCCCTGTTCAATCTGTTTTAGGTATAGAACCTGAGCTTACTATTAAGAAATTCAAGACGAATCTTCCTGTAAGATTTGAAAATGCTCAGGGCGAATATGCAATGAACGGGGTCTTGCTTGAATTTGACGAAAAGAACGGTAAGGCGCTTTCAATAGAAAGGGTGGATATAAGGTGATTAAAAGGCTTGTAGCTATTTTGCTTGTAGTGGTTATTTCCTTAACACTTTTTTCTTGTGGTAAGCACGAAGAAAATCCTTCCGGAGCAGAAGACTATGTTTTACCAACTCAGGTTATAAGTGCGGACATTTCATTCCCTTATATGAGTTCCGATAGTCTGGCACCGTACAGTGCAGTAAGCGCAACTAACAGAAATCTTATTCCTGTTATGTATGAAAGCCTTTATGTTCCAACGAAGGATGGCAAGGGTGAAGCTGTTCTTGCTGCAGATGGTAAAGTAGAAGGAAAAACGGTTACTGTAAAGCTTGTTGACGGAGTATGCTTTTCAGATGGTGTTGAGCTTAATGCTGGTTATGTAAAGGCTTCGTTTGAGTTTGCGAAGAAAAACGATTACTACAAACCATCTCTTACAGACATTGCTTCTGTTAAGGTTGTAGATAATCTTACTGTTGTATTTAATTTATCCCGCGAAAATCCATTTGCTCTTAATATTCTTAGCTTCCCTATAATAAGAATTTCAAATGGAAAAAGCATTGGCAGCGGAAAATATAAGTTACAGTATCTTGAAAATGCACCATATTTTCAGGTTAATACTATTCATAGAGAATACAAGGAGAGCTTTAACAAACAAATTGCTCTTTACGATATGGCAGGTATTTCAAGCCCGATATATCCATTTAAAGCAAACAAGATAAGTGTTTATTCTCAGGATTTAAGTTCCGAAAAATATATGAATCTTTCTTCTGAAACTGTTTCAATCCCTATGAATAATTTCGTTTATCTGGGTGTAAACTCCAAATGGGCAGGATCCCTTACTTCAATTGAGTGGGTAAGGCAAGCAATAAATATAGGTATAGACCGTAGTAGTGTAGGAGCTTCCTCTTTTTTAGGTCAGACAGATGTGGTTGTTACACCATACAGAACAGAATTTTATCAGCTTAATACAGAAAATCTTCCATCTGTATCGGGTGAAACACGAAGAGCTATAGATATTCTGGAAAGAAACGGCTATGATAAATTTAATTCTGACGGAATCCGTACAAATGGTGCAACCGCTTTGAGAGTAAATATACTTGTTTGTACCGAGAACGAATATAAAAAATCAGTTGCAGAAGCCGTTAAAAAATCTCTTGAAGATTTAGGCTTTGGTGTGAGTATAACTGAGAAGAAAACTCTTGAAGACTTTAAAAAAGCTCTTAATGAAGGCCACTATAGTCTTTACATTGGTGAAACACAGCTTTCTTATGATTATAATCTACAAGAATTTTTTAAGAATAATGGTCAGCTTTCATATGGTATCAGCGAAGAATTCTTCTCTCAGTATGAAAGTTATAGAAACGGTGCAGATTCTTTTATGACCTTTGTTGAGGGTTTTGAAACAGAGGTTCCGTTTGTGCCGCTATTTTACAGAAAGTCTGTTGTATCTGTAAACCCTAATATTACAGGAGTAAATATCGAAGATATATATTCTTCAGCTTGTTTATGGCAAATACAGGATTAAAACCTTACAAAGTCTTGTATTTGATTGTCATATGGTATATAATTAATAAGTATACATTTCTCAAAAAGGAGTTGTTATGATGGACCCAATCAAAGTTGATTTTTCAGGTAAGGGTGCACCTAAAGAGGTTGTTATTCCACCTGAGAAAAAGGTTCTCAAAATAATCATTTCTCTTATAGTTACAATTATAGGTGGTGCGGTAGCATACTACTTTATGCTCCCTGCGATTAATTTCAAGGCTATGGAGCTTTACTACTTTGTTGCTGTTGTGCTTGCAATCTATATTGGTATGACAGTTCTTACAACAAAAGCATTTATAAAGCCGGAGTATATTCCTTATGTTAAGAAAAGAGCCATTGCGCCAATTATTATCGGCCTTGTTTTTGCCCTTGTTCTTGGTATAGGCTACCTTGTATCTGCTCCTCTTTTCCGCGCCAAGGATTATAGCGAAATTATCAGCGTTGATACTCAGAATTTCGGCGAAAGCGATAAGAGTATTACAACAATTACAAGCCTTTCAGACTTTCAGAGCGTTCCTATGATAGACAAGGACGCATCTCTTGTTCTTGCAAACAAAACTCTTGGTGAGCTTGAAAAGGTTTCTCAGTTTGTTATTGATGAGAAATATTCAACTCAGATTAACTATCAGGGCAACCCATATAGAATTTTCCCACTTAAATATGGCGATTTCTTTAAATGGATAAAGAACACTAAGGAAGGCTTTCCGGCATACGTTGCAGTTAATATGTATACTCAGGAAGCAGAGGTTGTTGACCTTTCTAAAAATGACCTTCCTAACATTAAGGTTTCAACAGGTGAGTATCTCAACGAGCGCCTTGACCGTGTTCTCAGATTCAAATATCCTACGTATATGTTCGGAACACCTTCTCTTGAAATTGACGAGTCAGGTCATCCGTATTGGGTTTGCGAGCGTATAGACAAAACAATAGGTCTTGTAGGCGGTACTGACGTTATCGGCGTTGTGCTTGTTGACGCTTGCGATAAAAATAACACTGAATATTATTCTCTTGAACAAATCAGGGCAAACGACGCAATTCAGTGGATAGACCAGATTTATTCTGAGGATCTCCTTGTTCAGCAATACAACTACTTCGGTAAATACAGCGGTGGCTTTATTAACGGCTACATCGGTCAGGAAAATGTTGTTTCTACAACAGTTGGCTCAAGCTGTATTGCCAGTGGTGATGACGTCTGGCTTTACACAGGTGTAACATCTGTTACAAACGATGACTCTATTATCGGTTTTGCAATTATCAATCAGCGTACAAAGGAAGCAGTTTTCCAGAGAATTGCAGGTACAACCGAAAGCGGTGCTCAGACATCTGCTCAGGGTATTGTTTCCGATAAGGGCTGGAATGCAACTTTCCCGATTCTTCTTAATATTGATGGCGAAGCGACCTACTTTATGGCTCTTAAGGATAACAACGTTGTTAAGAGCTATGCAATGGTAAGCGTTGAAAGAGTTCAGGATGCTGTAAGAAGTGAAGACGACGCTAACCCTGACCTTGAGGCGTGCCTTAAAGCTTACGTTAATAAGGTGAAGACGAGTACAAAGAAGATTCTCAACATTGATTATAACGTAGTTCTCCCTGATTCAATCGGCGGAAGCGACAGTGCAGACGATGGATCAACACAAACAGCTCCATCAGAAATCAAAACGGTTTCAGGCGTTATTTCTGATATCAGGACTGCAGTTGTAAACGGCAACAGCGTTTACTACATCGCTCTTGATGGCAAGGCAATTTATTATTCAATTGCTGCCGCAGAAGCAGAAAATGTAGTTATCCTTAATATAGGTGATACTGTAACAGTAACCTACAAAACTGCAGAAGGAAAAATTGTTTCTGCAAAGGATATAAAATAAACTCAGAAGTAGAAGGTGCATTCTTTTTAATGCACCTTCTTTTTATACTAAATGTATGTGATGAATAATATCTTTTCATTTAAAAATATTGCTTTTAAACCATTTATGTGTTAGTATATAAATATATAACGTGAGGTGATATCATGTTTTTTAAAATATTTATATCTAAAAAAGGTTTCACGCTTACAGAGTTGTTGGCAGTTGTTCTTATTCTTGGTATATTGTCCGCAGTTGCTGTACCGTTATTTGTAAGTAGTTTTGAAAAAGAAGCAAAAAAAGACTGCGAAAACCAAAGAGTTGTTATTGAAACATTGGTTAAAGAAGCAATGTATGGAATGATTGACAATGGTAAGGCTCAGTATAAATACGAAACAATTGAAGGTAATCTCGTTCAAACTGATAAAGTTTTGATAAATTTTGATTTAGCGAGTAATAAAACTACATATACCGCAACAGGCACATCAGATGCAGCGTATGATGGTAAAGTGTGCTTTAAACTAACAGATACTGAAGCTGGCTGTATATTCACAATTGGTGATTTACGTGGTGGATATAGAGATAAATCGACCCAGCCTGATTATAAGGATGGTTTTTCAAGTGGACACTATCTGAAAAAAGAAAGATTGGCAACAGAGCCATTTTACAAGAAGCTTGCGAATCAGGAGGTTCCTAAGTGTCCGTTTGCTGACTCTGAAAAAGGTAAAAATTATAACTACTATATTTTTGAAGATGGTACAGTAATTTGCTCTTGTCCTAAATGCCACTGATAATGTTAATTATTCACACATAGGAGAAAAAATGAAATTAAACGAAAATTTTATTCTTAAAACAATTGCAGGCTCACCTGTGGTGGTGCCTGTTGGAGATGCAGTTGATAACATTAAAGGTATGATTACTCTTAATGGTCCTGCAGAAACTATTTGGAAATGCCTTGAAAAAGGTATGGATTTTGACGGGACTTTAAATACACTTAAAACAAAATACGATGCACCCGACGAAATTCTCAAATCTGATTTATCAGCATTTGTCGAAAAATTACAAACATTAGGGATAGTTGAGTAAGTTATATTTTTATACACAATGGAAAACGAAAAAATATCTTTGAGCTCCCTTCTCCCTTTTATTGAGGAAGCGTTCAAGAGGGGTTCCACATTTAAAATACCCATTACAGGCACAAGCATGAATCCGCTTTTTTTTGAAAAGCGGGATTTTGTGTTTATAAAAAAACCAGATTTTCCATTGGAGATAGGTGATGTTCCTCTTTACAGGCGCAGAGATGGTTGTTTTGTCTTGCACAGAATTGTGGGTAAAGATGAACGCGGCTATATTTTATGTGGAGATAATCAGTTTATTTTAGAACACGGAATAACAGATGCGAATATTATTGGTGTCGTATGCGAAATGAATATAAACGGTAAACAAATATCCGTAAGCGATGCTCAATATATAAAGCATAAAGAAAAGTATGTCAAAAATGTTGGTAGAAGATACCCTGTAAGACGTTTACGATATAATTTGAGCAGGTTACTTAAATGAGAGAAAAGCAACAAACAACAAAAGAAATAATTTCCGTAGGAAATGTTATTATTGATATTTTAAAAGCAAACATAGCAGGTGGCGATTATTCGTTACCTGCTGATGTTGATTTTAACAGACTTTATTTACTTGCTGATATGCACCGTGTAGTGCCACTTATTGCAGATGCGGTTATAAATTGTGCTTTTGCACCTGACGAGATTAAAGTTAAATTCAAAAAGGAGCTTTTTAAAGTTTCCATGCGTTACGAAACGCAAATGAAAGAAAAAGACGCCCTTACAAAGCTTTTTAATGAGCAAGGAATAAAGCATTGCTTTCTTAAAGGTCATAAGCTTTCGAGATTTTATAAGAAGTCTGAGCAAAGATTTATGCTTGATATGGATATATGGGTTGAAAAAAATCGTGTTAGAGATGCTCAACAAATTCTTGAAAATCGCGGATACGAAAAAAACTCTTTCGATGATGACAAGGATATAGGATATATAAAAAAGCCTTTTTTGAATATTGAAATACACAAGGAATTAAAATACGACTACGATAAAGGCTATGAGTATTATAAAAGCGCGTTTTCACGTCTTGAAGGTGAAGATAATTCTTGTGAACTTAATATGACTAATGAGGATTTTTATGTATACATATTATCTCATTCAGCCCATCATTTCGAAAGCGCAGGAACCGGCATAAGAAACATTCTTGACCATTTTTATTTAAGAAACTATTTGAAGCCCTTGTGTAACGCAGAACTTCTTCAAAAGGGGCTTGAAGAAACAGGGTTGAGTATATTTAACGATAAAATAGATTCTTTATGCCAGTACTGGTTTGAAGATGGTGTAAAAACTGATGATGTTGAAGAATTATCGGAGTATATTTTGCTTAGTGGTGTTTTTGGTAACCAGACAAATTACTACCTTGGCGGTATTCTCAGAGGAGATTACGGCAGTAAAAAGTCCGATTTTATTTTATCAAGACTTTTTCCTAAAAGAGAAAAATTGCAGGATAGATATCCTGTTCTGAAAAAAATGCCGCTATTGCTTCCTCTTATATGGATTGTGCGTATTTTGAGCGCTGTTTTTTCTGAAAAAGATTATTCCGCAGAGATAGAAAGCGCAAAATCTGTAAAGGAAGAAGAAAAACGTGTTTTTGCAGAATTTATAAAGAAAAACGGGCTTTAATTTTGTAAAAACTATTGTAGTTGAATTTAAAATATGATAAAATAAACTACATATGAATGTATTAAAGGAGAATTCAAATGGCTTACGAAGAAAAAAGAACCACAGAAGAAGAAATTGGTCTTGAATTTATATTCAAATTAATGCGCCAGCTTATTTCTAAATGGTGGCTTATACTTATCTTTGTTGTTGCATTTTCTGTTTCAGGCTTTGCTATTGCAAAGCTTACATACGAAGAAAGCTATACATCAACAATTATTTTCAATGTTTCAAATAAAGACAGGGAGATCGCAGGTTCAGCTGCTCAGTACGTTACTGCCAGTGACGCACAGGCTTCTACTTACCTTGCAAATAACTTTAAGGTGCTTCTCCAGACAGGTAATGACTTTGTTATAAGAATCCAGGAAACTGTTAAGAGCACTACCGGTACAGAGCTTACCAAAGAGCAAATCAGAGGCATGCTTGGTATCGAAATCGGTCAGGATACAACTCTTATCACAGTATCTGTAAATAGTGAAGATAAGCAGATAGCATATGCAGTAGCAACAGCTATTCAGAGTATTTACCTTGATATTGTTAAAGATGCCTTCCCAACAGCAAACTTTACTATTGCAGATAGCGCTACTAATGCAGAACTTGCTTCTGACTCTTCAGCTCTTATTTATACAGCTATAGGATTGATTCTTGGTGCAGCTCTTGCAGTTGTTATTATTCTTATTACAGACAAGATTCAGAACAAGCTTCTTTCAACAGATGACATTAAGAATAACTTTAATATTGATATTCTTGCTACTGTTTCTGATATTAAAACTAAAAATAAAAATGATCGTACACGTCTTCTTATTACTGATAAAAACGTTGGTCTTCCGTTTATCGAAACATTCAAGCTTATCAGAACAAAAATCGAAAACGCGCACCATAAAAAAGGCTATTCAGTATTTGCTATAACAAGTTCTACTGAAAGTGAAGGTAAAACAACTTGCTCTTCAAACATTGCTCTTTCACTTGCTAAAAGTGGTAAATCTGTTCTTCTTATTGACGCCGACTTAAGAAAACCTGCTGTTTGCAAAACCCTTGGTATTTCTCTTGAAGGTGAAAAGGGTATTTATGATATCGTTAATGGCAATAAGAGCTTCGAAGAATCTGTTAAGTATATCGAAAGATATAACCTCTATCTTCTTGTTGCATCTGCAGCAGTTGCTGACCCGTCAGAAACACTCGCTTCTGCAGGTATGGCTAAAATTGTTGAAACTGCAAAAGCCAACTTCGATTATGTTATTATCGACTGTCCTCCTGCAGGTGTTGTTGCCGACGCAGCTATCGTTGCTAACTACACAGATACAATGATCTTTGTTGCAGCTGAGGAAAGAGCAGCTCTTCGCCAGATTGAATATGCTTTAAGTGATATTATGACTACTAAGGCAGATATTCTCGGCTGTATCTATAACCGCGCAGGTTCAGGTACTCTCAGAATGAGCTCTGCAAAGTCAGGCGGATACTTCTCAGGCAGATACGGTAGTTACTATGGTTCATCTTACTACTATGGTAGCCGTAACAGTAGCTACTATTACGGTAGCGGTTCTTCTGGTCATAGAAAGCATCGCCACCACAGATCATCTACTAAGAAATAATTGTAAAAGCCTCCGTTCAATGAACGGAGGCTTCTTTATGTTGAGGTGAAATATAAACTTATATAGTATTACGCTGTTTGAACAGACATACACTTTCAACATGTGCTGTTCTGGGGAACATATCAACAGGTGTAACTTCTATTGCTTTGTAACCAAGGTTTTGTAATCTTTGAGCATCGCGGGCAAGTGTTGCGGGATCGCAGGACACATATACAATTCTTTCAGGAGATATTTCAGAAACTGTTTTTAAAAGCTCCTCTGCGCAGCCTTTTCGCGGTGGGTCAAGGATGATTACTTGCGGTTTTATACCTTCTTCCTGTAGCTTTTCTGCTGCCAAAGAAGCATCGCTACAAATGAAGCGAGCATTCGTGATATTGTTGAGTTGCGCATTGACGTTAGCATCTTCAATTGCTTCAGGAATTATTTCCACACCAATAAGGGATTTAACCTTATTTGCCATTGAAAGTCCTATTGTGCCTGTGCCACAGTACAAATCTAAAATATCTTCTTCACCTGTAAGGCTTGCGTATTGTGCAGCTTTTTCGTAAAGATGCTGAGCACCATCGTGGTTTACCTGATAGAAGGATAATGGAGATAATTTGATTTTAACGCCGCATAAAATGTCGGTTATATATCCATCGCCGAAAACAGCATTACACTGGCTTCCGAGGACTACATTAGTGTTATCGCGGTTTATATTTATAACAAGGGTTTTAAAGCCGTTAACGGCTTGTAGGGCTTCAATAAGCATATGCTGGTGGGGAAGTGTGGAGCCATTTATTACAACGCATACCATAATTTCACCTGTAGCAAACGCTTTGCGAAGATATATGTGACGTACAAGACCTTTACCGATTTCTTCGTTATAAACGGTTATAGAATTCTCATTAATCCATTTTCTGAAAATCTCTGTAATAGTTGTGAATTCCTGTGGTTGCAAAAGGCAATCTCCACCGTCAATAACACGGTGGCTTTTTTTTGCGTAGAATCCAATATTCAGAATGCCATTTTCTCGCTTTACAGGATATTGCGCTTTATTTCTGTAACGTGTTGTTGCAGGTGAGGGGATAATATCTTTAAAAACCGGTGAGATACTACCGATTCTCTCGAAAGCGTCCCTGACTTTTTGGGCTTTAAGTTTTAATTCTTCATCATATGTTATGTGAGCATATGAGCAACCACCGCACATTCTGAATGCTTCGCATTCAGGGTCAATACGATATGTTGATGGTTTTAATATTTTAAGAGCTTTGCCTATAGCATAGCTCTTTTTTGCTTTTATGATGTGGCAGAGTATCTCATCACCGACTGCAACATTTTCTACAAAGATTGCCTGTCCTTCATATTTGCCAACGCCACCGCCTTCTGAGGTATAGCCGGTTATATTCAATTTGAATTCATCATTTTTATTAACCATTTTTTACTTCCTCAACTGCATTTTTATATTCCTCAAAGGTTAAAAATGCATTTAATACTTGTAACAGTGCATTGGAGGTAAGCCTTTCAGGTAAATCAAGGTGCTTTAAAAGCTTTTTTCTTAAAGCATCACTGTTTTCTTTACCTGTTAGCCCATCTTCGTATAAATCAAGCTTTGTTATCTGACGTCTTTCGGAAAACTCTACTGTTTCGCAAAAAACGCCGGCTTTCTCGAGGGCATCAGTTATAATTTCAGGTCTCACGCCCTCAACACCTAATTTACCTTCTTTAGAAGCCTCTGTTTTGCGTTTTTCTTTGCCGAATATATCCGGTATATATGCATTGATTATTTGGCTTTGCGGCACCATTCCGCGAATGAATGAACGGATTTTAAAGCCTGCAGAATCGCTGTCTGTAAGAATAAGGAGCCCTTTTGTTTCTGCAAGTTTACGTATAAGCATTTGTTTTTCTTTATCGTTGAAAATACCGAAGCCGTCGGTTTCAATGATAACGGCATCTAAAATTGAGGAAAGCTTGATTTTATCATACTTACCTTCAACGATTACAACCCTGTCTATTTTTATCATTATAATCTTAACAACCTTAAAATTGTTTCTTCTAAAACTATTTTACTGTCTTCTCCTGTTGATTTCAAACGTCTGTCTGCATCCGAAAGAATATCGAGAGCAGTTTTTAACTGAGTTACAGTAAAACGAGCGGCGTCGTTTGCGGCATTGTCGAGGGTGAACATTTTTGTTTTGTATATATTTGGTGCAAAAATTTCACCAAGCTTTGAATATGGTACGCCTGCCTCTTTGGTCGCCTTTACCCTGTACATATCAACAAAAGATTTGGAAAGAACACTAAGTATTACTACAGGTTCTTCGCGGAGCTTGAAAAGATTCTGAAGATTTTCGTAGGCATTGTCAGATTCACCTCTGCATACCATTCGTGAAAGCTGGAAGATTTTTGCTTCAACAGAAACTATAACTATTTTATCTATAGCTTTTTTTGTGATTTCTCCTGAACCTACATAAGCGCAAACTTTATGGAGCTCGTTCTGTAACGTAGCCATATCTTCGCCTACAAGGCTAACGATATATGCGGCGCACTCACGGGAAAGAGTGCAATCCTTTTTCTGTGCAGAAGCCACAAGAAGCTTTTCCAAAGCTGAGCGAGTACGCTTATCTATTGCGGCACAAACACCAATTTCATCGATTATTTTAATGACCTTTGCCCATTTGCTGTTTTTCTCGTCAACCTCGATAGTATCCATCCAGAAAACAAGCACAGAGCTTTCAGGTATGTCGGAGATAACTGTCTGAAACTCGCTGTCGACCTTACCACGGTCTCCTATGAATGTGTTGAGAGGGAAATCCTTTACAAGAGTACATGTGAAATCGCTCATCATAGGAAATGATGAGATGCAATCGTATATTTCATTAAGAGAGGTATCTTTGCCGTCAAGCTTTTTTAGGTTGAAATCGGCAAAATCTTTAGAAACAGTTTTATCGCAAATTAAATTAGCATAATGCTGCTTCAGGTAACCTTCGTTGCCGTAAATAAAATAAATACGGGCAAAGTCGCCTGATTTAATTTGCTTTTTCAATGCTTCTTCATTGAATTGAGCCATGGCGTCTCCTTATAAAAGTATTTTCACAGAGCCGTGCTTTGCGGTTATATAAAGCTTGTTGCAAATTGCATCTAAAGCGGCAGCTTTTGCAAAGTCGAAATTGGCGTCTGTACTGATAATAACAGTTTCTGCGTTTTCGGGAATTTCAGCTGGTATTGTGCCGTTATATATTGCGATGTTACAAGATTTGTCGTCAATATATTTACTGAAATCTGTGTCGCCATAAAGGTGAATGAAAGCTGTTTTTTCTCTGCCTTTTATTATAGCATATTTTATACCTGTTGTGTCAACGATTTCTACACTTATTTCGTCTGATAATGAGAATGAGGTGAATGTTGTCTGCAAGGCATTTTCGGGTATGGAGATATCATTGTTTATTGCAGTTTCTCTGACCTCAGGTGGTAGGAATATGTTTTGAGGACTATAGCTTTTCTCAATATGAGATATATTAAATATTGAGCCTTTGCTTAAATAGTTGGGCACATAATATCGGAGTTTTTCGCAGGTAGCCTTCGGAAGGGCGCTATATGTGTTTTTATTAAGTGAATCAGTAGTGTTTTCTATATATGCGTAATCAAGACCGGACCTTACAACAATCTGCATACCTTTTTCACAGTCTGCGATGGTAATTGAGTTGCGGTGGGACGGAGATAAAACAGGAATAAATGATGGGAGAATCAGTGCCATAACACCAATAACGGCGGAGACTTTTAATATGTTTTTATTGCTTTTTCTTTTGCTGTATAACAAGCCTGTTAAAAATATAATTGCGAAAAGGAAACATCCGGCTAAAACAGTTTCTTTATACAGAGGCACGGTGCTATAGGTGAATGAGGAGAGAGTGCTTGATAACTCTTTTATAATATCTAATATAAATTCGGTTATCGAAAATAAAAGAATGGTGAAATCTTTAAGGAATGGGAGGAAAGAAAATACTACAGAGATAATACCGCAGAGCATACCATAAAAGGCGAGTTGGATGCAAAGAATGTTACTTAATGGTGCTACAATGCTTAGTGATCCAAAATGGTATGCGCACACTGGCATTGTAAAAACGCCTGCAAAGAGGCTAATAAGAAGGGAAGTTATAAGCGAATCTGCTAAAAGTCTGATGCGAGGAATATGTGTTTTTCTTATTAGTTTACTTATTTTTTCTCTATATGAAACGGCTACAAGTACACCTGCTGTTGACATTGCAGAAAGCTGGAAGCTGATGTTCAGAATAGTGTATGGATTGGAAATGAGCAGGAGAGTAACCGCTAATCCCAGAGAGTTGAAGCTATCGGGAGTACGCTTGAAAAACGGCGCAATAAGTGTAACACCCATCATAAGAGAGGCTCTCATAACTGAGGGAGTGAAGGCGGAAATAATACAGAATAAGAATAGAAATATGATGCATATTATATGTCGAGCTTTTTCAGGAACCTTGAAAAATGACAGAAGTGCAATTAAAAGACCGCACCATAATGAGGTATGTAAGCCTGAAACTGCTAAAAGATGTGAAATACCGCTATTACGGAAGTTTTGCGTCGTTTCGGAGCTTAAATCCGCCTTGTCGCCAAAAAGCATGCCTTTCAGAAGTGCACCATTGTCTTCGGTCATATATAAATTGATTTTATCTGAAATCAATTCTTTTAATTTCAGGCAGTAATAGTAGGGTGTTTTCTCGCACTTCCATAAAAGATCTGAATATTCTCCGGTTGCATTTAAAATAACACCGTCAGAAAAACCGTAAAAGTCATAAGTGTAGTCTTCATTTTTATCTATTCTTAGTGTTGCATCGCTTATGGATATGTAATCAAAAAGTTGGGGAACACCTAATTCATTATAAGGAACAGAAACATTAATTTTTGTATTGGTGTTGTGGGTATCAATTTTATTTGCTTTGATTGTGAAAAACAGATAATTGCTTTTAATTTTAGGGGTGGTAATGATTTTACCGCAGATATTCTGTTGTGTATTATCATATTGGGTAAGAGGCGCTGTTTTTGTTTTGTTATATGATGCAAAAGATATAAAAGTTAAGAGAATTGCAAAGCAAACAGTAGGGATAATAACATGCTTTTTCCAATCCTTTTTTGTAATGAAAAAGAAAAATAAGGCCAATGCACTGAATATAGGTAAAGCAACCACACCGCTCTTCAATGAAACAAGAAGAGCGCATGAAACTGCGGTGGCTATGCCTATAACGAGCATTGGTCTTTTCATTGCTTTTTACCTTAAAATAAATTAACCTGCAGGCCAGGTGAAGCTTCTGCCTGAAAGAAGATGGAAGTGGATGTGCTTAACTGTCTGACCGGCGCTATCTCCGCAGTTGTTAACAACGCGGAAGCCATCAGTCATATTTAAATCCTTTGAAAGCTTTGCGATAACCTCAAAAATATGAGCAATTAAGCCACTGTTTTGTTCTGTTATATCGGCAGCAGAGGTGATGTGTTGTTTTGGAATAACGAGAATGTGTGTAGGCGCCTGAGGTTCAAGGTCGTTGAAAGCAACAACAGTATCATCTTCATATACCTTTGTTGCGGGAATTTCGCCATTTGCTATTTTGCAAAAAATACAATCCATAAAATTAACTCCTGTTTTTAAAAGTATACGATAATTATAGAATAAAAGGTAATGCAATTCAATGTGTATAAAAAACAAATATAATCATAAAAAATAGTTAAAATAGCAAAAATAAACCTAAAAAACAGATACCGCCTTAAAAAGGCGGTATCTGTTTTGGCTTTATGAAACTATTTATATAAACTTAAGAGGATTATTTCTGCGCTTAATAGGGGAGATATAATTGTCTCTTAAGTTAATAGCGAAAAGGGAAGGTGTATTTATATACCTTCGTTGTAAAGAACGTTAAGCTTAATAATCTTTACAAGCTTTTTGAAGGAAAAGCCCTTTTCCTCTTCAATTTCTTTGAAGAGCTGATTTCTGATTTTGTTATAGTCTGCCATAATCTGTGGACTCCTTTCCTTTAATTTACAAGTAAATTATATGATTATTTCTCAAAAAAGTCAAGTGAAAATGCACAAACAAAATACGGGAGGGTTGTGCAATATGTACAACGATGCGCAGGCGAAATTTGCTAAACGGATGAACAAAAGAAAAAACAAACCGCGAAAAGTTTTGTTGAACTTGCACAAATAAGGTTTGAAGTAATAATGTAAAACGACGAATAACAATTGTTTCTGATATTTGATGTTCAAAAAATTTGTTGAATATTTTTGAAATAAAAAAAGCCGTTTTTCAACGGCTTTTGATTGTTTATTTAGTTTCTTCGTGATATTCCTGCTCTGTGTTAACGTTCCAGATAAGGTTTTTATCTGAAAAACCGTTCCTGATACAATTTACTGCTTCAATTGCGGTGAGCATGGAATGATCCATATTATTGTAACGATGCATACCGTTTCTGCCTATGCAGAAAAGGTTTTTTGTTGAGTCAAGATACTCTCTTACAACAGGGAAATCCTTGTATGCTCCGAAATATGCGGGATACGCTTTTTTTACTTTTATTCTTACTGAATCGAGTACATCATTTTTGCTTATAATGTCAATTTTGCTTAACTCATTGACGGCGAAATCAATGAAGTCTCTGTCGGTCATATTCCACATTTCATCGCCCTCGGAGCAAAAATATTCAAGACCTATCCACACCGTATTATCAGGGTCTTTAACCATATAAGGAGACCAGTTATTGAATATCTGCAATCTTCCGATTTTAACGTCTCTTTCCTGAATGTAAATCCAACAATCAGGAACAATGTTTCCTAATGTTTTGTGGCCTGTTTTATTTTCTAAAAGAAGCCTGTTAACAAGAAGGCCAACTGTTATGAAATCCCTGTAGGGAAGCGCTTTTGCAACTGTTTTTATCTGTTGCGGAACCGCTTCTCCCATAGCCTCAATAAGGTCTTTGATGGGCATTGTTGAAATGTAATAATCAGCGGTATATTTCTGAAATCCGTCAGGTGTTTTTGCTGTTATGGAAACAATGGTTTTCCCCTCGGTTTCAATGGAAACAACACAGTTGTTTTTCAGTATAATACCACCCATTTTTACTATTTCCTCAGCCATAGTTTCCCATAACTGACCGGGTCCTTTTTTGGGGTAATGGAATTGCTCTATAAGCGAGGTTTCAACCTTATCATTTTTCTTGAAAGGTTTAGTTAAAACATTTAAAACAGCCTTCGTCAAAGATAGTCCTTTTACACGTTGTGCGCCCCAGTCCGCAGAGATTTCCGAAGGGTTTATACCCCATAATTTTTCGGTATAATCCTCAAAAAACATTTCATACAAAGGCTTGCCAAAACGGTTTATATAAAAGTTTCTGAGAGATGTTTCGGGTAGCTTTTTTACACATGAGGTAACGTAACCGAGGCCTGCCTGAACAGTTCTTTTAAGCCCCATGTTTATAAAGGTTTCAGGCTTTAAGGATATTGGATAATCAAAGAACTTTCTCAGATAAAATATTCTTGAAACTCTGTTTCTTAAAAGGAAAACCTTTTCATCTTTTTCAGGGTCAGGTCCGGTTTCGGCTAAAGATTTTTCTGTTCCTGTTTTTATATCGTCATAGGAAGGCTTTGCCTGAATCGGCATAAGCTCCTGCCATATTTTATTTACTTGCTCGTTTTTAGAGAAAAAGCGGTGTCCGCCAATATCAATTCTGTTGCCGTTATGCTCTGCAGTTCTTGAAATACCGCCGATAAAATCGCTTTCCTCTAAAATAAGGGGCATAATATCTGTAGTTTTCAAAAGCTCGAAAGCGGCAGTAAGTCCTGCGGGACCAGCTCCGATAATTATAGCAGTTTTTTTCTCCAAGGTTTCAACTCCTCTCGTGACTTTCAGGTGCTGTTTTAAAGCAACTCTCTTGAATATAAGCCGTTTGTTTTTTTACCGGCTATGTTGTTGCCATCTATAGCATTTTTGAATATTTTTTTGCACTCATCTTTTGTTTCAACAGTGAAATAAAGGGTAGCAAAATCAATAGCAGAAAGGTTTTTATCACCTATGTACATTGGTACGCTGTTGTGTAGAGTTACAAACTCTTTGTTGTGGCAAATAAGCGGAAAATCAATACTTTTTCTGTCTGTGAGGTGGGTAAGACCGCTGCATTTTCCGCATCCCGATTCGTTTTTTTGCGGACAAGCGCGCATAAGCATAAGAGGAAGGTAACCGTAAATATAAGCCCCTCTTCTGAGATTTCCGCCAAGTGATTTTATTGCTTTTTCAGATAATTCAAATGAGAGGGTGGCATCCTCAAGTCCTAACTTTTCATAGTATGAAAGTGCTCTTGAATTGGTGATATTAAGGCCATGTGAACCGTGAATTTTAAAGCCTTGTTCTTTTGCAAGTTTTGTTGCACCGATATTTCCTGCCGCAACACGATTGATGCCCCAATTTTTAATTTTTTTAAGAGAATTTCTGATTTTTTCTTCACTTGCCGGATAAATTAAAGCTGGTAGCTCTACAATTATTTGATGTTTTATTACAGAGATTTCCTCTTTGTAATTTATTATTTCCTCAATTGGCAGAATTATGAATTCTGCTGATTGGAGATTTTCAGAATATTGAGAAAATTTCTCCAATCTGACACGATATTTCAGCCCGTTTTCCTGTATATGTGGTCTTATTTCAGGAAGGGTAGTCTTGTTTATTATATGGACAGATTTTGTCAGTGCTTCTTCCAGAAATTTGCATGCTTCACGTCTTAAGGCGTTTATTGAAGAAGCGGAAAGTGTAAGGTTATGGTCGTTAGTAAAAGCAAAATCACGCAGAGAAAAGGATGTGTCTCCTAATTTGGAAACATTTCTACGTGCAATTTCTTCTGAAAGAGGCGAGTTGCGAGGTGTTTCGGCAATATCGCCTGTAACCTTAACGCTTTTACCATTAGCTTTCATAGTTAAAATTGATGGCTCGTTAAGCGGGAGCGTAAGTGAAATATCCACATCGATTGGGTGAATATCGTTTTTATAAAGAACTGAAAGGTCTTTTAAAACACCGCTTGCGGAAGTTACATCCTCTTTGCTACGATAACCGAACATTGTTAAATCTCTTTTAGCTTTAAGGTAGCCATCCGTAAAGCCGTTTCTTGAGAAAACAGAACGGAGAGTATCTTTATCATAAGGTGCTTTTTCAAGAGCTTTGCTTAGGCTTGTTACTGCAGCAGCAACATATTCGGGGCGCTTCATTCTGCCCTCAATTTTAAAGGATTCTATGCCAATGTTTTTCAGGTCATTTATGTTGTCGAGATATGACATATCTTTGAGAGAAAGCGCATATTCTCTGCCATGCTGAGAAACCCAATTAAGCCTACAGCCCTGCGCGCAAAGGCCTCTGTTTCCGCTTCTCTCACCAAGCATTGCAGAAAGGTAACAGTTACCTGAGGCACCCATACAATGAGCGCCGTGAACGAATACCTCGAGTTCGGTTTTAACCGCGCTTCTTATAGCCTTTATTTCTTCAAGTGAAAGCTCTCTTGCAAGAACGATTCTTGAAAACCCAAGCTCTTCAAGCATTTTTGCACCGCTTACGTTGTGAACTGCCATTTGAGTGGAGGCGTGAACGGGCATAGCAGGACAGATGCTTTTTACCGCCTCGAACACGGCAAAATCCTGAACAATTACTGCATCTGCACCACTTTCAGCGATAAGTGCAACAGTTTCGTAAAGGTCTTCTATCTCTTTATCAAAAATAAGGGTGTTAAGGGTAACATAAACCTTAACATTTCTCAGGTGGCAATAATTAACGGCTTGCTTCAAAGAATCTTCGTTAAAATTTTCTGCATTTCTTCGGGCATTGAAATTGCCTGCACCTAAGTAAACTGCATCTGCACCGCACCTTACTGCGGCGAGAAGCTGTTCTTGTGCACCAACGGGTGCGAGAATCTCGTAATCTTTCATAAATAATCAGATGTTTGTTATAATTTTTTCTTTTTCTGTTCGTACTCTTAAAATGTCGCCTGCTTTAACAGGTGCGTCGCAAGCAAGAGTAAGAAATTCCTGAGGATGACAGGCGGTTTCACAGCTTTCTCCTTTTTCATTCACAATTTCAGTGCATGTGAATTTCATGCCAATTGAGTCGGGTGAGAGCACCTCAATTGTATCACCGAGTTTAAAAAAGTTTCTCTGCTGAATTTTGAGCTTGCCGTCAACACAATCTTCAAGAGCAACGCCTGCAAAAGTGCAGTCCCAATGGTAAAGACCATCATTTTTGTGGTCGTGAACAAGGTTGCCAAAATAGAAACCGCTATTATATGGACGGTGGCTTATCGCGTTAAGCTCGTCTTCAAGAAGCTCCATAGGTGCTGTTTTATCAATAGCGTGCCTGTAGGCATTGACAACATGAGAAACGTAGTATTCGGTTTTCATTCTGCCTTCAATTTTAAAAGAATCTACGCCTGCTGCAGATAATTTATCAAGAAAGCTGATAGCCTTCATGTCGTGGGAGGAAAGCAATGCTGAATGGTCATCATATTCTTCAAGCTTAAGGTACTCGTTTGGTCTGTTTCGCTCTACGAGATAATACTCCCAACGACAAGGCTGAGTGCATTCGCCACGGTTTCCGCTCCTGCCGTTCATGTATGAAGAAATAAGGCATCTGCCTGAATATGCCATGCACATTGCACCATGTACAAAAGCTTCTATTTCAAGGTCTTTAGGGATTTTTTCGTGCATCTCTGCGATTTCATCAATAGTCATTTCGCGGGCAACAACAATTCTTGATGCACCTAATTCGTGGTAGGCGAGAGCACTTGAATAGTTGCAACAGTTAGCTTGTGTGCTTATATGAACTTCAAGGCGTGGTTCTGCCTGTTTTATAGCGCGAAGCGCACCTAAATCTGCAACAATAACAGCGTCAACACCGAGAGAATAAAGAGCACGTGCATATTCCTTAAGTGGCTCAATTTCCTTGTTTTTTGTGAAGCTGTTTACTGTTACATAAAGCTTTTTATCTAAAGAGTGAAGATAGTTGCTTGCAATTTCAATATTTTCTTCAGAAAAAGCAGATTTTTCGGCTCTCAACTGAAGAAGCGGACCACCTATATATACGGCATCTGCACCAAAGCGTGCTGCAGCTTTTAAACAATTCATATCCCCTGCAGGGGCAAGAAGTTCAGGTTTTTTCATAGCATTACCTCGCAAAAATATTACAACAAAATATAATACACTAAAATTACCAAAAATACAAGGCATAATATGTAATATAATATAACTATATTGTCTTGATTTTACATTATAGGCGTGATATAATAAAAAAGTTAAAATGAGCGGAGTGTTTTCACTTCGTAGACATAAATGAGGAGATGTATCTTGATGAAGTTCGATATTGCTGTTATCGGCGCAGGCGTTGTTGGTTCACTCATCACAAGAGAGCTTTCAAAGTATAATTTGAAAATTGCTCTTCTTGAGAGACATAACGATTGTGCAATGGGTGCTACAAAGGCAAACAGTGCCATTGTTCATGCCGGCTTTGATGCAAAACCCGGTTCATTGAAGGCAAAGCTCAATGTTCGTGGCGTTGAACTTATGAAAAATTTCTGCAAGGAGCTTAATGTTCCTTTGAAAAATAATGGCGCACTCGTTGTTGCTTTCTCAGAAGAAGAAATGCCACACCTTAATGAGCTTCTTGAGCGCGGTGTAGCAAACGGTGTACCGGAGCTTCGCGTGGTAAGCAGAGAGGAGCTTGTGAAGATTGAGCCCAACATCGGCGATACTGCCGTTGGAGCGCTTGTTGCTCCTACATCATCTATTGTGTGCCCCTATGAGCTTACAATTGCGGGTGTTGAAAATGCAGTAACAAACGGAGCAGAGTTTATCAGAAACTGCGAAGTTCAGAATATTGAATGCAAAAACGAAGAATTCGTGCTTTCCACAACTCAGGGTGAAATCATTGCAAAGTACGTTATTAATGCTGCGGGTGTACACTCAGGCAAAATAGCATCACTTATAGGTGATGAGTCAATTGAGATTGTTGTCCGTCATGGCGATTATTATCTCCTTGACAAATCTCAGGGTAATCTTGTTTCCCACACTATTTTCCAGTGCCCTACAAAAATGGGTAAAGGTGTGCTTGTTTCTCCTACAGTTGACGGTAACCTTATTGTTGGCCCATCTGCTGAAGATATTGACAATGGCGACGATGTTGCTACAACAAATGTTGGTCTTGATAAAATTTATGTGAACGCTGTCAAGAGCGTTCCTGCTGTATCACTCAGAAATGCAATCACTTCTTTCAGTGGTAACAGAGCCCATCCTACAAGTGATGACTTTATTATCGGCTCATCTGCAGTGAACAAGAATTTCATAAATGCTGCAGGTATTGAATCACCGGGTCTTTCTTCTGCACCTGCTATTGCAGAAATGGTTGAAGGCATTGTTCTTGAGCTTGCAGGCGGACTTGAAAAGAAAGCAGATTATAACCCGATAAGACCGGAGCCTGTTCGCTTCAGACATATGTCTACAGAGGAAAGAGCAAAACTTATTGAAAAAAATAAAGCATACGGCAGAATTGTTTGCCGTTGCGAAACAATTACTGAAGGCGAAATTCTTGACGCTATTCATGCTCCTGCAGGCGCAAGAGACGTTGATGGCGTTAAGAGAAGAACAAGAGCCGGTATGGGCAGATGCCAGGGTGGCTTCTGCGGCAGCAAGGTTGTTGAAATTCTTGCAAGAGAATTAGGCGTAGAAATGAATGAAATAACAAAATTCGGCGGAGAGTCGAAGATTATGTACCATAAAACAAAGTAAGGAGGCAGGAAAAATGTTTGATTATGATTTAGTAGTAGTCGGCGGTGGTCCTGCAGGTATGGCTGCAGCTCTCAAAGCAAAAGAAGAGGGCGTTGAGAAAATAGTTATTCTCGAAAGAGCAGAAACTTTGGGTGGTATTCTGGAGCAGTGTATCCATACAGGCTTTGGGCTTCACTATTTTGGTGAGGAACTTTCAGGTCCTGAATATGCAGGCAGATTTATTGAACAGGTTGAGAAAACTGACATTGATGTTTATACAGACACAATGGTTCTTAATATTTCTGAGGATAACGTTGTTACTGCAGTTAACAACAATGAAGGTCTTATGCAGTTTAAGGCAATTGCTGTTGTTCTTGCTATGGGCTGCCGTGAGAGGCCTCGCGGTGCGCTTTCAATTGCGGGCTCGCGCCCTGCAGGTATTATGACTGCAGGTACTGCGCAGAAGTATGTTAATATTGACGGCTATATGCCCGGTAAAAAGGTTGTTATTCTCGGTTCAGGTGATATCGGTCTTATTATGGCGCGCCGTATGACACTTGAAGGTGCAGAGGTTAAGGTCGTTTGCGAACTTATGTCATATTCAGGCGGTTTACAAAGAAATATTGTTCAATGTCTTGACGATTTCGGTATACCGCTTCGTCTTAGCTGTACAGTTATAAAAACTCACGGTAAAGACAGGCTCGAGGGCGTTACAATTGCAAATGTTGACGAAAAACTTCAGCCGATTCCCGGTACTGAGGAGTATATCGAATGCGATACACTTCTTCTTTCTGTTGGTCTTATTCCTGAAAACGAGCTTTCTAAGGATGTTGGCGTAGCTCTTGATGGGGTTACTAATGGACCTGTTGTTGATGAGTACAGAGAGACTCTTCAGCCGGGTATATTTGCTTGCGGTAATGTGCTTCAGGTGCACGATTTAGTTGACTACGTTACAGAGGAAAGTCAGATTGCAGGTAAAGGCGCGGCAGACTATATTTTCGGAAAGAAAAAAGGCGGCACATATATTAACACCAAGGGTATCAATGGTGTAAGATACATTGTTCCTCAAAGAGTGAATATTGAAGGTGAGGAGAGCCTCAAGCTTTATTTCCGTGTTGGTCAGGTTTATAAAGGCGCTAAGGTTGTTGTTGAGTGCGACGGCAATATTCTCTCTTCTAAAAAGAAAATTAAACTCGCTCCCGGTGAAATGGAGAATGTTACCATTACACCTGAAATGCTTAAAAATATGAACAAAGACAGCGAAATTGTTGTCAGAGTTGAAGAATAAGGAGGGTACTGAAATGAAAAAAGGTCTTATTTGCGTATCCTGTCCTTTAGGTTGTCCTATTGAGGTTGAAATTGAAAACGGTGAAGTTATTTCTGTAACAGGTAATACCTGCAAGCGTGGCGATGCATACGCACGTACCGAAATTACAAATCCTATGCGAAGCCTTACCACAAGTGTTAAGGTTAATGGTGGTGTTCACCCTGTTGTACCGGTTAAATCATCAGGCCCTGTTCCAAAGGATAAAATGTTTGACTGCATGAAGGTTATAAACGAGGCGACTATTAACGCACCGGTTAAAATAGGCGACGTTGTAATTGAAAAAATTCTCGGTCTTGATGTGGATATTGTTGCAACAAATTGCGACTGCGGAAAATAAAAGTTCGAAAGGATTATCTATGAACTCATATGAAATAGCTGCCGGTGTGAAGCCTTCAGAAAGGCAGATAGACTGGCAGAAAACCGAATTTTACGGCTTTATAAATTTTGGCCTTGCAACTGTTGTTAATTCTGAGTGGACAGACGGAAACATCAGTCCTCTCAACTTCTCACCTGACGAATTCAGCGCTGAGGAGTGGGTCAGCTTTTTTAAGGCTGCAGGCTTCAAGGGAATGGTGCTTAATGTTAAGCATCACGATGGCTTCTGCCTGTGGTACTCTGAACATACAAGATATTCAGTTGAATCATCTCTTGATTGGGAAACAGAAAACAGAGATATCGTTGGTATGCTTTCAGAAGAGTGTGCAAAGCAAGGGCTCAAATTCGGTATAGCTATCTCTCCGCTTGACCGTAATGCAGAATGCTTCGGCTCAGGTGAGGACTACAACAATTATTTTAAATCGCTTTTAAGAGAAATTCTCACAAAGTATGGCGATATTTTCTATGTTCGTTTTGACGGTGCAAACGAGCCTGCTAAAAACGGAGCTGTTCAGGAATATGATTGGGAGGGCTACTACGACGTTGTAAGAGAATGCCAGCCCGGTGCAGTTATTGCCCTTGTAGGTCCCGATGTTCGTTGGTATGGCAATGAGTGGGGCGTAATCCGTGAAAACGAGTGGAGTGTTGTGCCTGAAAGGCACAGCATATATAGTGCTTTTGAACGCAGCAAAAAGCCTGCTAAAAAGCGCTTTTTCAAGAAAGAAAAAGAGTTTGAGCTTGATTTAGGCTCACGAAAAGCCATCAAAAAGGAAACAGACTTCATATGGTATCCTTGCGAGGTTTCTCTTTCTATAAGAGACAGATGGTTCTATCATAAGGACGATGAATATACCGCGAAAACTAAGGATAGACTGTGGAAGCTTTACATGCAGACAGTTGGCTCAAACTGTGGCTTTATGCTTGGCGTTCCGCCAATGAAAAACGGCAAATTTGCTGATATGGACACTCAGATTCTGACCGCATTAGGTATGGATTTGAAGCGTTCATTTACATACAAGGTTTCTCAGATTGGTACAATTGAAGCAACCAGTGAATTATCCTCAGAGTACAGTGCGGAAAATCTCTTCTCAGAGGATGAGAATAAAACATGGCGCCCTGCGGATAATGATTTAACACCTGAAATAACCATAACTCTTTCCCAGAAGGATATGTTTGATAAGGTCGTTATGCAGGAATATATTGCAAACGGTCAGCATGTTGAGGGTTACGAGCTTTACATAGACAAAGGCGATGGTAAATGGGAAAAGATTGGTGCAGGCGGAGTTGTAGGCTATAAGAGAATACATAAAATCACACCTGTTGAGGTTACAAGAGTTAAAATTAAAATAACTTCGTACAGAGGGAACCTTGAAATGAATTCTGTGGTAATGTATTGATATGAAAAAAATTGCTGTTTACGGCGGTTCTTTTGACCCGCCTCACAAGGGTCATAAGCTTCTTGCAGAGAATTTATCACGCTTTTGCGGAGCAGATAGGGTTGTTATCATTCCTACAGCCATGTCTCCATTTAAAGACAAGAGTGGAGCAAGCGCAGAGGACAGGCTCAATATGTGCAGGCTTCTATTCAGTGAATCTCTTTATGAGGTCAGCGATATTGAAATATTGAGAGGCGGAAAAAGTTATACTATTGACACGCTTACGCAAATCAAAAAAATTTATCCTGATTCCCAATTGTATCTTTTTATGGGAGACGATATGTTGTTGTCTTTTTCCAAATGGTACAAATATGAGGATATTTTGGATATCTGTACGTTGGTTTGCGCTTGCAGAACAGAGGATTTGCAAATGCTTTCCAGGATGAAGGATTATGCAGATGAATTTCTTGGCGGCGAAGAAAATGTTCTTGTTTGCGAAAGTGTTCCGTTTGAAATCAGTTCAACTATTGTGCGTGATGAATTGAAAAATGGTAATAGCAGCAATGTTGATTCTGTTGTTTATGAATACATTGTTTCAAAGGGGTTGTATAAATGAGCAAAAATGAAGAAATTAAAAGCATTCTCAAAGAGCGCCTTACTGAAAAGCGCTATATACACTCATTGAATGTGGCGGATTCTGCCGTGATGCTTGCAGAAATTTATGGAGCAGATAAAGAAAAGGCATATGTAGCAGGTCTTATCCATGACTCTTGTAAGGATACTCCTGCAGGACTGCAACTTTCCTACCTTCTTGAAAACAAAGTTCCGCTTACGGATATTGAACTTAACACGGCAAAGCTGTACCATGCTATATGTGGTGCGGTGTTTGCTGAAAAAAGTTTTGGAATTTCTGATGAAGACATGCTTAATGCCATACGTTACCATACAACGGGCAGAGAAAATATGAGCCTTTTGGAAAAAATAATTTTTATAGCGGATTTTATAAGTGCAGAGCGAGATTATGATGGCGTTGAAATTATGCGCGGAAAAGCTGTACGCTCCCTTGATGAGGCTATTGTTGAAGGCTTAAGCTTTACGATAAAGGATTTAATAGACGCTGAAAGGGTAGTACATCCTGATACTCTGGGTGCTTATAATGATGCGCTCTTTAAAATACAACAGGAGAAGAAACAATGAGTTTAGATTTAGTAAAAAAGATAGTAAAAGCTCTGGATGATAAAAAGGGTAACGATATTCAGGTTATTAAAATAGAAGAGCTTACAATAGTTGCAGATTATTTTGTTATTGCAACTGCAAACTCCAATACTCATGTGCGCGCTCTTGCGGATGAGGTTGAATATCAGCTTGAGGAAGAAGGTATTCCTACAGAGCATGTAGAAGGTAGAGCAACAGGCTGGGTGCTTCTTGAGTATCCGGGCGTAGTAGTTCATGTTTTCCTTGAGGAAGCAAGGAATTATTATAATCTTGAGCGCCTTTGGGAAGATGGCGCAAAGCTTGATGTTAATGAGCTTCTCAAGTAATTTTTGAATAGTTAATTATTATTTTTCTAATTACAGAAAGGTATGATAAAAAATGAAGTACGATTTTTCAGCTGTTGAGCAAAAATGGCAGAAAAAATGGGAAGATGCAGGAGTTTTCCATGCAGAAGATGGCTCTGATAAGCCTAAATTCTATGCTCTTGTAGAGTTCCCTTATCCAAGTGGTGCAGGTATGCACGTTGGTCATATCAAGGCATATTCAGGCCTTGAAGTAATTTCAAGAAAAAGAAGAATGCAGGGTTATAATGTTCTTTTCCCTATAGGTTTTGATGCATATGGTCTTCCAACAGAAAACTATGCTATTAAAACAGGTATCCATCCTCGTAAGGTTACGGATATGAACATTGAAAAATTCTCTTCTCAGCTTAAAAAGGTTGGTTTCTCTTTCGATTGGAACAGAGTTGTAGATACTACAGAAGAGGGTTACTATAAATGGACTCAATGGATTTTCCTTAAAATGTTTGAAAAAGGTCTGGTTTTCCGCGATAAAACACTTGTAAACTATTGCCCATCCTGTAAGGTTGTTCTCTCAAATGAAGACTCTCAGGGTGGTAAGTGCGATATTTGTCATAGTGATATTGTTCAGAAATCCAAGGATGTTTGGTATCTCAGAATCACAGAGTATGCTGACAAGCTCCTTCAGGGTCTTGATAAGGTGGATTATCTTCCTAATATCAAGCTTCAGCAAGTGAACTGGATCGGTAAATCTACAGGTGCTTTCGTTAACTTTAAAATCAGCGGTACAGACGAGATGATGAAGATTTATACAACTCGTCCCGATACCCTTTTTGGTGTTACATTTATGGTTATGGCACCGGAGCATCCGCTTATTGATAAATACGCAGATAAAATCGGCAATATGGCGGATATTGAGGCGTATCGTGCAGAATGTGCAAAGAAAACTGAGTTCGAAAGAACCCAGCTCGTTAAGGATAAAACAGGTGTTTGCATTGATGGTCTTGTGGCTATCAACCCTGTAAATAACAAGGAAATTCCTATTTATATTTCAGACTATGTTATGATGGGCTATGGTACAGGTGCTATTATGGCTGTTCCTGCTCACGACCAGCGCGACTATGAGTTTGCAAAGAAATTCGGTATCGACATTATTGAGGTAATCAAAGGTGGCGATATTGATGTTGAAGCGTATACCGGCGACGGAGAAATGGTAAACTCAGGTTTCCTCAATGGTATGGATAAAAAAGTTGCATCTATTGAGAAAATGGTTGAATTCCTTGCAGATAAAGGCATCGGCGAAAAAGGTGTTCAGTACAAAATGAAGGATTGGGCTTTTAACCGCCAGAGATATTGGGGCGAGCCAATTCCTATCGTTCATTGTGAAAAGTGCGGAATTGTACCTGTACCTTATGAGGAGCTCCCTCTTCGTCTTCCTGAGGTTGACAACTTCCAGCCGGGTTCAGATGGTGAAAGTCCTCTTGCTAAAATCGATAGCTATGTTAACTGCACATGTCCTAAGTGTGGTGCGCCTGCAAAGCGTGAAACTGACACAATGCCTCAGTGGGCAGGCTCTTCATGGTATTTCCTCAGATACATAGACCCACATAATACCGAGGCCTTTGCGGATAAGGATAAGCTTAATTATTGGGGTCCGATTGATTGGTACAATGGTGGTATGGAGCACGTTACACGCCACCTTATTTATTCACGTTTCTGGCATAAATTTCTTTATGACATTGGTGAAGTGCCATTTGACGAGCCATACAAAAAGAGAACGGCTCAGGGTCTTATTTTAGGTCCTGATGGCGATAAAATGAGTAAGTCCAAGGGTAATGTTGTTGACCCTAATGAGGTTGTAGATTCTCTTGGTGCCGATGTTCTTCGTACCTATGTTCTCTTTATGGGCGATTACGAGAAGGCAGCTCCATGGAGCGAAAGCAGTGTTAAGGGCTGTAAGCGCTTTATTGACCGTTCATGGAATCTTCTTGAACTTGTTACAGATGATGAAGGCTTCTCCCAGAAATTGGAAACATCTTTCCATAAAACAATCAAAAAAGTGTCTGAAGACATTGAAAATATGAAGTTTAATACAGCAATCGCTGCTCTTATGGCTCTTCTTAACGAGATATATGATGCAGGATCAATCACAAAAGGTGAATTGAAGGCTTATGCTAAGCTTCTTGACCCGTTTGCACCTCATGTTGCAGAGGAAATCTGGGAAAATGTTGGTGGAGAAGGGCTTCTTGCTGTTGCTCAGTGGCCTGATTATGACGAGGCTAAAACAGTTGATTCAACAATTGAGGTGCCTGTGCAGATTTGCGGTAAACTTCGCGCAACTGTAACAATTGCTAAGGATGCTACTGCTGAACAGGCAATTGCTGCTGCCAAAGCGGACGAAAAGGTGCGGGAAATTCTTGCAGATAAAGCGATTATCAAGGAAATTTATGTACCGGGAAAAATTATAAATATCGTTGCTAAATAATACGTATTTGTTGTGTAAAAAAGGCCACTGTTCTTACTATGAGCAGTGGTTTTTTGTCAATTCAAAAATATGACAAAAAAACACAAATATTTTTAGTGTCTTTTTACCATATAAAATTTGAAAAACTATTGAAAATTTTCCTTATATATAGTATATTAATAATGTGTATAAGTCTAAGTGGACGATTGCGCCTGTTTTAGATTTTTTATGATTTAATGACGTTGTTTCGTCATGATTCTACAAACATGAATTCCTGATAAAAGGATTTATATGGAGGTTATTTTGTATGGCTCTTGAGTTACCTAAGTTTGGCAACAAAGAAAAAAAAGTGAATGTAGCATCACCTAAAAATGATACGATGCTCAAGGTGATGGATTTCTTTGATAAGAACCCGATAATGAAGCTTCTTATTCCGGTGGTTCTTTTCCTGATATTGGCTGGAATTGTTCTTTTTCTCATTTTTGGAGACGGCGTTCTTACCGGTGATAATGTTCCTGATGATAGCGACATTATAGTGAACTCAAATCAGGTTGAAGTTCTTCCGGGTGGCAACCTTATTAAAGATAAAGAGGTTGTTGAGCTTATTGATAACGATCCGCTTTCAGAGGATATTCTTGCATCAGCACAATATAAGGGTTATGTAAAGGGTAGTAGCGGTCTTAAAACAGCGCTCATACAGATAGGCTCCGCAGGAGATACACTCACTCTTTCCAAAGGCGAAGAAATAGGTAGCTGGGAATTGATAGAGATAACCTCGGATTATGTTGTCTTCAAAGCCGGCGATATAACCAAGAAGATAAACAGATGATCTTGAGTTACGAATTAATTTAGTAAATAATTTATGTATCATACATATTTTAGGGGGATTTTCCAATGAAAACAAAAAACAGCAGAATGAGGTCAATAGGCATTTTTGCCCTCGTGTTCGTGTTGCTTACAAGTATGGTTTTACCGCTTGCAGCATCTGGCTCATCAGACGATATCATGGGCACTTACACCGTTGAAGAAGGCGATACACTTGCATCTATCGCTGCAGAACACGGTGTAACAGTTTCAAGTATCGTTGAAAACAACGGCATCTCAGCTTCTTCAAAGCTTTACAATGGTCAGAAGTTGCTTATTCCTGGTGCTGCATCTGTTGAAGACGATTCTACAACAGTTTATGGCTCATCAAGCTCAATTTCTATTGATTTTGAGAGCGGTTCAGATCTTATTGGTGTTCTTGAAACCATTCTTGCTCACACCGGCTATAAAATGATATTTAAAGGTTCAGCACCAACTGTACCTGCAATAGCATTAGATAATGTTACTCCACTTACAGCTATCGACTACGTTCTTCGTATGGTTGATATGACTTACATAAAGAATGACAATCTTATCTATGTTGGTACAGCAGATACGCTTAATTCAAACTTTATTGACAGTAAAGCGCTCACTAAGTTCTCTCTTCAGTATATTTCTACTGATACACTTACATCACAGCTTTCAACCCTTGGTATCTCAGTTCAGATAGTTAAGGTAGATATAAATCTCCGCGAATTCTGGGTAAGCGGCTATCCAATGCAACTTGCTAAGATGGCGGAACTCATTGAAACACTTGATAATAAGAAAAACATTACAGTAGGTAGCGCAAGTATCAGTTCAAGTCTTACAGCTATTGAAATGGAGCATATTACAGCTTCTGAATTCAGTGGCTTGCTCGGCTCGCTTGGTCTTCACACCGGTATTACAATGGCAGCTCATCCAATGGTTCTCTATGTTTATGCAACAGGTGATGCATACAACGATATTATGAACATTAAGAGATTAGTTGACTACTATGATCCTGACAGCCAGCAGTCAGCAGGTGGTTCGGCAGATGGTTCAACTGATGGCTCAACTGATGATTCAACCGACGGAACAACAAGTGATGTTGTAATCTCCGATGGCGAAACCTCACTTGTAAGAGTTGATCTTGCATACATAAACAAAGAAGCCGCTCAGTCAATTATCAGTACATTCGGTTACGATGTTGAGATTCTTGGTCTTGATCTCTACGAAAAGAGAATCTGGATTCAGGGTGTAACTGAAGAAGTTGATGCGGCTGTTGAAAGAATTAAAGAAAACGATACAGCGGATAACAATACAGATAGAACATTCTTTATTTACGAACTCAAGAATATCGTTGCATCTGAACTTCAGAGCAAGATAGGCTTTATCAATATTGAAGATGTTGAATTCTATTTTGGTTCATATCCTCAGCTTACAAAGTCAATTATGGTTTACTGCCCAACAAACAAGGTTGAAGAAGTTAAAGAGATTATAGCTTCTCTCGACAGTAACCTTGGCGATATGTATTATCCAATCGCAACAATCACAGATGCTTCAGAGCTTTCAATCCTTGCAGCTAAGGAAGAACTCTGCGTTAAACTTATTAACAATCCAACAATTTCTGTTGCATCATTTGAACTTTCAGGCGATCTCGATCCATCAGATGATGGCGTTAAGTACATTCTTTATGTTCTTGAATCACCTGAAAATATTGACCTTATCCTTGATATGTGGTCAAGAATCTAAATTTCCTACGGAGTTGATTCAAATGGAATTTATCAATCAACCTAGCATATATCCCGTAACGCTTGAGCAACTGCTCAGGCTTACGGTTGAAAAGAAAGGCTCTGACCTTCACATAGTTGTAGGCATGCCACCTTGCATTCGTATAGATGGAGACATCGTAAAGCAGGATTATCCCCCAATGATGCCGGCAGATGTTGAAAATATGCTTATGCAGATTATGTCAGATAAAAACAAGCATGACCTTAAAGAAAATCTGGAGTTAGACCTTTCGTATTCAGTTCCTAAGTGTGCTCGATTCAGAGGCAACATAATTGTTCAAAGAGGTACACTTGCAGCGGTATTCAGAGCTATTCCATACGAAATTCCAACTCTTGATAAATTAGGTCTTCCGGCAGATGTGCGTAGACTTTGTACTCTTCCTCGTGGACTTATTCTTGTTACAGGTCCTACTGGTTCAGGTAAATCTACAACTCTTGCTGCGATGATTAACCATATGAATACCAATTTTGAGTACAATATGGTTACAATCGAAGACCCTATAGAATTCCTTCATTCACACAAACGTTCAATAATCAGGCAGCGTGAGCTTGGCGGAGATACACTTAGTTTTAACAATGCTCTGAGAACAGTTCTTCGTCACGACCCTGATGTTATTATGGTCGGTGAAATGCGTGATGCAGAAAGTATTAGTATTGCACTTACAGCGGCTGAAACAGGTCACTTGGTGCTTTCCACACTTCACACACAGACAGCTCCACTTACCATTGCACGTATTATTGACTCTTTCCCAAGCGAGCAACAAAACCAGGTAAGAAGCCAGCTTTCTAATACACTGCGAGCAGTTATTTCTCAGCAACTTCTTCCTCGTCTTGGCGGCGGTCGTGTATCAGCGGTTGAATATATGGTTGATACGCCTGCTATACGTAATATGATTCGTGAGGGTAAAGATCATCAGATTTATTCCACAATGCAGACTTCTCAGAAAGAGGGTATGCAGACTATGGACCAGGCTCTTTTGAAGCTTCTCAGAGAGCAGAAAATCTCACGAGAGTCAGTTCTTGAAAACTGTGTTGAAAGAGCTGAAATTCTTCGTCAGATGCAAATGTATTAATCTAATCCTCTATAGGTGATTTTTGCTATACCTATTATAATATATATAGTGTGAGTTGCGAAAATTGCCATACCTATTATATATGTCTCATGAAGGGGGATAACTACTCTTGGATTTTAAATATGAAGCCCTGAACCGACAGGGTGAGGCTATAACCGGTAAGGTTGTTGCTAACTCAACATCAGAAGCGTATGAAAAATTACGTGAAGCAGGTGTTGTTGTTACAAACCTTAAAGAAGATACCGCTAAGAAAAAGAAAAGAGGCGGCAAGAAGATTACTCTTGCGGATATGTCTTTGTTTGCTCGTCAGCTTGCAGCCATGATTGGTGCCGGTATTCCTGTTACACAGGCTATGAATACTCTTGTTGCCCAAACAACTAACCCTACGCTTGCCAATGCTATTAAAGAAGTGGCATCAGATGTTGAGGGCGGTGCTCCTCTTTCAGATGCTTTCACTGCACAGAAACCTGTTTTCTCTGACTTGTTCTGTTCAATGGTTGCTGCCGGTGAAATGGGTGGTATGCTTGACAAAACATTGCTTGCTATGTCAAACCAGTTACATAAAGACAAGCAACTTAAAGATGCTGTTAAGAGTGCCACACAGTATCCTAAAATGGTTGGCGGTCTTGCAATTATCATAGTTATCTTCATGCTTATCTTCATGGTTCCTACTTTCCAGGGTATGACAGAAGGAGCTACAGACCTGAATCCAATTACACTTTTAATTTATGGGTTATCCGAACTTATGAGAGAGAAGTGGTTTATTGTATTCCCTGTTATAGGTGTTGCGATATTCCTTCTTATTCAGGTAATCAAATCTCCACCGATACAGCATTTCTGGGAAAACCACAAGATGCAAGCTCCTATTGTTGGTGAACTTATTTCAAAAACTATATTTGCTCGTTTTTGCCGAATTTTTGCAACACTTGTTGCCGGTGGTGTTACAGCAGTCAAAGCTCTTGAAACTGCCGGTCCTACTTCAGGCTCAAAGCTTGTTGAAGAAGCAGTAGTAAAGGCAATTGAAGACGTTGAAAATGGTAGAACAATTCACGAGGCGTTAGATGCGCCACAGATATTCCCACCAATGGTTATCAGTATGATAGCAATTGGTGAAGAGGCGGGTACTCTTCCTGTTATGCTTGATAAGGTAGCGGAGTTCTATGAGGAAGACGTTGACTCTATTGCGAAAAATTTAGGTGCCGTTCTTGAACCTATTATGCTTGTTCTTTTGGGTTCGGTAGTTGGTTTCCTTATTATCGCACTTTATCTTCCTGTTTTCCAGGCAACCACATCTTATCAAGGTTAAGGTGTGGGGGCGTAAAGCCCACACAAACCTCAAAACGAAAATATATTCTTTTTGCAAGGGAGAATGATATAAATGGCAAAAGCAATCAGTGCTGTTGGCCTTGAGTACAATTCATTTGAAATGAAAGCTGTTGAACTTACAAAATCTGCAGATGGCAAGGTGAGTGTAACAGGCTCAGCAAGAGTTAAACTTAAAGATGGTATTATTAGCGAAGGTATTGTAACAGATAGTCCGCTTTTTGTTGCTGCTCTTAACGATTTATATGATCAGGGTAAAATGAGAAAGGATTCACCTATAGTTATTGGTGTCAATAATGAAAACGTTATTATGCGTTACGCAACCTTCCCTAAGGTTCCACAGGATAAATTAAGGAGCGTTGTTGCAATGCAGGCTCAGGACTTCATTCCTGTTCCTGTAAGCGAATTAGGGCTTGACTTTGTTGTTGTAGATGAAACTACAGATGATGATGACCAGCCAGCCCTTAATATGATTCTTGTTGGTGCAAGAAATACAATGCTTCAGAACATTATTCAGAATATTGAAGGAGCAAGGCTTGAGGTTGTTGATATAGACAGCTCGTTCCTTGCATGGTGCCGAGTGGCTATCAACGAAGCTTCCGACAACTCTGCTTTTGCATATTTTTCACTTACAGATGATGTACTCAATTTCGTTGCAGTTGTAGATAAGGAAATTAAAATGGTACGTTCTATTAATATTCCTGACCGTGCTATAATCGAAGTGAAAAAGGCCTTCCATTCACCTGAGGAACTTACATCTCTTGAATTTGAAACAGTTGCAGAACTTCTTCAGTCTGAACTTATTTCATCAGTTAACTATTTCCAAATGCAAACAAACATTGTTCTTGAAACTGTGTTGTTTAATACTGCATCTACTCTTGAAGAGCAGTTTGCTCAGGCAGTTGCTGAAAAATGCTATGTTCCGCTTGAAGTTCCATCATTCTATGGCGAATATATGAGTGGAAGTTTTTCACCAAAAGAATATGCAGGCTGTATCAGCCTTGCTGAAATAGGATTGGAGGCATAATAACAATGAAATATAGAGTTAGCTTGCTTCCTGAAAAAAACAGAAAGCGTTTAATAGGTAAAAAGAAAGCTCAAAAAGGTAGGAGCGTTGCAAACGTTGTTCTGCTTCTTATACTCAGCGCATTGTTCCTTACGGTTGTTGGTAAAGGTGTTGCTGACGCCAGACTTAAAGAGATTCAAAATAAAAATCTTGAATATGAGCAAAAAGTTTCTGCTCTTCAGCATTACAGAGATATTAATACAAATCTTCAGAATAAACTTAATCTTATTGAAAAGATTCAAGTTAATGAACCATCTCTTTACAATTTTGTTGCAAGTCTTGGTAATGTTACACGTCCCGGTATTTCGATTGCAACACTTGACTGTGTTGATTGGAAAACTTCTCGTGTATGTAATATTACAGGTTCAGCTGTTTCAAGAGATGCTTTCACAGAATTTGTTAAATCTCTTGAAACCATTAAAGGTGTAAGCAGTGTTAATTGCACAAGCTACACAACACAGATTGTAGATGGCGAAGCAAAGGCGAATTTTGCTATAGCTATAACATGTAGCGGTGGTTCAGCGGTTGTTGTGGAAACACAGCCTGTTGAAACAACTGAAGCAGCTGAATAAGGAGGGGAGCTTTTATGAAAGGCAAGAAAATTGAAATTAAAGATATTACAAGCTCTCCATTCTTTGTTATAGGATTGATGGCTTTTGTTTGCGTATTTATTGCGGCAATAGCAGTAACACTTATTCTTGATATTAATACAACAAAGCAAGAAATCATTGATGCTCGTGCAATATATGAAGAGAATGTTCGCGAGGTAGCTCTTTTAGAGGAGCTTAAAGTTAAAAGTGAAGCTGCGGAAGAGCAACTTGAAGCATGTAAGGATATTCTTCCGGATTCATTAGGTGATGTTTATCTTCTTGAAGAGGATGTTCTTGCAAAATGCAAACTTTTTGGCTTGAAGGTTGAAGCAATTCAACAAGCAGTTGCTGTTAATGAAACAAATGAAGTTGTTTTTGCAATAACAGCAGTAGGTTCATACGAAAATATTTACAATTATATGAATTACTATACTAACCTTGAACAAGTTCATAGATTTGATTCTATTTCATTAACACGAATTTCTGAAAAAGAATACAGAGCTGCTCTTTCACTTTCATTCCTTTCAGATGAAGGTTCTGCTGGTGCTGTGCAGGCAGTTGTAAATGATGCTGTTCAAGAAGTAGTATCATAATTAGTAATAGCTTTTCTGTGCATAAAACTAAGTTTTATTTACGTTATTTTGCATGATTTTAAAATTATTTGCAGAACTGCTTGATAGTTCTGTATTAAGAAACAATAGATAAAGGGGTAAACCGTTTTGGCAGATATAAATGTTATTCTTCCCGGTAGTGTTGAATTTTTCCTTTTAAAGGAAGGCAAGGTTACTGAGGAGCAAATAAGAGAAGCGCAATTAAATATTCAAGACAGCAAGGGTGAGGTTCCCTCAGAGCTTGTTAGTTTGGGTTACTGTACAGAACTTGATGTTGCTCACGCATTAGAGAAGAAAACAGGCTACAAGTTTGTATCTATTGAAGAGACAGGTATTAACTATGCTGTTGCAAATATAATATCACCCGAACTTCTTGCGAAAAGAAGAATATTACCTCTTTATCAGGATGAAAAGAAGCTTTTTGTAGTAATGCACAATCCTAATGACCTTGGTGTACGCGATAACCTTTCAGTTCGCACCGGTGGTCTTGAAATTGTTCCGCTTATTGCTACGGAATCAGAGCTTAATGCAGCTATTGACACAATTGTTAATAACGCTAGCAATATTGATACATATGATGAGGAAGATGTTGCTCAGGAAGAGGAGCTTGCAGCTCTTGAAGACCTTGCAGCTGACGAAAAGCCTGCTGTTCAGCTTGTTAACCAGGTTATTACAAATGCAGTTAAATCAGGTGCATCTGATATTCATATTGAGCCGATGGAGAAAACAATGCGTATCCGTCTTCGTATAGACGGCGTTCTTCACGAAGTTCTCCAGAACCCTATTAAATTACATAGTTCAGTTGCATCACGTGTTAAGGTTATCGGCGGCATGGATATTGCTGAAAGACGTATCCCTCAGGACGGTCGTACAACTGTTAAGGTAGACGATAGAACTTTCGATATTCGTATTGCGGTTCTTCCATCTGTTTACGGCGAAAAAATCGTTATGCGTCTTCTTGAACGTGGCGCTAAATCAGTTCAGCTTAAAGATATTAAATTCTCACCTTCACAGGTTGATAAATTCACCAAAACAATCTTTATGCCATATGGTTTCTTACTTGTTACCGGTCCTACCGGTTCAGGTAAATCAACAACTCTTTATGCAACTCTTGCAGAGGTTTCTGATATCACAAAGCATGTTATCACTCTTGAAGACCCTGTTGAGCGCCGTATGCAAGGTATCTGCCAGGTGCAGATGAACAACCGTGCAGGTATGACATTCGCAGCAGCTCTTCGTTCTGTTCTCCGTGCTGACCCTGATATTGTCATGGTCGGTGAAATCCGAGACGGTGAAACTGCAAAGATTGCTGTTGAATCCGCTCTTACAGGTCATATGGTTTTCTCCACACTTCATACAAACGATGCTCCATCGGCTATCACCCGTCTTGATGAAATGGGTGTTGAGCCATTCCTTACAGCATCATCTCTCGTAGGTGTTCTTGCTCAGCGTCTTGTGCGTGTGCTTTGCCCACGCTGCAAGGAAGCAGTTACACTTACATATCGCGAGATTCGCGAAAGACTTGAAGATTTCCCAATTCCGGAAGGAAAAACTCTTGACGATACAACAACAATTTATGAGCCAAAGGGCTGTATGGCATGTTCGAACACAGGCTATAAAGGTCGTCAGGGTGTTTTCGAGTTCCTTCAGATTACAAACGAAATGAAACAGCTTGTTCTCAAACGTTCAGGCGTTCAGGAAATAAAAGAACTTGCTATAAAGCAAGGCATGCATACTCTTCGTCAGGAGGGTATTGATAAAGTTATAGAGGGCTCTACTTCAATCGAAGAAGTTCTTCGTGTTCTTGTATAAAATACAAACATTATAATTCAAAAGTAGTTCCCAAATTATTGTTGTCCACACTAAATCCAAAAGGGGTTGAGGTAATGAACATTTTAACAAAAAGAAACGGTATAGCTCTTGTAGCGGTACTGGCAATTTTGCTTGTACTCACATTGTTGCTTCCGCTTATGTTCTCAATGTCTGAAAACGCTATGGAAGCTGCTATGACAGGAACAGATGAACAAAGAGCGTCCTACCTTGCCCGTACTATGATTGAATTTTCTGTTGGTGCGTTCCAGGAATGTTACGATGCAGCTGAAGATGATGAAGAAAGAGAAATAGAAGTTCCTGACGATTTGGAAAATGTAACAGATGAGATTAAGGCAACAAATTTATATAAACTTAAGAAATTCTTAAAAAAAGATAAAAAAATGGATATCAGCGTCATGTATATGTACAGAACGGGCGTTGCCTATCCTGAATATAGCGCTCCTGAAAAAAATCCTGGCGAAAGTGATGCTGATTATCGTAAAAGATGTCTGCAAGCATATTCAGCTTATATGGATGATGGTGTAATTTATTCAACAACTGTTCCTTCTGGATGTACAGAAAAAGGCATTCTTTATGATAATCAAGTTCCTACTCAAAAAACGAGTGTAAAACGCTGGGTAAGAACAAATAACGGTATAAAGGAAGAAACTGTAGATAATTGCGTGTACCTAGGATATTCAACATGTACCATTGTTTACAATGATGCTATTGAGTATTATAATAGCTGGACAAATTCAGATGGTTCTGTAGAAACGGAGTTAATAAAAACAGGCGGCGAGGCTGCATTTACAGCTTTTTTAGAAAAGGCAAAAGGTCTTTATAAAGCCAATAGAGAATTTATTCCAACTAAAGAAAACCCTCAGGTTTTTAAGGTTGAAAATAGAAATGTTGAGTTTACTTCATATGCCAATGTAAATGGTAAAGGTTCAACCAGAAGATGTATACTTGTTCTTCCAACAAAGCCTTCAGAAAATAGTTGGATTGTTCCTGCTAACATTGAAAGTAATCAGATATTTCCGGATACATCCCAGTGTAGTAGCGTTACAGCATTGCAATTGAAAAACAACAGTCTAATGGGCGATATCTTCACAGATAGTGCAGCCATTCAAGGGCAGCCCGTTTATAGCTTTTCTTGTGTAGGTAATATGGTTCTTACCAAAAAGAACATTAAATATAAAGCTACTGAACAAGTTAAAGTTGGGGAGACAGTTATTATAGAAAAAGATCAAACAATGGATTATCTGGATTATATAGACACGTATAATGCTGCAGTTGATGATCATAACGATATAGTAAATAAGGCAAATGATGAGATTAAGGCATATAACGCTGCAAATCCTAAAAACCCTAAACCATATCGAAGCGACTTTGCAACTTATATAGATAATAATTACGAAGACTTTTCTTTTGGTCTTCATCCAGAAACTACAACAGTTAATCCCGAAAGAGATCCTACTTTTAACTGCCTTAAAACAAACAATATGCGTACATGGGCAGGCAAAGCTCAAAGAGATAACTTCGTTGCTTTTACCGCAACAAACGGTATACAGTTTGATATGCCTGTTAATGTTATTATGAACCCATGCCGTACCGGTCGTATAGGCGATGGTATAGAAAGAAACCAGTCTCTTTATAAGGTTCTTTATTTGCAGGCTCCTACAATTGTATTTAATCAGCCTGTTAACAGTTTTGTTTCTCTTTATACTAAAACATCTCTGCTGGCATTGGCTTTTGATTACAATGCTTACAGAATGTCTTCAATTATATTGGCAGCGCCTGAAAGCACTCCATATACTATGGAGGTTCCATCAATTCCTGATGTACCTACCAGCCCCGTTAAAACAGTAAGAGCAGGCAAGGTTTACTTTGCCGAAGATGCATATGTATGGTTAGTACCATTTACAGAAAACGGCTCTAACTATAAAACACAGTCTGTTTACTATAAAGGTAAAGATGTTATACTTTATAAATTTGCTGAAGCCGGTGATGTTTTCCTTTTCAATGCAGAAAAGGAGACTGAAATTAACGGCGAATCGAAAAAAGCAGGTTTCTCAATGACAGGCTACTTTATGGATGTTATTTACAGTAAAGAAAACACCAAAACCAGCAATCATAAATGGTGGCAGCTTTGGTCGGGTATTCAAAACATGATTTTTGGTGCAGCTGTAGAAAATGTAAGAGATAGAACATATTACCCTGAAGATTTACAGTGGATTGGTAATATGAACAATGGTACCCAAAACCCACCTGTCGTAGATGATTTCTATGTTATCTGGGAAAGCTGATTGTTTTTGGGATAATAGATTCAGGATTAGAAGAAAATTTAATCCGGAAAGGAAGGATAGTATGAAAAAAAGCATTTTAAACAAGAAAACAAAAAAACATACTACGAAGCGATTGTTAAAAAACAAGCTTGGTATGACCTATGTTGAATTGCTTACTGCATTAGCTCTTCTTGCGCTTATTATTACATCCTTTACACCAATGCTACTTTCCTCATACCAGACCTTATATGAAGCTGGCGAAAAGGTGCAAGATGTTTACGACTCCAAAGAAGAAATGGAAGAGGGCCTTGCAAGGCGAGATTCTGAAAAATCAGTTGCTATAAAGCTGGATATGCGCGTTAATCGCAATCTAGAGTTGGGTGTTAATGGTGACTTGTTATTTCAGGGAATTAATGCTACAGGTAGAAAGATAATTTCAACATTCCAGGAAGGGTTGGAAACAGTTTTTGGTCAAATCAGACCGCGTGTTGAAATTATCTCGCCATCAACAGTTTTTGATGATTCTACAAGTCACGATGTTACTTTACAAACTTTCGGTCTGGAGTATAAAAAAATTACCTTTGGTACATTTACATACGATACCACTAATGAGCCGGATGCAGCAAATAAAATGCCTGCAGACCAGATTCATATTCAGGTTATTATACCAAACAAAAAATTAGCCAAAGAATCAGGCACAGCTGATGAAAAGATGAAGACTACTAACGATGGGCTTGTATATAACGTTACTACAGGGCCATTCTGTGATGTTAGTTTTTGTGAAAACGTTATTGTAGATGATGATGTTGTTGTTAACGCAACAACAGTTCCTGCTGGTGGTCTTGATGTTTCTAACTCGGATAACGCAGGTAGAATTAAACTTAGAATCAGTCATCCGAGCCTTGATTTTACGTATTCGCCTCTTAAGGTAAACGTGTTCTATATAAACAGCCGTGGTCAGCTCAGAACAGTTTCAGACTACCTTTATATTGACCCTGCAACACTTCTTTTGGCTGGCGAAACAAAAATAATTAATTTATCAGAAGATAAGAAGCAATATATAGACTATTATACATCTGCAGGTATTCAGGCGATTAATGTAAGCCCTGATGATACAACTAAAAAAATTAAATATCAGATTCAGGCAGAGGCTAGAAAAATGCGAACAGATAACAGCAACTATCTTAGTGTTGCTGGACAATATAATGTTCCTGCGATTGGTGCGCCTAGCAGTAAGGGAACAGAAATCCGTTCAATTCGTTGGATAGACAACGATGAAACTCAGGGTTTGAATCCGTATTATGTTATGACAGGTACAAACGGTGCTATTTACCGTATGTATTCTTTCCAGTCTGATAAGGCTGAGCTTTTCAACTATGCTATAGGTAAAAATATAGGTACTACAACCAGAGGCTTCTTTAACGCTACTAAAGAATATATAGACAGAGTTTATACTACACTTGATGGCAGACGCGTTTTCCCTTCTTATTGGGGTGGAGACTTTTCGCACATATTTGAGTATAGTTCAGCCAAGACTCGAACTGCATATGGTAAGTCTGAAAACCACGATTATGATGAATGTTGGGTAACGTCAGCTCTATCGAGTAGTGGAGAATCTGCTGGTATTAAAGGTTCTGATGAGTTTAACATAATGAGTGCTCAAGCTCAGTTTTGCTACTACTATAATGGTAATGCTACAAATTTTAAATACAACTTTAAGAATTCAAGACCTATTTCTTATGTTCTTACAGAGAGTGGTTGGCCGATAAGACTCTGGGGTATTATAGGCCCAATTGATAAGGGTATTATTGGTGGTATTTTAAACTCCACAGACCTTTATGCTGACTATACTGCTATCTGGGATATCTCAAACATTAATAATGTTTTGCGTGCTGATACCGTTTATCAAGATCCAAATGAAATTCTTGCCTTCCACTATAAGCACAAGGATGAATCTTGGCAGATCGATAATGCATACGCTCCATTAAGAATAAAGGCTCTCGCCTCATACCCGCTTACTTCAGCGCAAAGAGACGAGATGAGGGTTGACTATTTTGATAGTAACACTGATAGTGATGGTGAATACGAGAACACCGGTTCTCAGTCAAAACTTAAAAATGTGCAAAACACATCAACTGACTTTTTAAATGGAGCAGGGCAGCAGGTTAATATTACAGACGTTGTATATATTCCCGGTACAAAAACAACTGAAGGCTCCACTTTCTATGTTGGTAATGTTCACGCATACTGTAATGTTATTCAGACAGATAAAATCAGTCATGATTACAGACACGGTGAAAATAAAAGCGAAGGTGGTTTGTTTTCAAAATATGACCCTATTGCCGATGCGGGTATGAAGGGCAAATATTATAGAAACCAAGGTTCTGATACCGGTACAAATAAGAGCTCATACCCGTTAGGTGCTATTACTGAATATCTTATTTTATCAAACCCTGACGGTACTGCCACATATATAGCAAAGCACAACGGAGAAAACCTGAATGGTGGTTTGATTGAGTGGGAGACCTATGATGGTACAGATAAAGACGGATATGTTGAAGGTACACTTGATAATAGTCAGGCAGAAGGTCCCGGTTGGCAGATGGCATTCTGTAACGACTATATTAAAACTATGGACCACCTCATAAACGAGGATAGTGCTATAAATTTCGGACTAGACACGAGTAAGGATAGTTTGAAGAATGCAGAATTTTTCATACCTTCTTATCCTGAAAAGGATCAGAAGCAGACATGGAAATATTTGTATCTCGGTGATGTGAACTTTACTTTTGGCTACGCATCAAACAGAGAGAGAGTTTACACAAATATTACATACGATGGAACTGTTGAGTATAACCGTTCTTTCGAGAGACTTTATTGGCGCTCTGAGTTTGCACAGGATGCTATTTATTATAAAGAAAATGAAGATGAGGGGTATGACCCAATTCCTGCAAACCAGGATGTATACACCGGTGAAGCATTAAGTGAGCGTAAGCAGGTGCGAGCTTTGAGTGTTAACGCGGCTGTTAACAAAGATGACCCGTACCTTAATGAGTATAATAACGACTATTATAATGTATGGTTCCCCGGAGAAATGTATAATCTTAATAAGATTGCTTCTAAAGACGGTGTTAC
This sequence comes from Acutalibacteraceae bacterium, assembly GCA_045579445.1. Lineage (GTDB taxonomy): Bacteria > Bacillota > Clostridia > Oscillospirales > Acutalibacteraceae > DTU089. The sequence continues at coordinate 58,266 of JAZNME010000051.1, read as the reverse complement.
TGTTGCGGTAGGCTACGCAGTTGCAGGCTCCGCATATCAGTATGTACATGGTACCGATACAAGCGCTACATCTACAGCTCTTGGTGGAGTTTACAATGATGGTGTGCTTGCTGCTATGGTTGAGGGTCAGGATAGTGCTTTTGTTAACCTTCTTTATTTTAAGGATAATGAGACCTTTGATGATGACTCTCTTTCAACCAAATATCCTGATAGATATGGCAGTTATGGTACATACGGTACTCATAAACGTGATAGTGTACAGTTTACGGCCGTTGACCTTATTGTTGAGTCAAGCAAAGACACAAACAATATAAGCTATTATGCTTATTATGGTGATAATAAGGGTAGAGTTTTCAAGAGTCTTGTTGCAACAGGTACAGGTTCCACAAGTGGTGTAGATGCAAATGGTGACCCGATTGTTACGAAGTCAATTGAGACCGTTCCATTTATCAAGAGCAAAACCTCAGTGGCAGAGGAAACAACAAAAAAACAAAAATACACTGTAGGTGGTCTCGAGGTTCCTTATTCTGCTATGGAAGAAATTAAGGTTAACGGAGAAAGCCTTAACTACTACTTTAAAAACATCGGTACAATCGACGCTACAGATGATATGATAATTGTTACTGGCGAAAAATCTGATAAGGTTCTTCACGAATATATTGTAGTAGGTGTAAAGGTTGAAAAAGTTACAACTAACACAAGTACCGGAGAAAAAGAATCTACATGGGAATGGCAATGGAAAGCTGTTAGAAATGGTACTTTTACAGATAAAATAACTGATGCTACTATTGTTGGTGGTTACTACTATATTGTTGGTAATTACGCAGGACAGGAGAAAGGTTGGCTTGCCGGTGTTTCTATAGATACACTTAAAGATCTGGCAACAAGTACTAAAATCAATGATAGTCAACGTGTAATTATATCTGCCGGAAATGGTGGTTCAAGTTCGTATGAAAGCACTGAACTTTTATGGTGTGATACGGATATTAAGCTATACGCTATAGCAGGTAGAGACACGCAATAAAAAAGGAGGCAGATTAAGGTGTTTAAGTTTTTAACATCAAAAAAGGGATATACCCTTGTTGAACTTATGTTAGTTCTTGCTTTGCTTTCTTTAGGTGCCTATGCCTTAATTAATATTGTCAACGTTGCTTATAATTCTTTTAACAAGAGTGAGGAGCGCTATCTGAAGCAGGAAGCAGTTAAAGAGGTTGCTCTTAAGTTGCAAGGAGGTTCAGCAAACGTTGCTGCAGCCAAAACGGCAGACATATTCAGTAAAGCTGAAGTTGTTCCTGCAGGTGAAGAAACTGATAAATCTTTCTCGTATCTCTATGCAATAGAAAGCTATGATGAAAAAGGACAGTTTGAAGGTTATTTCATCTATGTCCAAAACAAAAATAAACCAAGGGCAAGTGCTATTAAATTATCAGAGATTCCTATTTATGTGGATATAAAACCATATTATGAAACAAAAACTAAAATTGAGGTAGTTAATGGCTCTCAAGTAAAAAAGTTAGAGGTTGCGCAATATAACGCTGTTACTATAACTCTTTCCGCTCTTGAGGATGATTATCGGCGTGTTGATGCCAATGAGGATGGAGTAATCGATCCACCATCATCAGATGATAGATATTATAGTCTAGATGTTACTTATCATTTTCCAAATATGGCAACAAGCGAGAATTACTGCATGGTTAACCGAAAAACCAAAAGCCAACTAGCTGTTGCTAACAGTTATAATGAATCAACAGGTAAAATGGATGGGGCTGCCCAATATGCTATTCATTGTGAAAAGCATCCGGAGGCAAAAGACGGGGAAGAAAAAATTGAGTGCTCTATAAATCACGAGTCCGGAAGTTACTGCTCCAAAGATCATTGCGGTTGTGAAATAACACCAACTCATAAATGTGTGACTTGCAGTTGTGCTTGCGCCGGTAAAAGTGGCATTGTATTAAGAGTTTATTGCGATACTATTATTGATCCTGATAATACCGAAGCATCAATTTCCGTTCCTTCAATGTGCTTTATTGCGACAGCATCTTATGGTCTTGAAACAGGCGAGGTAGGTGCACTTTGCGCATTCCGCGATGAGTGCTTGCAAACAAATGCACTCGGCAGAGCTTTTGTGAAGGCATATTACACTCTTTCACCACCTGTTGCTGAGTTTATCAGCGAAAGCGAGCCTCTTAAGGCTGTAGTAAGAACTGCTCTTAAACCACTCATTGTTGTTGCAGAATATGCACTCAATGAAGAAATCAGAGCAGAAGGCGCAGCTTCCTTTGTAGTGCTTATGCTTTGCGGAGCAGGCGCTTCAGCAACTCTTATTAAGCTTAATAAGCAAAGGAAAAAAGAAAAGAAAAATTAATTAAGAAAAACCTCTTACGAAAGTAAGAGGTTTTTTATGTGAAAAGTGAAGTTCGGGGTGCAAAGCATAAAGCGTAAAATATAAAAGTGAAATGCGGAGTGCAGAGTAATGCAAGAGTACGAAATTTGCTATCTGATATATGATATGTGTTAACTTTTTTACACAAAAATGTTAAATAATTGTTGACATTATATTTAAATATTGTAAAATATTACTAATAGGATATTTTATAAGGAGAGAGATTTTATGGATTTAAGCAAACTTATTGAAAAAAAGAATGAGTATGCTCAATATATTATTGATGATATTACTCATATCTGCACAGCATTTGAAAAAAGAGGCCCAGGTTGTAAGGGTGAGCAGCAGGCTTGCGAATACCTTGCAGAAGAAATGAAGAAATTAGGCTGCGACACAGTTTACGTTGATGAGTTTAAAGAAAATCCCGGCTCATTCTTTGGCTGGATTAATTTCACAATCACCTTTGTTTTATTAGCATTTGTGGCATACTTTTTTATGCCGACTCTTTCAATTGTATTAATCGCTCTCGGTCTTATTCTTTGTGTTCTTCAGTTCGGCCTTTACAAAAAGGTTGTTGATAAATTCTTCGAAGAGAAAATCGGCCACAATGCTGCAGGCTTCAAAAAACCAACAGGCGAAGTAAAGCGCAGAATTATTTTTAACGGACATCCTGACGCTGCTTGGGAATGGCCAATCAAAGAAAAATTCTCATATCTTGGCTTCGATATACATATGATTACTTGCTTTATAGGTGCTTTCTATGTTTTAGGTATTTCAATAGCGCGTCTTTGCGGTATTGACCTCGGTCTCGCAATAAAGCTTGGTCTTGGCGCTCTTGTTTTTGTTCCTTTCTGGATGGGTCTTTACTTTATGTGGAACAGAAATAAATACGTTGACGGCGCTAACGACAATCTTACAGGCTGTTATATGGGTATGGCTATCCTTAAAATGCTTCAGGATGAAGGTATCGAATTTGAAAACACCGAAATCGGTGTTGTTCATACAGGCTCAGAGGAAGCAGGTCTTCGCGGTGCTAAGGCATGGTGCGAGGCTCATAAGGATGAGTTCAACGATGTTCCAACCTTCGTTATTTCCTATGATACAATTGCTCAGAATGAGCACCTCAGCGTAAACTATCGCGACCTTAATGCAACAGTTAAGGTTGATAAGGATGTTTCAGACCTCTTCTACGAAGCTTGCGTAGAGCTTGGTATTCCTTGCGGTAAGGGTATGGTTCCACCTCTTGGCGGTGCAACTGACTCAGCAGCTTTTGCTCAGGCAGGTATGCGCTCTACAGGTATTACCGCTCTCAACCACGCTCTTCCTGACTTCTATCACACAAGACGCGATACACCTGATGCACTTAATAAATCTTGTCTTGCAGATTGTTTAGCAGCAAGTGTAAAGGCTCTCGAAATGTTTGACAACGGTGCTAAACAATAATATTTGGCGAATAGCTTTGTATTGCCACCTCTCGCAGTATCTTCATACAGCGTCGGGTGGCAATTCTTCGCTCTTCATCCAAATCTTATTGCTTAGCAGAGTGTATTGTTCTCAATACCAAAGAAACTATTTTGACACCTCTGGCGGTATCTTTATACAGCAAAAAAAAACAAAATGCAAAGCGCAAATTGAAGAATGGACGACAATTTTGGGGTGAATGGTAAAAATCAGGACTGTGATACATAGTATCGCAGTCCTTTAGTTTTTGTTAAATTATTAATTTTCGAACTTTATAAAAGCAATTGATTATAGGTATTTTGCGTTCTGCACTTTGCACTTTGAGTTTAAAATATCATACACAGAAATGGTACAAAAACAAGAGCGGGCAACATATTTGCAACTTTTATTTTTGTTACACCAATTAAATTTAAGCCGATTGCAACTATCATAACGGAACCTGCGCAAACAAGCTCAGCTACCGCAAAATCACTGAGGAAAGAACCAAGGATAATCGCAAGCGTTACAAGGCCACCCTGAAAAACAAGAACAAAACCTGCCGAACACATTACGCCAAATCCAAGAGTAGTGGCAAGCATTGATGATGAAATCATATCAAGCAAGGCCTTTGTATAAATCATCTCATTATCGCCTGATATACCTGCATTTAATGAACCCACAATAGTCATTGCACCCATACAAAAAAGGAGAGAGGCAGTAACAAAACCTTCTGAAAAGGTTGATGTATCAGGTTGTTCTTTTCCGCTTTCCTCGCGTTTTTTCTGAAACCTGTTCCCTAATTTAACTAATTTGCCGTCAATATCAATAAGCGTACCTATAATTGTGCCAAGCACAAGGGAAATCACCATGACAAGCTGATTCTGACCCTTCATTATGCCGCCTATTCCTATTGCAATTGTGCAAAGGCCGATAACTGACATTATCTGACCTGCGATTTTTTGGGGAATTGCTTTTTTGAATATAAGGCCTACGGCGCTACCTACAATTACTGTAAGCGTATTAACAATTACACCGCTGAAATTTTGTAATAATTCCATTTTTATTCTCCTTTGAAAAGCTGCCACGGATATATTGAAAAATCCGGTTCACTGCTGAAAACCATTTCTTCTTTTGTGGTAGGGTGAGTGAAAGTGATTTTATGAGAGTAAAGGGCAATCTGGCAATTAGTTCTATCCTTACTGCCATATTTTATATCTCCTGTAAGGCACAGCTTTCTCGAAGAAAACTGCACACGAATCTGATGTGTTCTGCCGGTATGAAGAATTATATGTACAAGCGCTTTGTTCTCTGTTTCTCTCTTAACTTCGTATTCAAGAGATGCATCCTTAACGCCTTTGCGCATTCTGTTAACAACATATGAGCGGTTATTTCGGGAATCTTTAAATAAAAAATCTTTTAGTGTGGCAGATTTTTCTTCCGGTATGCCGTCAAGCACTGCAAGATATTCTTTTTTTAGCTTGCCTTCTGCAATATCTTTAGAAAGGGCGGCGGCACTTTTTTTATTGTTAGCAAAAACCATAACTCCGCCTACGTTTCTGTCTAACCGATGTAGTAGGTGCAACGGTTTACCTGCTCTATCACTCAAAAAACCTATTATGCCTTTCTCTGTAGGCGAATCCTCACTGGAGATACCTACAGGCTTTATGCAAACTGTAATATCTGTATCTTCATATAAAAATCTTAAATCAGTATACTCCATAAACAACTCTCAAATTTTAAAAAATCTATAATCTATACTACTACAAAAATCTCGTTTTTTCAATAAAAAATGAAAACCTGATGAAATCATCAGGTTTTCTGACATCATTTGTAAATCATATTTTCGAGAATCCGTGGCTATTGATAAGTGCATCAATTTTCTTTTTTTCTTTACATAACGGACATTCATGCGCAGAGGTGTTAAAGTATCCGTCTAAATCGTGAGGATTGAAAACAGAATTAACTTCATATTTACCACATTTATCTGTAGATGAGAATATTGCGGAAACCCCGACAATATTTCCTCCATAATAGTTAACAGCCTCAATAGCGGCGTTAGCTGTAACGCCGGACGCAACAGAAACTGCAAGAACAAGAACGTGCTTACCCTTAATCATAGGAACAATATTATCGCGGAACATCATCTGAGAGCCTGAAATCATTTCAGGGGTAACAACGTAAATTGTCTGATGAGCGTTAATATTTGAAAAAGAATGCTTTGTAAGCTCGTTTGCAAGGCAAGTACCGATAACCTCTGTACCGTCAAGGCAAAGAATTGTATCAATAACAGTAGTTGAATAGTTATAGCTTTCGCAAAGCTCCTGAGCTACTGCCTTTGCTTCGGAAAGGCGGGATTTCTGCGCAGCAACATCAATATAGTAATTTGTGTGAGAATGGTTTGATGCAAAGTGTCCCTTTGCAACGCGAAGATAAAGATTCTTGCGTTTAGTTTTGATTTTTTCAATATTTGTTGTAGGCATAAAAAATCCCCTTTCAGATAGGTTGTAAAAATATTTTATAATAAAAACATTATAAAAATCAATTCACATTCTATCTAAAAGGAGAAGAGCGTTTTTGTAGAATTTATTTAATCATTTCCTCAAATTCCGCTTCCGAAATAACTTTTATACCTAAATCGTTAGCCTTTTTGAGTTTGCTTCCTGCGCTTTCGCCTGCAAGAACTATACTTGTTTTAGCAGAAACAGAGCCAGAAGCCTTACCGCCGAAATTTTCAATAATCTCCTGAGCCTCGCGCCTGCCGTATTTCGTAAGTGTACCTGTAAGAACAAAGGTCATACCATCAAAGCGCTTATCCTCAATCTCGGTAAGGTTTTCCATATTAAGACCCATCTCACGAAGCTCGTCAATCATTGCTCTTGTTTCAGGAAGGGAAAGGGATTTGACAAGTGTTTCAGCGCTTATCTGACCCATACCATCGATTTCCATAATATCATCAACAGAAGCATTGAGGAGGCTTTGCATATCACCAAAGTGGTTAGCAAGAAGCTTTGCAGCCTTAAGCCCGATATGGTGAACGCCTAATGCGAAAATAAGCTTGAAAAGGTCATTTCCTTTTGATTTTTCAATTGCATCAAGAAGATTAAATGTGCTTTTTTCACCCATTCTCTCAAGGGATACAAGCTCCATAGGGCTGAGCCTGTAAATGTCAGATGCTTTTTTTATAAGACCTTCGTTTACAAGCTGCTCTAATACCGCGGAGCCAAGGCCTTCAATATCCATAGCATCTCTTGAACAGAAGTGTATAAGCTTTCTCAGAAGTTGAGCAGGGCAATCAGGGTTAATACAACGTATTGCAACCTCGCCCTCAACCCTCGCTACATGGCTTTCGCAGGCAGGGCAATTTTCGGGATAGGTGAACACCGGATTTTCGCCATTGTGGGACTGTACACCCAGCACCTCCGGTATAATATCGCCTGCTTTACGGACAATAATTGTATCACCTATAGCAATTCTTTTATCTTTTATAAAATCTTCATTATTAAGTGTTGCTCTTGAAACTGTAGTACCTGCAAGAATAATTGGCTGAAATATAGCAGTAGGCGTTAAAACACCTGTTCTGCCAACCTGAATTTCAATATCAAGAAGCTTTGTTGTTTTCTCTTCAGGCGGATATTTAAATGCAACTGCCCATTTCGGGAACTTTGCAGTAGAGCCTAATTCCTCGCGCATTGAAAAATCGTCGGTTTTTATAACTGCACCATCAATATCAAAGCTCAGCTTGCCGCGATTATTGCCAATGCTCTGTATTTTGGCAATCGCTTCGTCCATTGTGTTGCAAAGAGCGTAACCGGGAACAGTAGGGAAGCCTAATTCAGCAAGATAATCAAGCGATTCTTTGTGAGAATGAAGCTCCTTGCCGCCTTCTTTTTGCTGAATATTAAAAATAAAAATATCAAGCTTTCTTGATGCGGTAATCTTCGGGTTTTTCTGCCTTAATGAGCCCGATGCAGCATTGCGAGGATTTTTAAAAGTTTTTTCTTCGTTCAATTCCTGTTGGGCAACCAACTCTTCAAAGCTTTGGTGAGACATATAAACCTCACCGCGCACTTCAATATAAGGAATGGCTTCTTTAAGCTTTAATGGCACTGAGCGTATAGTTTTAACGTTGGCGGTTACGTCTTCACCTACATTACCGTCGCCACGTGTAGAGGCGCGGAAAAGCACCCCGTCTCTATATTCAAGTGAGCATGAAAGTCCGTCAATTTTAGGTTCAACGACGTACTGTGCATCAGGAAAAACTTTTTTTATTCTTGAGTCAAAAGCTCGCAATTCTTCTTCAGAAAAAGCATCCTGCAGACTTTCCATTTTTACAGTATGAACAACCTCTTCAAAGGTATTGTCGTGGCTTCCGCCTACGCGGTGGGTAGGGGAATCCTCTTTTAAAAGTAGAGGGAATTCCTCTTCAATCGCACAAAGCTCGCGCATCATCATATCGTAATCGTAATCAGATACATTGCTTTCGTTACCCATATAATAATTTTCAATACATTCATTGAGTATGAGAGTCAGTTCCTCTGCGCGCTTTTTGCTTGTTTCAAAATCCATAGTGCACCGCCTGTGTTTTAGTGGTTTTATTATACCATATGTTACAAAAAAAGTCGATAGTTTAACTACTTTATCTACCCTTTTTACATTGACAAAAGTCCGTCGTTTTTTTATAATTTACAATGTAAAAGTATTAGTATGCGAAAGAAGGGTTTTTTTGAAGGATAAGTTGAAAAATGCTTTCACTTTATTTCTCACTTTCTTTAAAATAGGCGCTTTCACTTTCGGTGGAGGCTACGCCATGATACCGATTATTGAAAAGGAAATGTGTGAGAAAAACAAATGGCTCAAGGGTGAAGAGATTCTTGATATCTTTGCCATTTCTGAAAGCACACCGGGTCCTATTGCCATTAATTCTGCCACGTTTGTAGGCTACAGAGTCGCAGGAGTTTTAGGCTCTGCCTGCGCAACCTTTGGCGTTGTTCTTCCATCTTTTATTGTTATTTCAATAATATCTCTTGTCCTTAAAGAATTCAGTCAGTATGAAGCGGTGCAATTTGCATTCAACGGTATACGTGCAGGCGTGCTTGCTCTTGTTATAAAAGCATTTTATTCAATGTATAAAAAGTGTCCTAAAGGTCTTTTCTCGTATATCCTGATGGTTGGTGCTTTTGCTGCATCGCTTTTTATAGATATTCTCGGATTAGATATAAGTATTATTTATATTATAATTACTTGTGCTCTTATAGGTCTCATTCATTCAATTATTGAGAGAAAGAGAGGTAAGGCACAATGAGTATTTACCTTCATCTTTTCTTAACCTTTTTAAGCATAGGCGCATTCACCTTCGGTGGCGGATATGCAATGCTTCCGCTTATTCAGAAAGCTGTGCTTGATAATCAATGGCTTACAGAAGAGGCAATAGTTAACTTCATTGCCGTAAGCGAAAGCACACCGGGCCCTTTTGCTATTAACATTGCAACATACGTTGGTATGGAAACAGGCGGATTCCTTGGTGCCATATGTGCTACTCTTGGTGTGATAACACCGTCATTTTTTATTATTCTCATTGTTGCGAGAATATATAAAAAATTTCAGGAAAGTGAAATTGTTAAAGGTTGTATGAGTGGTCTCAGACCAACTGTTATAGGCCTTATAGGTGCTGCAGTGCTTACAATCGGTAAAACTGTTTTCTTCCCCGATGGATTTGCAGTTGCAAATATTGATTTATATAACATGATTGTTTCTCTTATTATTTGCGCAATAGGTATTTTCCTTATTTTCAAGAAAAAGGTACACCCAATTCTTCTTGTTGTTGTATCCGCTGTAGCAGGTATAGCGGCAGGCTATATTGGAAAATTATTCTGATTTATAATCTTCACGAAAAGAGTTGATTTTTATAAAAACTGTAACAGATTATTTCGGTTGTGATGTTTTCTCCGAAAAAGTTATGAAAGAAAGATTGCCTGAGGATGTGTATGCAGAATTTCAGCGTACTCTCCAGACAGGACATCGTTTGAATATAGATGTTGCTAATATCATAGCAAATGCTATGAAGGATTGGGCAATTGAAAAAGGCGCTACTCACTATACTCACTGGTTCCAGCCTCTTACAGGTATTACTGCAGAGAAACACGATAGCTTTATTTCGTCTAAAAAAGATGGCAGAGTTATTATGGAATTCTCAGGTAAGGAGCTTATACAAGGTGAGCCTGATGCATCCTCTTTCCCTTCAGGCGGACTTCGTGCAACATTTGAGGCACGTGGCTATACTGCATGGGACCCAACTTCTTTTGCGTTCATTAAAAACGGAGTTCTTTGTATTCCTACTGCTTTCTGTTCATATGGCGGTGAGGCTCTTGATAAAAAGACACCACTTCTGCGTTCAATGGAAGCTATAAATAAGCAGACCTTGAGAATATTAAAGCTCTTTGGTCATGACGATGTTGTTGCAGTTAAAACAACTGTTGGCCCTGAGCAGGAATATTTCCTTGTTGATAAAGATGTTTTCAATAAAAGAAAAGACCTTATTTATACAGGCAGAACCCTTTTTGGTGCAATGCCACCAAAAGGTCAGGAGCTTGATGACCACTACTTTGGTGCTATCAAGCCTCGCGTTCAGGCATTTATGAAATCTGTTGATGAGGAGCTCTGGCGTCTTGGTGTGCTTGCAAAAACAGAGCATAACGAAGCTGCTCCTGCACAGCATGAGCTTGCTCCTATATTTACAACAACCAATATTGCTACCGACCATAACCAGATTACAATGGAGGTTATGCAGAAATGCGCTAAAGAGCATGGTATGGTATGCCTTCTTCACGAAAAGCCTTTTGCAGGCGTTAATGGTAGCGGTAAGCATAACAACTGGTCTATTTCAACAAGCACAGGCGCAAACCTTTTAGAGCCTGGTGAAACACCTGCTGAAAATGCGCAGTTCCTTTTATTCCTTTGCGCAGTTATAAAAGCTGTTGACGATTATCAGGACCTTTTAAGAATCTCTATTGCTTCTGCAGGTAACGACCACCGTCTTGGCGCTCAGGAAGCTCCACCTGCAATTGTTTCAATGTTCCTTGGTGAGGAGCTTACTTCAATACTTGAAGCAATTGAGAAGGACGAGGATATTGATAGTAAAGAAAAAGAACTTCTCAAGGTAGGTGTTCATGTTCTTCCTCGTTTCCCTAAAGATACTACAGACAGAAACAGAACATCACCTTTTGCGTTTACAGGTAACAAATTTGAGTTCCGTATGCTTGGATCTTCTGCTTCTGTTGCAGGTCCTAACACAACTCTTAATACTGCAGTTGCTGAGGTGCTTTCTCAGTTTGCAGACGAGCTTGAAGGTGCAGAAAACTTTGAAAACGCACTTCATGAGCTTATAAAGAAGGTTATTAAAAACCATAAGAGGATAATCTTCAATGGTAATGGTTACGACGACGCGTGGGTTAAGGAAGCAGAATGCAGGGGTCTTCTTAACCTTGTTTCAACACCTGATTGTCTTCCGTATATGCTTCACAAGAAGAATGTTTCTCTTTACGAAAAGCACAAAGTTTATAGTGAAACAGAAATCAGAGCTCATTACGAAATCAAAAACGAGAAATATTGCAAGTATCTTAACATCGAAGTGCTTACAATGATTGATATGGCAAAAAAGGATATTCTTCCTTGCGTAAGCAGAAATATTCATCAGCTTGCAGACACTCTTATTGCAAAAAGAGGCGTAAGCGACGCTATTGACGTAACCTATGAAGCAGAGCTTGTTGAAAAGCTTTCCAACCTTTCTGCAAAAGCACTTTCAGATGTTAAAGAGCTTGAAGCTCTTTCAAAAGAAGTTAAAGAAATTGCGGAAAGCGATGCAGCGGCATGCTTCTATAAATGCAATATAATTCCTGTTATGAATTCACTCAGAGAGTCCGTTGATGAAATGGAAACACTTTGCTCTTCAGAGCACTGGTGCTACCCATCATATGGTGATTTACTTTTCAGTGTGAGATAATTCAGCAGATAACAAACAGCAAAGAGCAGATAAAAAAGCAGATAGCCATAGCTATCTGCTTTTGATTTGCGTTTATTGTATATACTTCTCATATTTTTCGAGTATAAATATTTCAGCTGTTATATCAAGGAGTAAACCATCTGCAGTGTAATCTTCGCTGTGAACAACACCTGTTTTGCGAAGCTCTGCGGCAACACCACCCATTGAAAACGGGAGAAGAATTTTGACTCTTTTTCTTGTTGGCGGGAGAGCTTCGTTTACCTTTTTCAAAAGCTCCTCAAGTCCTTCGCCTGTTTTTGCAGAAACGCGCACACAATTAGAAACCAACGGAATCTGAACATCATTAACAAGGTCGCATTTGTTGAGAACAGTTATAATTGGTTTGTCGGAACAACCCAGCTCTTCTAAAAGCTCCATTGTTACGCGGTAATGCTCTGCGCATTCATCACTTGAAGCATCGCAGATGTTGAGGATAACATTAGCGTCAACAGCCTCATCAAGAGTAGATTTGAACGCTTCAACAAGCTTATGAGGAAGTCTTCTTATAAAACCAACAGTATCGATAAGCTGAACTGTACTTCCGTCGGGAAGCGTTAGTGCTCTGGCTGTTGGGTCAAGGGTTGCAAAAAGCTTGTTTTCTGCAAGCACACCTGCATCGGTAAGGGTATTCATAATAGTAGACTTACCCGCGTTGGTGTATCCAACAAGTGCAACTGTTACAACGCCATCTTTTTTACGTCTTTCACGGTGCCTCGTGCGTCTTTCGTCAAGAGCTTTAAGGTCTTCGGTTAATGCGGCTATCTGCCGGCGGATATGACGCTTATCTGTTTCAAGCTTTGTTTCACCGGGACCTCTTGTACCGATACCGCCACCAAGACGGGACATGGATGCACCTTTACCGCCAAGGCGAGGGAGAGCATATTTGAGCTGAGCAAGCTCAACCTGTAATTTACCTTCACCCGATAAAGCTCTCTGGGCGAAAATATCAAGAATTAGAGTTGTTCTGTCTATAACTCTTGTATCGGTGAAATTTTCAATATTTCTTTGCTGAGCCGGAGAAAGCTCACCATCTATAATAACAAGGTCAGGCTTTTCTGCTTCGCAATATTCAGAAAGCTCCTCTAACTTACCCTTACCAAGATAAGTGCCGGGCTCCGGAGCTTCTCTTTTCTGCGTCATTTCGCAGATGACCTCTGCGCCTGCAGTACGGGCAAGCTCCGTAAGCTCTGCAAGAGAGGAGTCAACATCAAATTCTCCTGTATCTACAGACACAAGCACAGCTCTTTCCTGTTCAATTTTATTTTCAAAATATTCCATAATGTACTCACTTTAAAATTCATTTTTAACAATTATAACATTATTAAATATGGGATTCAAGAGATATTAATATCAATAAATACAGGGAAATGGTCGCTGAGAAAATTTAATTCAGGTTGGGATAACAAGGTATAGGATTTTACAACTGAATTATCAGTGCAAAAAATGTAATCACTAATGGGCGAATACAAGGTTTTTCCTGCGCCGTATGTTTTGCTTTCAGCTTTTTCTCTTGTGTCATTGTAAAAAAGTGAAATGTAATCATACACAGCGCAGTCGCCGATTTTTTCGTTGCTTTCCTGAGAGTTGAAATCACCTGTAATGTAAACAGGACAATTATATTCCTGCTCTTTTTGCCTGCAGAAATCAATAAGTTCAGCTGCCTGAAGCATAGGGTAGGCGGTTGCTTGTTTGTAAAGATTCAGGTGGGTATTTACAATGAGAAATTCCTTTTCTGTTTTGTTTTCCTTGAACAGTCCCCAGGTATAGCTTCTTAACCGAGAATTAGTTGAATATTTATATGCGACAGAGCCATAGTCAATCGGTGTAAGGAATGTTGGGTTATACATCAGAACAGTCATTGACCGAGATAAAAAATAACTTACAGGTGATACGAATTCAAGTTGAGTGTTTTCGGTTAAAGGGCGATAATAATCAAAACTTGTTTCCTGTAAGCAAAGAATATGAGGATTTATTGCGTTTATAAGAGTAATAATATCTGATTTCCTTTCGTCAGATTGAATTCCGTCAAAGCCTAATTCATGGGATAGCAAATTATATGTCATTATCCGTAAATCTGTTTCACTGACGCTGTGAAATCCGTTGATTGTACTATATAGTGGTGTTAATCTGCTTGAAGAAAGGGGTATGCTTTCCTTTTTATAAGGAAATAATAAAGTTAACACAATAATCAATATAATGATTTTTTTCATGAGAATATTATTCTCTATAAAACAATAAAAATGCGATAAGATTTCTTATCGCATTTTCTTTATTTTGCTAAAGCGTGTGTCTGCCTTTGAGCAGAAACAAGGTTTGCGTAAATGCCACCTTGTTCGATTAATTCTTCATGTGTGCCGTGCTCTGCAATTCTGCCTTTTTCAATAACAATAAGCCTGTCAGCATTTTTCAGTGTTGCCAGACGGTGTGCAATTGCAATTGTGGTTCTGCCCTCAATAAGCCTTGATAGTGCCTCCTGAATTTTAATTTCAGTTTCAGGATCAAGGGAGCTTGTAGCCTCGTCAAGAATAAGTATACGTGGGTTTTTAAGAATAGCGCGTGCAATACTTACTCTCTGGCGTTCACCACCTGAAAGTGAATGACCATTTTCGCCTATTACAGTATTGTAGCCGTCAGGTAGTTTGGTTATAAATTCGTGGGCATTTGCTGCCTTTGCGGCAGAGATGACCTCGTCAGGCGTTGCGTCAGGTCTAGCATACGCAATATTATCATATATAGAGCCGGAGAAAAGATATGTTTCCTGGAAAACAACGCCAATACTATCGCGTAAATCCTTCTGAGGAATATCTTTAATATCAACTCCGCCAATAGTTATTTTACCAAGGCCGGGGTCGTAAAGACGCATACAAAGGTTAATAACAGTTGATTTACCTGCACCTGAGTGGCCCACAAGACCAACCATTTCTCCTGATTTAATAGTGAAATCAATGTTTTTGAGAACAGGCTCATATGATTTGTAGCCAAATGTTACGTTTTCAAATTTAATATCCTTTGAAGCATCGAAATCGGCAGGAGTTTCTGTTGCTGCTACTGTCTGTTCCTCGTCAAGAATTTCGTAAATTTTTACAAGACTTGTAGTGCAGTCTGCAAGACGCCTTGGGAACATAGACATCCAACGAAGTGGAGCATAAAGATAGGCAAGATATAAATTGAAGCGTGTAAGCTCGCCTAAAGTAAGAGTACCATCAAGCACCATTTTACCGCCTATGATAAGAACAAGGAATTCTCCTAGCGTTATAAAGTTACCTATAAGCGGATAAGTTACTGCCCAGTATTTTTCGTTAGATGCACAGACATCTGCAAGTTTTCTTGAAATGTCAGAGAATTTTTTGATTTCGCCTTCCTCGTTACCAAAGGATTTAACAACTCTGATACCCTTTATAATGTCGTGAAGAACAGAGGTTGATTTTGAATTAAGACGCCATTGCTTGTGGTATCTTATGTGGGTAGCGTGGTTGAATCTACGCATCATAAACACTGCAAGAGGAATAGGCGCCAACACAACCAAAGTAAGAAACGGATTTGTGGCAAAAAGAATTATAAGAATAACAGTGAAAACAACTATTTGTTCAATCAGGTATTTGCCTTGTTGATTAAAAAATTCTTTTACCCTTTCCGTATCTGAGGTTACGCGGTGTATAAGGTTACCTGCAGGGCGGCGCGACATTGTTGTAAGAGAAAGCTCCTGTATTTTTGAATACAGAATTTCTCTTAAATCCTTGGCAAAATATGAACCGATTCTATTTGAAATGCGGTTACTGAATATAACAATGATGCGTGATATAACGTAAAAAGCCACCATAATTGAGGCGATTGCCGCTATACCCGTAACCCGTGATTCAAAGTAAGGGTTAACCGTTTCGGAGGGGACAAGATAGTGGTCAATGAGAATTGAGTTGAAATATGGCATTATAGCAGTAAGAGTGTTTGCTAACGCCATTAAAAGACCTGTCAAAACAAGAGATTTTGCGTATGGCTTGAAGTACTTGAATGCACGCGAAAAAACATAGCTTTTTTTCACGCAGAACATACACATATTCATACCCCTTAAATAGTGCCTGTGGCACTTGGGGCAAATAGGAAGGTCTGCGGTGCTTATGTCAAGAAGCTCGCCTGTTTCAATCAGGTGATTCACAACCTTGCAGAATTCACCGATTTCACCAACACAGCTCATTGAAAAACGGCATACAGCAATATTATCGCTACCATCCTCAGCACCATCGGTTGGCTTTAATTCCAACCTGCCACAGCCTACATCTGTGTATTGAACGGCTTCTTTTATATTTGTAATATTAAATTTTTTTTCTGTTCCGTCAAGGTGTTTTGTTATAACATGACCATCAAGGGATAAATACCCGTCGCAGTAATCACCTTGGGGAGATATGTCGAAATGAGCAATAATTTTTTTCATAATCAATATAAATAAGGCTCCAGAAGTCGTTTACTTTTCTCTTCGATTTTTTCAAATTCAGGAATGATATATCGATTGCCGTCCATATCAAAAATAAGAAGAGTATTTTCTGATGCGTAGCGTAAGTTTCTTGTAATATCTCTTACAGTGAATTTCTTTTCTTTGCCGTCAATAATTGTTTCAAAATAGAAATGGCCCATACGTTCTTTTATGTTTTTAACTGTTGTAACAGTAGGGCAGTAATAACGGCTTTCAAGCTCTTTCTTGCAAGCCTGTTCAGAGGCGTCGTCTAATTCGCTGAGAGTTTTTATTATGCCAATTTCATTATCCTCAAGGTCATGAACGCAGATATACTCCTCAGTTAATGAAAAAGGGTATGCCCTTATAAGTTTAACTCTGCCTTTTGATTCACCATTCTGGGACATAATAAGGAAGTTGTTTTCGTTAAATGCAAAGGTGCATTGGGAAACATCTAAAAATTCTATTGAAAGCTTTTTGGTTTCATTCATCATTTTCTTCCTCCTTGTTGTCTTCACCGATACCTATAAAGCGGAGCGCTTGCTCTTGCAGCTTAAACATATTATAATAAACGCCCTTCTTTTCCATAAGCTCACTGTATGAGCCGAATTCTATACATTCGCCATCGTCTATTACCGCAAGCTTATCCGCATCTCTGAGTGTTGAAAGGCGGTGGGCAATGGCTATTGTTGTTCTGCCGTTTTTGAGCTGTGAAATTGAGTTCTGGATATTACGTTCTGTTTCTGTATCCATTGCTGCGGTAGCTTCGTCAAGAATCAGGATTTTAGGATTCTGTATAATAGTTCTTGCAATTGAAATTCTTTGCCTTTCACCGCCTGAAAGGTCCTGCCCGCCTGAACCAACCCATGTTTCATATCCGTCAGGAAGCTTTGAAATAAAGTTGTGGGCAGATGCGGCCTTTGCTGCTGCAATAACCTCATCATTAGTAGCATCGGGCTTTGCGTAGCGGATATTATCTGCAATAGTACCCATAAACAGGAAAATATCCTGAGAAACAATACCTATATTTTTGCGGAGCTGTTTGGAATCGAGGTCTTTAACATCAATACCGTCTATTTTTACAACGCCTTCCTTAGGGTCATAAAGACGGGCAATGAGGTTTGAGATAGTTGTTTTACCTGCGCCTGTTTTACCTACTATACCAAGCATTTCGCCTGCCTCAACTTTAAGAGAAAGGTTTTTGATTATAGGGTGAGCAGGTTCATATTCAAATTGAAGCTCACAAAGCTCAATTGAACCCTTGAAATCATCAAGAACAATAGGGTTTTCTTTATCTTTAATGTCAGGCTCAGTGTCAATAATTTCAAATACACGCTGAGCGGAATCTACACAACGGGACCACCAGTTGGTTACCCATGAAAGGAATTCGATAGGTCGTTCCAGCATCTGTAAATAAACGACAAAGGTGAGAAGCTCACCAACAGATATTTCATTTGTTGTTACAGCAAGGATTCCGCCTATACCTAATACGAGAGCTCCCAATACATAAACAACAACTGATAAGATAGGGTAGAATGAGGCTTCTGCATTTGCCCAACGTATCTCTGCATTGAGAAGTTTGTTGCTTGTTTTATTAAACTGTTTAAGCTCGTCATCTTCTTTAGAAAAAGCCTTAATAATTCTGTGGCCATTAATGTTATCGCTTACTTTAGATGTTAACTGCGCATTCTGTACCCATACTCTGTGGTGGAGTTTTCTGAATTTTCTCTCCATAAGAGGATATACGATAATAACAAGTGCTGTAGCGCCAAGGACTAAAAGTGTAAGCTTTGCGCTTGTAAAGAACATTATAATTATAATGCCTATAACAACAATGATGCTTGAGATAAGGTAGGGAAAACCATCTACAAAGAACCAATAAATGTTATTTGCATCGCGTGTTACTCTTTCCATGAGGGAGCCTGTTTGCTTGTGAGTGTAAAAGCCAACAGATAAGCCTTGCATCGCTTTAAAGATTTTAAGCTTTATGCTGTAAACAACCTCAGGAAGCATACCTGCTACAATATACTGATAGAAAAGAGTAAAAAGCTGATGGGTTATTTTTAAAGCAGCCATTGTAAGTACTAATGATATAAGGCTCTTTATAAGTACATCGTATCCTGAGGTGTTTCCTGTGTTGAGCACCTCATCGTAAAGCCTTTGAGTACTGAACTGGGGGATTATGATAGTAATACCGGTACTTACAAGTACGGCGGATATCATAAATATCATTTTCCATTTAACTTCACCGAAGAAGGAGAAGAGTCTTTTGATTGTTGAACTTTTATCTACACAGTCTTCGCAGTATTTCAAGCCTCTTGGAATTGGTTTACCGCATTTTTCACAGGTGTTGCCTGTTGAATTGTTGAGATATTGCCCGTAATCCTTATCTTGCTTAAAGGTGTTGAAAATTTTCTTGAAGTTATCAGCTCTCTCGAGAGCTCCGATTGAGAAATAGGCAAGGGAATAATATTCGTTATTATATTTATATGTAAGCTGACCTGTAGCAAGATATTGCTCTGCAAAAAGCTCATCAATTTCATCAATAGGTATGCATACAAGTTTTAGAAGACGTGGCTTGAATTCAATTTTCTTTTTGCTTTTCTTTGGTTGTATGTTTTCTTCGAAATGAGCAATATACATACCCTTTTTATCAAAGAAAACATATATATCACCATATTCCTCTGCACCGCACATATCGGATTTAAAAGAAAAAATTACGGAATCGGTATCAAGATTTTCTTCTTTTAAAGCGTCTTTTACGGCAGGAGGAAGTAACTCGCTGTTGTTGAAGTTAGGGCGAGGACGTTTTTTTATGTGAAGTTTGTAAAGGATTTTATTTATAATTTCCATTTTACTCTCCGTATGTTTTAAATTTGCATATATATTAATTAATATATAATACCATATACGTGCATAAATAACAAGAAATATCGTAACCCGAAATATAAATGTTAACAAAAAGTTAATAACGAATAATTATAATGAAGCGGTATTAACAAAAAGTAAAATATCATTTTAGCAAAAGTGCCTATTTTAAGAAGTTGAGCACGGTGTGAATTGACATTCACTGGCAATTTTGGTATAATTCGATTAATAAATGATATGTGGTGGAAGTTGTGGTTGAATTAAAAACCGCTACTAAAAGCGTTTGTTATTTTTGAGTTTTTATTAAGTCATTATTAATTATTTTGCGAAAGGAAAAGTAAAAATGGCAATTAAAAGCGTAACAAGATTCGGCATTCAAAGAAAAATTGTTGCTAATATGACAACAGAGAGCTGGCAGAACATTCCTCACGTTAGCTATCAGTACGAGCCTGATGTTACAAAGTTTGTAGAGGCAGTAAAAAAGTTTCAAACAGAACAAAACACAGATGATGGACCAAAGATTACTTTCAATGCAGTGCTTCTTAAAGCAATTGCAGAAGCTATTGAAAATGATCCTTGCATAAACGCTCATTTCCATTTTGAAAAAGGTCTTGTAAGAGGTAAGGTTACTGAGTTTGACCATATAGATATGTCCGTTCCGTGGATTCTTCCGGATGGTAAAATGATGACTATCACTATGAAGGATATGGGTAACAAGACTCTTAAAGAGATTGCAGAATATCAGGCAGATATAAATCGACGTCTTGAAAAGACTGTTCTTGTTGAAGCTCTTTATTCTGTTTCTTTCCATGATACTCTCGATAAACTGAAAAAAGGACATATCATTAAAGCAATCAAGCGTATTTATGGAGCTAATGCAGGTAAGCACAAAATTATTCGTCTTAAGGGTGCGGAGAAAAAGGCTTACAAGGCAATTCCTGATACAGAGAAAATCACTCGTACAGATCTTAAACAAGGTACAATTACAGTATCTAACGTTGGTGCAGATACCCGTGGTCTTGGTGGTCAGATTGCAATGCTTATGGTTATTCCTCCTCAGGTTTGCGTTATCGGTATAGGTACTCTTCAGAGAAAACCTGTTGTTGTTACCGATGAGAATGGTGAAGAGAAGATTGAAATCAGAACAATTCTTCCTATTAATATTGTTTTTGACCATCGTGTTCTCGACTTCGGCGAGGTAAGGCCCTTCCTTACAAAAATGGAAGAGTTTTTCCAAAATCCTGAACTCATTTTAAATGATAGAGCATAATTATTACATAAAAAAGCGGTAGAGAATTAGTCTTTACCGCTTTTTATTGTTAGAAATACATAAAATGTTTTATTTTCTATTGCAATTATTAGAATATGTGTGCTATAATACACTGTAACTATGGGAATGTTTTAAAATATTAAGGACGGTATTCATGAATAAAAAAATTACAGCCCTTTCTATTGCGATATTTTTGTTCGCAATCTCTTTTGTAACAATCGGTTACGATGGTGCAAAAACTCAGGCGGATACTTCATATGCTAATATAAATACTTTCGCTGAGGAGCAGGTTGTTTCTTCAACAGCTTCCTTAGGGGATTTTGTAAGCGATAAAGTAAATGGTGTAACAGATTTAGGCGGTATAATAGGCGATGTGTCAGATATAGGTAACAGCCTTGGTGGTCTTATCGGTGGAGGTTCCTCTGGCGGCGGCCTTGGCGGTCTCGGAGGTGGCATCGGTGATGCCATAGGTGGTCTCGGAGGTGCTTTGGGAGGAATTCTCGGCGGTGGCTCAGGCGGTTCAAATGGTTCCGGCAGTTCTTCCGGTACAGGCAATGTTACATATGATGTTAATACTGAAACAATAGGCTACATTGATATTGTTCCTGCGGTTTCTGATTATACACCAATTAATACATCTTCTGCTTCTACAACTACCGATGTTGCTGTTAACGAAACAGTTGACTTTGCGGCAACAGCAAACCCTTATAAAAAGCCTACAGGGGAATTAAAGGGTGGAGATAAAGGTGAAGGCGTTAAGTGGATGCAATGGATTTTCATCTACACACGCTACGGTCTTAAAGACGATGGTATAACAGGTGTTTTCGATGAAGACACTATGGCAGTTGTAAAAAAACTCCAGAAGGAAAACGGCCTTACTATTGATGGTATTGTTGATGATGAGGTTATAGATAAAATAGACCTTCTCTATTTTAAATCTATATACAGTACAACTGCTCCAGCTTCTGCTACCGAAGCAGTTTCTGTAGTTTCACCTACAGTATCACAAAATGACGATAATAAAGGCGAAGATACAATAGGCATAGTTGCTATTGTAATTATTATAGTTCTTATATGGCTGACTGCAATTGGCGGAATTGTTTTCCTCTTCGTAATGAAGAAAAAGAAAGGCAAGAGCCCAAAGAACAATAAAAAGAAAAAATCATCAAAAAAGTTAGCTTCGGCGGAAGACGATACTGTTATAGAAACAGTTGGTGCTTTCGAAAATGATACAACAATTGCAGAAATGTTTGATAAATTAGATTAACATTGTATTTAAAGCAGATTTTTATCTGTTTTGATTAATAAAAGACGAGCTTTATTTATTGGGGTTGGGTAACCCAAAAGGAGAAATTCAAATGGATAAGTATTTAATTATCAATGCAGACGATTTTGGAATGAGCCATTCCACAAACCTTGCAGTTTTTGATTTGTTTGAAAAAGGCGGTATTACTTCTGCTACAATTATGACACCATGCGGATGGGCAAAGGAAGCAGGCGATTGGGCTGCACAGCATCCTGAACACGCAGTAGGTGTTCACCTCACATTTACAAGTGAATGGGGTAAATACAGATGGGCTCCTATTTCTCAAGGTGAGACAAGCTCACTCAGAGATAGTGAGGACTTTATGTATCACGAATCCGATGAATTTGAAGAGAATAGCGATATTGATGAGGTTGAGCAGGAAATTAAAGCTCAGATTAAGCGTTTCCGTTCATACGGCGTAGAGCCTTCTCACCTTGATAACCATATGGGTTCACTTTATGGTATTGAAACGGGTCGTTTTGAGCTTCTTAACCTTACTCTTGATATTGCAGGTGAAGAGGGTCTTCCCTTCCGCTTTCCTGGTACATATGTTCCTGAAATGTTCGAGAACGATACATTGGATGTTAAAATTGATCAGGGTCTTATTGGTATGATGTTTGGCAAAATCCTTGATTACGCTAAGGATCAGGAAGTTGCTTTACCTGACTTCCTTATTCCGGGTGAATGGAATGGTCCTCAGAACGATAGCTACGAGAATTATAAGGAATATATCTACGAGCTTTACAAAACATTCCCTAACGGAATTACAGAAACATATATCCATCCTGCTCTTGAATGCGATGAGCTTAAAGCTATTACAGGCGCATGGCACAGAAGAGTTTGGGAGCACAGACTTTTCTCAGATCCACAGACACTTCAGCATATTAAGGCTTGCGGTATTCAGCTTATTAACTACCGCGACCTTAAGAAAATGAAAGGTTTTTAATCCTAAATAAAGCTTAAAATATAAGGCATCCGATTTTTATAGTCGGATGCCTGTTTTTATACTAAATTTTCAATTATTTTAACGGAAATATCCTTTTGGAAATCATTTCGTTTTATATGTGTTTCTTCGTGTTCTAAGGATTTCCTTTTTGCTGCATCAGATAAATCCTCATTAATGTAAATATTAAAATCGCCGTTTGCATCAGGTATTGTAAAAGCTCTGATTGTAAGCGGCATTTTAATTTCTCTGACAAAAATCAATTAATCATCCTCCGTGTCGATAAGCGCTTTAAATACAACTAAAAATTTATCAAGCTGGTCTTCGGTTGCTCTTTGAGACATATCAAAAAGTAGTTTTCTTTTATGGAAAATCTCGTTTTTTTGCTCGTCAATACCATCGGTATAGTTGTTGAAATAATCAAGTGAAACGCAAAAATACTGGGCAATTTTTTGAAGGTTAGGAGTGGAAAGTGTTTTTGTTTTGCCTTGCTTAAGGTCTGATAAAGTGCTTTTTGGTACACCTGTTTCTCTGCAGAGTTGAGCAACTTTTATTCCTTTTAAATCACATAATTCTTGTATTTTCTCATACATATTCACAATAGATGCCTCCACTTTTTGTGAGATGTTACAAAGTTTTTAGAAATCGAACAAATGTTCGTGAAATGGGTTGAAAAGTACGGAAATCCGTACTATAATGCGGTTGTGCTTGCAAAAAGTACGGAAAACCGTACAAATTACAAGAATAATATACAACATATTATGTTTCGTGTCAATACCAAAAATAGTACAGTAATTTAATTCAAAGGAGGATTTTATGTCAAAAGAAATTGAAAGCATGATTGAATGCCCTTTTTATATCAAAGAGGGTAAGAAGTTTATAAGCTGTGAGGGGCTTTTGGAAAACACATTAACCATCCAGCAGTTTGAAACAGATTCATTTAAGAAGAGTCATCAATATAATTTTTGTTGTGTAAATGGTGGCAAAAAATGTCTTCACTATAGAAATATAGCTCTTTTATATGACCGAGGTGAACGCTCTTGAGAGATGGTAAGGTGGCGGATGAATTGAAAAGAGTTTCATCCGCGGCTGAGAATATGAGCGCTCTTGTTGATGACATTGTAAAAAAAGCTCGTAAGAGTTTTAAAAGCACAGGCAGTCCTGATCTTGATGCTAAATTCCTTAAAGAAAGCGTTGGTGCTTTGCGTGAGCTTTACGGTCTTCTTGAGGATTGTGATTCTACACCACAAATAAATGATGGCATTGTTATTCGCTTTGAAAAAGAAATAGAGGAGTGGAGCAAGTGAAGGAGCTTTTTATTTCTCAACCTAACGAAAAGCAAAGGGAGTTCTTCAATTGCCACCAGAGATTTATTGGCTATGGAGGAGCGCGCGGCGGAGGTAAATCCTGGGCTTTGAGAACAAAGTTTGTGCTTCTGGCTATGGAGTATAGAGGTCTGAAGCTTTTGCTTCTGAGAAAAACTCTTCCCGAGCTTCGCGAAAATCATTTGCTACCGTTGCTTGCCCAATTAAACGGAATAGCGCGATATAAAAGAGATGAAAGAGCTTTTATTTTTCCTAATGGTTCCCGAATTCGCTTGGGTTACTGTGATACAGAAAATGATATATATCAGTATCAGGGTCAGGAATATGATGTTATAGGTGTTGAGGAATGTACTCATTTTACTTTTTCGCAGATACAGTTTCTTATGACATGTAACAGAACAACAAGAAATGATTTCAAACCGCGAATGTATTTTACGGGAAACCCGGGTGGAGTTGGACATAACTGGTTTAAGCGTTTGTTTGTTAAGGGCAGGTATGAAACGGGTGAAGATCCTGATGATTATATTTTTATTCCTGCAACAATAGATGATAATACAGTACTTATGAAAACGAATCCTGAATATGTCAAGATTCTTGATGCTTTACCAGAAACGCTTCGTCAGGCTCATCGCTTTGGTAATTGGGATATTTTTGACGGACAGTTTTTTGAGGAGTTTCGGGATAATCCTGAACATTATAAGGATGGCATAAATACCCATGTAATTGAGCCATTTGAAATTCCAAATGATTGGATAATATACCGATCCTTTGACTTTGGCTACGCAAAACCTTTTTCATGTGCCTGGTGGGCGGTGGATTACGACGGAAGGCTATACAGAATTTTAGAGCTTTATGGATGCACTAAAACAGCCAATGAAGGAGTTAAATGGCCACCTGAAAAGATTTTTTCGGAAATTGCAGCTATCGAAAAGCAACACAGGTGGTTGAAAAATAAAAAAATATTAGGTGTTGCCGACCCGTCTATCTGGGATGCATCACGTGGTGAAGCAATAATAGAGGCGGCAGACAGAAATGGTGTTTTTTTCACAAAAGGTGATAACAAGCGTCTTCCCGGTTGGATGCAGGTCCACTACCGCCTCAGCTTTGATGAGCAGGGAATACCAATGATGTATGTTTTTAATACATGCAAAGGCTTTATAAGAACTGTACCTGAATTAAAGTTCAGTTCAGTGAATCCCGAGGATTTAGACACAACAGGGGAAGACCATATAGCCGATGAGGTACGATATATGTGTATGGCAAGACCTATTTCACCTACATATAAAAAGAAGGAAATAAAAATATACGACGACCCGCTTGATTTAAATAAGGGTCATTACAGAGTTTTGTAAGGGATGAGAGAATGAATAATAAGAAAAACAGTAAAAAGTATGAAAAGGAAAAAACAGCAACAACCATAGGTCTTTCAGGCGTATTTGGTGAAGAAGAGGTGGAAAAATCTCTCTCTCTTTTAAAGAAATATAAAGAGGGAAAAACATCTCTTGAAAGCAGAATTGTTGATAATGAGCAATGGTTTAAATTGCGCCATTGGGAGCAGCTACGTTCATCAGGCGGCGATGAAAATGCTTCTGCATGGCTTTTTAACTCAATTGCCAATAAGCATGCAGATGCTATGGATAACTATCCGTCAGTAACCTGCTTGCCGAGAGAGGCAAGCGACGAAAAGGCAGCGGATATACTCTCGCAGGTGTTGCCGGTTATATTTGAAAGAAACGGTTTTGAAAAAATATACAGTGATGCCTGGTGGTACAAGCTTAAAGCAGGTACAGCGGTATATGGTGTGTTCTGGAATCCATTAAAGAGTAATGGATTAGGTGATATTGAGATAAAGCAGGTAGATATTCTCAATCTTTTCTGGGAACCGGGTATTAAAGATATTCAGAAAAGCAAAAATATTTTCCATGTGGAGCTTATGGATAATGATGCTCTTGTGTCTCTTTATCCTCAGCTTTCAGGAAAGTTGGGTTCATCAAACATTGAACTCGCTCACTATGTTTACGACGATAATGTTGATACAACAGAAAAAAGCGCAGTGGTAGACCGCTATTACAAGATTATAAGGAATGGTATGGAGATTGTGCATTACTGCAAAATCTGTAACGGACAGCTTCTTTATGCGTCGGAGAATGACCCTGAATATATGGAAAGAGGTTTCTATGACCACGGAAAATATCCATTTGTTTTCGATACATTGTTTGTGGAAGAGGGCACACCTTGCGGTTTCGGCTATATCGATATTATGAAGGATGCTCAGAAGCAGATAGATGTTTTATCAAACTCTCTTGTGAAAAGAGCATCCATGGCAATAAGTCCACGTTATTTTATAAACTCGTCGGGTGCGGTGAATGAGGAGGAGTTTGCAGATTGGTCAAACAACTTTGTTCACGTTTCCGGTAGTAATTTAGGCGAGGATAGTATACGCGAAATCAGGCTTTCAGGTATCCCGGAAATATATCTTGGTGTCTTGAACAGTAAGGTTGATGAGCTTAAGGAAACAAGCGGAAACAGAGACTTTTCGCAGGGTGGTGTTTCAAGTGGTGTTACTGCGGCAAGTGCAATTGCAGCCCTTCAGGAAGCTGGCTCAAAGCTTACTCGCGATATGGTAAAAGGTGGCTTCAGAGCATTTTCTGAAATAAATATGCTTGCAATTGAGCTTATACGTCAGTTTTATGACGAGCCACGATTTTTCAGGATTTTAGGTGAAAACGGAGAAAGAGAATTTATTTCCTACGATAATTCTCATATAAAAATCAGAAATCAAGGCGTAGCTTTCGGCGAGGAAATTTTTCTTCGTAAGCCTGTGTTTGATATAAAGGTAAGCGCAGATAAAGCAAGTCCTTTTTCAAAAATAAGTCAGAACGAACTGGCGCTACAGCTCTATGGAGCAGGAATGTTCAATCCTGAAAACAGGGCTCAGGCATTGCTTGCCATAAGCATGATGGATTTTGAAGGGAAAAGCGCTTTGGCTGCAAGGCTCAGTGCAGAGGTGAGTATGCTTTGACCACCGTATATCACAGAGAGTATTATGACAGGCTTTTTTTAACAATTGAAGGGCACAGCAGTTTCGGAAAGTATGGAGAAGATATTGTGTGCGCAGGCATTTCAACCTTGACGTACACGCTTCTCAACTGCATGCTTGATGAAGAAAGTGCCGGCAATATAAAACTAATAAGAAAAATTGTAAGAGACGGATATATCTGTTTGGAAATCGAATATTTTGATTTCTCTAAAATTCGTGTTAAGGGTATTTTTGATGCTTGCATAACAGGTCTTTTAATGCTTGAAGAAAGTTATCCGCAATATATAAATTTTAAATAATTTTTTGCCAAAAGCTGCAAAGGCCAAGCAGTTTTTATATATATCAAGACACTTCGGAAAGACGATGAATGTTGCAACAAGAAAGGACAAATATGAAAAAATTACTTTGGTATACCTTGAATTTACAATTGTTTTCAGGTGAGGGTGAAGGCGTTGTTGAGGGTGGAACGGGCGACGATTTTGCTGACGCCGAGCAAGAGAATACCGAAAACTTTGATAATGAATTTTCTGAGCTTATAAACGGAAAATTCAAAGAGCAGTTTACAAAGAAAACACAGGCGATAATTGACAAACGCTTTAAAGAAACAAAGGAACTTGAAGCCTATAAAAGCAGAGTAGCTCCTGCAGTAGAAAGCCTTATGGAAAAATACGGCATTTCTCCGGGCGAGGAGGACAAGCTTCTCAGTGCAATAGAGGGTGCCACAGATTTTGAAAATATTCAGGAAGAAAATCAGACACCATATCAGGATGAGTTAAGAAATAAAATCAGTATATGGCTTCAGGAAAGCAAAGCTATGAAAAAAACTATACCGGATTTTGATTTGAGAAACGAAATAAGAAATAACAAGCTTTTCTCCCAACTGCTTTTAAGCGGAGTTCCTTTGAGCACAGCTTATGAAACAATTCATAAGGATGAAATTATTTCAGGTGCAATGCAGTATACTGCCGACGCTGTTCGACAGCAAATGGTTCAGAATATTGAAGCAAAGGGCAGACGCCCTGTTGAAAATGGCGTTTCGGCAGAAAGTGCTATTGTTACCTCAGTAGATGTCAATTCCCTGACCTCACGCGATATTTTAAAAATATTAAAACAGGTCGAAAATGGTGCCAGTATAAAATTCTGACATCGTTTGAAAGGAGAAATATGAAAGACTTTATTTTAAATCTTCAGCTTTTCGCAGCAGGCGAAGCAGTAAATACAACAACCTCTGCAACTGAGGGCAACAACCTCAGTGCAGAAATGAAAACTTTTTACGATAAAACACTTATCACTCTTGCATCACCTTATCTTGTTCATGACCAGTTTGGTCAGAAGCGTGATATCCCCAAGAATGGTGGTAAAATCATTGAGTTCAGAAGGTTTTCATCTCTTCCTAAGGCGCTTACACCTCTTACAGAGGGTGTAACACCAACAGGTAATAAGCTTAATGTATCATCAGTTTCTGCAACAGTTGAGCAGTATGGTGATTATATTGAACAGTCTGACCTTCTTGAGCTTACAGCGGTCGACAATACAATTGTTGAAGCAACAAAGCAGCTTTCTGCTCAGGCAGGTCTTACAATGGATACAATTGTACGTAATGAAATTGTTGGCGGTACTAACGTGCTTTATTGCCCTAAGGTTGCATCAGACGGCACAGAAACAACAGTTGCCTCAAGAAGTGCTATTGATAATACAGCGCTTCTCCGTGTTAAAGATGTTTTTAAGGCAGCAGCAGAGCTTAAGGCTATGAATGCGCCAAAGATTGATGGCTACTACGTTGGTATTATTCACCCATACGTTGCTTATGACCTTATGCAGGAAGCGGGCAATCAGTGGATGGAAGTGCAGAAGTACGCTACTCCTGAAAATATGCTTAATGGAGAAATCGGTTGCCTTGGAGGTGTTCGTTTCGTTGAGTCAACTGAGGCAAAAATCTGGAATGAGGGTGCAGGAAACTGCGCAGTTTTCGCAACCCTTATTATCGGTGCAGATGCTTACGGTGTAACTTCTGTTACCGGCGGCGGTATTGAACACATTGTAAAGCAGAAGGGCTACGGTAACGACCCGCTTAACCAGCGTTCATCTGTAGGCTGGAAGGGCCTTAAAACAGCAAAGAGACTTGTTGAAGAGTATATGATTCGAATTGAAAGTGGTTCTGCCTTTAGCTCTACAGCAAAATCTAATTGAATCTTGGGCGCATAGCTTGTTTTAATCTGCTCGCAGTACCTTTGTACAGCGTCGCATCTTAAAACTGCGCTCTGCATCCCAATCTTCAATTAGATTAATCCATAAGGATTGATTGAATGTTAAAAAGTGAGTAGGGAGTTGACTCCCTACTCACGAAAATAAATGGAGGTATTTATATGGCAAATAACAAAACAGAAAAACTTGTAAGTGTATTTATTCCTAAGCAGTCAAGAAATGATACGGAACGTTTTATTGGTGTGAATGGTGAGCGCATTCTTGTACAGACAGGAAAAACTGTAGAAATTCCTGAAAGATTTGCCGAGGTTATCAGAAACAGTGAAAAAATGGCGGCGGTTTCTGCAGAATATATTGATGCAAATATCTCTCTTTGAGGAGGGATTGAATGAAACTAATTAATGCAATAGAGGATTTTGATAATTGCAGAAGCAATCAGCTTTCTGCAGAGCAAAAAATCAAGTGGATTTCTGAATTGGACCACAAAATTTTCTGCGAATATCTTCAGGTTCGTGGTGAAGAAAGTTTTTCAGGCTATTCTTCATTGACACCTTGCGAGACTGTTCTCAAAGCGCCTGAAGAATATAGCGAAATATATTGTTTATATCTTAATATGAAGCTGGATTATCTTAATGGTGAAATCACCAGATTCAATAACTCAACTCAACTTTTCAACAGGCTTTATAAGGAAATGGGCGATGCAATTAACCGCAAGACAAAAATCCCGAAAAACACCAAGATAAAGGCAGGGGATTTATATGTTTAAGCCGTCTCTTTATAATCCACAGAAGCAAAGGGATATTATCACTGCCTTTAAAGGTTATGAAAATAATCTTATTGCCGATGAAAATGCTTTTTACTTTGAAGAGAATATGTCATCTGATAATTATCCCATGCTTTCTCCTCGTAACAAAAGAGCTTTTTTCAATGTGTCAGGTAACAGGCTTCACGGATTGTTTTCTAAAGAGAAGCTGTGCTACATAAATAATGGTATCCTTTACTACGGAGGAGTGGCGGTTTCCGGACTTTTCTTTCCTGATATAAATGGGGAACGTACCTTTGTTTCAATGGGTGCTAAGCTTATTATCTTTCCTGATAAAGTTTATATAAATACTGTTGATTTATCAGATTATGGCTCTCTTGAAGCAACTTTTACAGGAGAGAGGGCAGAGTGTACATTATGCCGCGGTGATGGGGATTTGTATGAGGATTATGTTGTAGGTGCTACTCCTCCTGATAACCCAACTCACGGAGATTTGTGGGTTGATACATCACTTTCTGCTCATATGCTGAAACAATATTCGTCAGATATTGAGGGGTGGGTAGAAATAGAAGATAAATTTATAAGAATTACCTGTAATGGAATTGGTGGTAATTTCAACGAATTTGATGGTGTAACGTTGAGTGGCTTCAATAGTATAGGTGCTGATGGTACCCATATTATTTATCACAAAGATGATGACTTTATTGTTATTGCCGGAATACTTGATAAAAATGTTACTATTGAAAATCCATTTACTGTAGAAAGAAAAATACCATCCTTTGATTTCGTTTGCGAAAGTGGCAACAGATTGTGGGGCTGCTTATCTGAAACCAATGAGATTTTCGCATCCAAATTAGGAGACCCCACTAATTTCTTTACATATATGGGTATTTCTACAGATAGTTATGCAGCAACTGTAGGTACTGATGGAGATTTTACGGGCGCGGTAAGCTACAGAGGGTATGTGCTTTTCTTCAAAGAAAACTGTGTTCACAAGGTTTATGGACAGAATCCTCCGTACACAATAACCACATCTTATATACGCGGTGTTCAGAAGGGTAGCCATAAATCTATTTGTAAGCTTAACGAAACCCTTTACTATAAATCACCTAATGGAGTGTGTTCCTATGAAGGTGGAATTCCCGTTGACATATCTGAAGCTCTCGGTAAAGAATACTACACAAATGCTGTAGCAGGCGGATTGGGTAACAAATACTATATCTGTATGACAGATATTAAAGGTAACAGACAGCTTTTTGTTTACGATGAAGAAAAAGCGCTATGGCATAGAGAAGGTGTGTTTGATGTTCAGGAATTTGCAACAAATAACCTTAACCTGTATTTTATTATATCTCAGGGAGAGATGCGGAAATTAGGGTTAATAGACAGCATTAACAAGTATGGCAATTTTCTTGGTGATTTGCAGGGTTACACTGTTGAAGATGATTTCTTCTGGTGTGTAGAAAGTGGTTTGTGGGGTTTAGAGCTTCCTGAAAATAAGTATTATTCCAATATCCGTATAAGAGCTATAGGTGAAAAAGGTGCTCGCATAAAGGTTTTCTTTGAGTACAACAGTTGTGGTAAATGGGAAAATAAATATGAAGTTGTTGTGGATAAGACAGGTTCATTTTCAATTCCTTTTATAACACCGCGATGCGACCATTTACGCATCAGAATAACGGGTGTTGGTAATGTGAAAATTATAAGCATTTCGAGAACAACGGAGTCAGGAAGTGATTTGGATGTATGATTTGAATTTATCGGTTCCGAACATTACGTCATCAAAATATTCTTCTGATAACAGATTTTTGCTTTTGAAAAACTATCTCGAGGAATTGAATGAAACGTTGTCCTTTGCTCTCTCTGACCTAAGCGTAAACGAAATTATTTCATTGAAAAAAGACATAACAGCCACTAAAGAGAAAGGTAATACTGATGCAGTAAAGCTTAAGGCGCAGAACATAAAAAGATTTAACGAGCTTAAAGAACAGATTATAAGAACCGCAGAGGAGATAGAAAGCTCTTATACATCTGCTTTAGAAAGAAGCGAAATCGAAATTCTGGGTACGGTTTCTGCAGAGTATCTTACTAAAAGCGAACACGGAGAATATAAAAATACTGTTGATACTACAATTCAACAGACATCGGACCGCATTTCAATTCTCAGCGAAAATACTGACGAAGTGAAAGCGGATCTGGAAAGCTT
Organism: Acutalibacteraceae bacterium; assembly: GCA_045579445.1. GTDB lineage: Bacteria > Bacillota > Clostridia > Oscillospirales > Acutalibacteraceae > DTU089. Next base: position 26,032 of record JAZNME010000051.1, on the reverse strand, counting down.
TAAGAATACTGCAAGAAGTGAAATAGCCGTTCAGGCGGACGCAATTATATCTCAGGTGGAATCCCAATATTACGGAAAAACTGATGGTATAGAGCTTGAAAACAGAATATCCTCTCAGATAACACAAACCGAAAAAAACATAACTGAGAATTTTTCAGAGAATATTGCTCTTCTATCACAGGATATCAGCTCGGTTGGCGGTGTTGTCAGCGAATTGGTCAGTGATTTGGATGTATATATTCGTCGCGGTGAACTTGAGGAAAATGTTTACGGTATAGAAATCGGCAGAAGCGATAGCAATATTAAAGCACGTTTCACTAATGACCGGCTTTCTTTTTATCAGGGTGCAAGCGAGGTGGCGTATATTTCAGGTAGTAGCCTGTATATTACAAATGCAGATGTGCTGGATTACCTGAGAATAGGTAACTCATCACAGGGATATTTCCTTTTTGATACAACATCAAACGGTCTGGAGGTGCGGTGGATAGATGGCAATTAATTTTTATGGTAGCTGCAAAGGTAGTTCTTCATCAAAATACGATTTATGGTTGAACGTAACGCAGAACTCTCAAAATATAGAGAATAATCAAAGTAACGTTACAGTAAAGCTATACCTTAAAAGAAATGATGGGTATAGCGATTCTGCTTATAACTTGTACGAGAATCAAAATACAGCAAAAATTACTGTAGGTGGTAATGTTGTTGTCAGTAAAAATCTTAAGATTGATACTCGTAATAGCGCAAAGGTTCTTCTTGCCAATTGGACAGGTGATGTTACTCATGGTAATGATGGTGCATTATCGCTGAGTGTCAGCGGTGAATTCACAATGAGCAACACCAGTCTTTCTTCGGGTTCGGCGTCAGGTGTTTTTAATTGTACTGCAATTCCGAGAAAATCATCACTTTCTTTTTCTTCAACTACAATAAATCCCGGTTCTTCTGTCGTTGCAACAATAACTCCTGCGGTTGCGACCTTCAGCCACAAAATATTATGGAGCTTAGGATCATATTCCTCTTCACTTACATTGGCTTCAGGTGTTCTAAGTGCGGAAATTACTGTTCCTGATCAGTGGCTATATGGGTTGAATAATGCCTCGAAAGGTAGTGTTAATGTTTCTGTTGAGACGTATAACAGTAGCAGTAAAATCGGAGTCAATGTATATAAGTTGACTCTTGTTGTGCCTGCAACGGATAAATATAAGCCGGAGTTTTCAATCGGTTTAACAAGGCTCGATAATGGTGTGCCTTCAGACTGGGATGAATATGTACAGGGAATAAGTAAAGTTACGGTAAACCCTGATGGGCTTAACTTTAAATTCGGAGCAAGCCTTGCAGCGGTAACTATTACTGTAGGCTCTGTTTCAATAAGGCAGCTGCCTGCAACATTTAACCTTTCGGAAGCAGGGGACTTAACTGTTACTGTAGCTGTAAGAGATACGCGAGGGTTGTTAACAGTAAAGACAACTACAATTAAAGTTAATTCTTATACACCACCATCTGTTGAGATAACTGAGCTTTTCAGATGTGATTCAAGTGGTAACGAAAAATCTAACGGTGAAAATCTGTTTGTGAAGTACATTCTTAATTACAGTTCGGTAAATTCTAAAAACAGAGCTCAACTTTCAGTTCAATATAAAGCACCTAACGATTCTCAGTATAGTGCTTCGGAAACTATTACAACAAATCCTTGTGTGTTCGGTAACGGTAAAATCTCGTTAAATACATCTTCGTTTGTTCGTTTCACGATTACCGATGGAATAACCACCACGGGTGTTCAGGTCATACGTACCGTGTCGGCGGGCCATATTCCTTTTAACATCAGGCGAGGTGGAAAAGGTGCGGCTTTTGGTAAATTTTCTGAAAAGGATAACGAGCTTAGTGTTGGTTGGAATCTTAACGTTGACGGCGATGTTGAAATAAAGGGTGAGATGAATTGGGAAGGTGTTACTTGTACGTGTAATACGAATACCGAGGATTTGTTGGGGTATGTGAAATACTATCCATGTATAAAGAGCTGTATTGTAAGGCTCAGATTAAAGACAAGCCAATTACTAAATGCGGGCGTTACCTATGTTGTTGCCCATATACCCGATAAACCGCCTGCTATGTTTATGCCATTGAACTGCCTTGCAAATTATGAAAGCGGTGGCGTCAGTGTATCGGGTGTTGTGTATAAAACGGGAGATGTAATGTTCAGGTCATCGGTTGATGTTCCTGTAGGAACGTATATCTATATAAGCGGTATTTATGTTGCAGATTATGACGAGTATTTCGTGGATAATTGAGTGGGAAAATTCACATAAGAAAGGATGATTTACATAGTAAATAAAACAATTTCATACGGCTCATCAGGTGATGACGTAAAAAAACTTCAGAAAAGACTTAACGAAGAAGGCTACTCTTTAGCCGTTGATGGTCATTTCGGTAGTAAGACGCAGGCAGCAGTAAGGGATTATCAGAAAAAGAAGGGGCTAAGCGTTGACGGTATAGTTGGTAAAAATACATGGGGAGCGTTAAGTACAACAACTAAAAGTACGTCCACCAGCAACAAAAATTCTTCTGTAAACTCAAAAAATGGTTTTTCTACCCCTAAACCTCAATATGAGAAAAGTCAGGCAGTATTAACTGCAGAGGAGTCTTTGAAGAATTGGGAAATGAATAGTCCAGATGAATATAAAAGTAAATACTCCGAAAAAATTGACGAAATCCTTGGTAGTATTCTGAATCGTGAGGATTTCAAATATAGTATGAGCGCCGATCCATTATACGAGCAATACAAGGAACTATATATGCTTGGTGGCAAAAAGGCTATGATGGATACGGTAGGGAACAGTGCTGCTCTTACAGGAGGTTACAATAATTCCTATGCTCAGGTTGCAGGACAGCAGGTTTACGACGATTATCTTACACAGCTTAATGATATTGCACTTGATTTAAGAGACAGAGCATTTGAAGAGTATAAATATACAGGCGATACTCTTATGAAGGATTCCCAGCTTCTGAGAAATCTTGACGGGGATGATTACGAAAAATATCTTCAGGAGCTTCAGCGTTACTATGAAGATGGAGATTATCTTCTTCGCAAACTATCAAATATGTCAGATAGTGAGTTTGACGCTTTTGCCAAAGAATTGGAAAGCTGGGAAAATGACAGAGAGCACGCCTTTAAGCAGCATAAAGATGCTTTGGATCGGGAAGAGTTTGAAAAAGAGCTCGCTTTCAAAAAGGCGGAAGCACAACGCGATCAGGCAAATGAAGATAGAAACTACGCACTTGCGCGTCAGAAGGCATATTCATCCGGTTCAAAAGGTTCATCAGGAAAATCCAAGGGTGAGTCTACGGGTGAGGTTACAATTTATCCTACTACATATAAAGAGTTTTATGCTCGTACAGGGGTTGCAAATATTCTTACAGAAACACAGTTTAAGGCTAGTACAGCATATATGCAGGCTTATAAAGGTAAATATTCGGAATACCTTAAAGCAATGTATAAAAAGTACAAATGAGGTGTTGATATATGGTAGCAGAAGTTACAAAAGATGCGGTTGTTATTTCAGAATATTCAATAGTAAATACAGGTGAGTTTTGCGTTAATGAATGTGAGTTCATATTGCCTGACTGCTTTGAGGGTCTGAATGTAACCGCGGTTTTTAATAATATACCCGTGCCTCTCGTAAATAATGGGTGCTTGATTCCATCTCTTGAAACGGGGAAGGCGATTTTAGGTGTGTACGCTTACCGTGAAGGAGAAAACGGAATTGAACTTATGTACTCTCCCAGACCAACTGTTTTCAATGTTTTACAAGGTTCATTCAGTGAAGAAATAAATGAAGAAGCTATCCCGGAAATAAGTCTTTATGAGCAGTATTGCAAAATGATTTCAGAGGAAACCAAAAAGGTTTTTGAATCAATGGTGAAAACAGTTAATGAAGAAGGCACTGATGAAGAAATACCAACTGCAAAGGCTGTTTATAATTTTGTAACCGAAACAATAGGGGGTATTGAAAATGGCTCTTATTGATAAGTTAAGTGCAATCGGTGATGCCATAAGAGAAAAAAACGGCATAACAGATTTAATTCCCCTTGCAGATATGCCACAAGCAATACTTGATATTGTAAGCGGTGGCGGTGGTATCGTTGAAAGCACAGAATATTTAAGTGTTACCTATAACGATGACGACACAATTACTCTCATAGATAAAGAAGGTACAGAGCATACAATGGTTTGTACCTATCAAGGAGATAAATTGGTAGATGTAAAATATGATGGTAAAACTGTCAGATTAAGTTATAAGGATGATGCATTGAATAGGGTGGGGAATACTGCGGTTGATTTCGCTAACGCAAAAACAAGTAGCGGTGCTTCACTTGACCATATAGTAACGTTTACAGTTGATGGGGAACCCTATGAGATAGTGAACGTTAAGAATGGTAATTCGGTTAATGCACCTGCCACAAATCCAGCAAAAGATAGTTTAGTATTTATCGAATGGCGAGATAGTGATGATAAGAGAATTAGTTTTCCATTTCCAACAACAACTGACACTCAAATATTTGCTCACTTTACAATGGTGCATAGTGAATTAGAATATTATGACGCAGGTACTATTTTGGGAACATATGGACGTATTGTTTATGACCCGAACACAAGTTGTAAAGTATATGATGGTTGGTCTATACTTGGCATCCAATATAAAGATGGTTGTCCTTGTGCAATACTTGTTGGTTTATCGGAGCAGGCGTGTGAAATGAATGATACCACCTTAAATCACAGAGAATCTTATGCCTTCGGTAGTGTTGAATATAAAGATGTTACATACTATTACAGCACTTATAAAACTGGTTTTGACGGCAACACAGTTACTGCGACCGCATATGATACACAAGTTGATAATAACGACCAAGAAGCAGCATTGTTGTTATTAAAATACTACTTTAATGATTAAATAAAGGTGGTGAATATATGAGTAAAACAGATTTTCAAAACGGCTTTGCTTTAGGTATGGCAAGCGGTGGTGTGGTTGAGGTTATAGATACAACCGAAACAGATGCTTTGGAAGATTTGATTGACGAAAGCGGAGTGCTTGAAGATACAGAGGGAACTGTAACAGAAAAGGTTGAGCAATTGATTGATAAAGCGGAAGAGTTGGATATTTTTATGAATATTACGGGCGGTGCGTGGTTGTTTAATGGAGCCACAACTTTTCCGAGTAAAGCAACCGTTAATTTGCCTAATGTTTATGATTTAAACAACGGTTTTAGTAATTGGAACAATGAACCTATTCCAATTGTTGAAAAGCTAACTATTAATGCACCTAATTTAATTAATGGTAATGTATCGTCAATGTTTAGTAACAATAAAGGTGTTAAAAATGTTATTTTGAATTTGTCTAATAATTGTGAAAATTTGACACTTTTATTTAGCGGTTCAAGCGTTATCGAAGAAGCAGTTTTAAATTTTTCAACTAAAAATATTACTAAGTATACATCGGTTTTTTCAAACGCAATTAAACTAAAAAAAATAGTTGGTGTTTTGGATTTTTCTTCTGCTACAACTGTTCAAAATATGTTTTGGAACTGTTACAACTTAGAAGAAGTAACTTTTGAAAAAGATACTTTATCTTTAACAATAAGCTTGGGATGGAGTGGTATGCTTTCCGCAGAAAGCATACAGAGTATTATTGACGGATTGGCAACAGTAGAAACGGCACAGACTTTAGGACTTAATTCTGCTATCACTCTTACAGATGAGCAGAAAGCAACAATAAATGAAAAGGGGTGGACTTTAGCACAATGATTACAGAAAAAGTAACAGTTTTAAAAGCAGATGAAGGTATGACACTTACCAATGGTGAGGCTTTCGGTAAGGTAGTTTACTTAGGTAAAAACGATAGTGCATCCAATTGGCACGAAATCACAGAGGAAGAAGCACAGGCTCTTAATGAAAATGGAGAAATTTATGATTGATAACATAATATTAATCGCATCCGTGCTTACTGCGTTGTCGGTGATAATTGCAACCGCTGTTAAAGTTTACAGATTTGTGCGTAAATGGGATAAATGGGTAGATGAGCAGAGCGAACACAGTAAGGATAATTATTTATCGGTTCTTCAGCTTAAAATAATGGCACCGTATATGCCTCTTTCCGAGAGAATAAAAGCAGGCGATAAGTATGTGCAATTAGGCGGAAATGGCGAGATAAAGCATAAATATAATATGCTTATAAAAGAACTTGAGGGTGAAATTTCAGAGAAAAAGTGAAAACGAATATATTGCAACGGAGGTAGATGAATTGAAAATTAATATAAAAGCAAGATTAAAAAACAAGGCGTTTGTTGTGAGCGCCACAACTATTATAATTTCATTTGTATACAAGCTTCTCGCGTTGGCGAATATTGTACCGCCAGTGGCAGAATATGAAATTCTTGAGTTGTGCGGACTGTGCGTTAATGTTCTGGCTCTTGCAGGTGTGGTTGTAGACCCTACAACTCAAGGTGTTTCAGATAGCGACAGGGCTATGACTTACTATGATAAAGAAACTTTCTAAGAGGTGATTAATTGAGTAAGAAAATTTATATTTCACCAAGTAATCAGCAGGGGAATTTATATGCGACAGGAAAGACGAACGAAAAGGCTCAGTGCCATAAAATAGCCAGGGCTTGCGAAAGATATCTTAAAAAAGCAGGTTTTACTGTAATGTGTACATATAATGATGATATGTATAAAAGAGTGAGGGAAAGCAACTCGTTTGGTGCTGATATGCATATTGCAGTGCACACGAATGCAACTGCAAATCATAATATTACAGGTGGCACGCAGATTTTGCTTTATTCCCTTGATGGAGAGCGAAAAAAGGCGGGACAGGCTGTGTTTGATTGCCTTGCGCCAATTACCCCGGGGAAGAGTGCTGAAAGAATTATAGCTAAACCCGATTTTTATGAATGCAGAGCAACCAACGGACTTGCAGTGTATTGTGAATGTGAATTTCATGATACCAAGGAGGGCTCTGATTTTATTATTAAAAGCACAACTGCTATTGGTGAAGCAATTGCAAAAGGTGTTTGTAATTATTACGGAGTAGCTCTTCCGACAGAAAAAAACAACGCCCCGCAGGAAAGCGGAACGTTGTATACAGTTCAGACCGGTGCCTTCAGAGAAAAGGCTAACGCCCAAAAGCATCTTGATGCTTTAAAAAGAGCAGGCTTCGAAGGCTTTGTTATTAAAAAGTGATTTATGAATTGCGGAGAATATAGGATGCGTCTCCTGTGTCTATTTTTCCATTGCAGTTGATATCGCAAATGAAAAGTTTTTCTCCGGTTATTCCGTAATCCATGGAGGCGGCAATGCGAAGAACTGATTTAGCATCATTTTTATCAGTTTTTCCGTTGCCGTTTATGTCGCCAAAATATGCGTAGGTTTTGTTAAGGTCTGTGATATATACACTCACATTATGCATCTTTGCATATTTTGTGCCCTGTGAGTTCTTCGCACATGTAAGAGAAATATTATGAGAAAAATCTGTGGATGTGGAATTTCTGAGAGCAAAGGCATACCTTCCGATAGCTGAAATGTTATTAGGTATTGTAAGCGCAGTAAGTGAAGAGCAGTTTTCGAATGCGTATGCACCTATTTCAAGGGTTGCAGAACCAAAAGTTAAAGATTTGAGGGACTTGCAATTTTTGAAAGCACTGTTACCGATATATGTAAGCTTGTCAGGAAGTGTAAGGGTTGTGATTGATGAGCAGTCAGCAAAAGCGTAATTACCGATATAAATAAGGGTAGGAGCCTGTTTTATAAACATAAGGTCTGAGCATTTCTGGAAAGCATATGCACCGATAACTTTAAGAGCATTTCCGCAATAGAGATCGCTGAGACTATTACAACCATAAAATGCATGCTCGCCAACGGTTTGGACATTTTTTAGGTTTATACCTGTGAGCCCTGTACACATGCTGAAGGCTTTTGAACCGATTGATTTAACACTTGAACCGAGTATAACGGAGTTGAGGTTTTTGCAGCCATAAAAAGCCATTGAAGCAATTGCGGTTACAGATTCAGGGAATTTAACAGTAGAAATTGTTGTTTTGTTCTGAAAAGCACTTTTTCCTATAGCGGTAACCTTTATTCCGTTTATTGTTTCGGGGATGTTTACATAATCAGTTTTAAAGTCGTTATAGCCTGTTATAACATATGTGCCTGCAGAGTTTGCCTGATATTCAAATCCGTTATATTCTGCGGCAACTGCAACAGGAATAATGGTGATAATGAAAGCTATGCTTAGAATAATTGATAGAATTTTTCTCATTTCATTCTCCTCGGAATTTTATATGACTGCTACAGAGCAGGAAATAAACATAAGACCAAAATAATAAAGATTTATTCTTAATAGTGATTTAACATTGTTTTTGTCAAGAACAGAAATGATGTTTGAAATGAATAATGCAGATGCACCCATAATTACTGCGCAACTACATGCCTGAGACTGAGGATCCCCTGAATTCTGAAGGGTAATACCTGTAAGAATAGCGCATATGATTAAATACACAGTAGCTATAAGCTTGGAAACAGTCGCTGATTTTATTAATGTGATAGCACATATAAGAAGGATTGCAACAGGTATTGCATACTGAATTATCAAACCGAATTCATCTTCGCTAAACAAGGTTGGGTTTTTATAGCATAACGCTATACCCATAGCAATATATCCGATAACACCCGGTAATGCAGAAAATATATTGCTGATCTTGTTGCCCTTTCCTTCAATAATGTCGTGGATAAATAGTGCCAGGAAAGCTGTTATGAATAATAGTGTATATGTGCTACTGAAGCTTCCTTTGATAGCTGAGCAAAGGAACACCGACGCTATGTAAATGCCGGAGCAAATCATTTTGTGCTTGAAAGCCTTTTTTTCGTCAGTTGCTTTTTTCGCCAAATCATACCAGGATGCTGCAAATAACTGTATAAAAAAAAGAAGACCTAAGAGAATCAGATAAATCATATAAAATACCTTGATCATTAGAATATAAAAACATTATACACTATATTTTTGATTTTGTATATAGAAAATTTGTTAACAAATTTTCTTTTGGAATATTCACTTTGCTTGCATAAATATGTATATTTTTTCAAAAAAGTGTTGCAATTTTACATTTAGGGGTATATAATGCACTCACAATGTGCGAAAGCACAAATATAAAAGTGAGGTTTTTACAATGAAAAAGTTTTTAAAGATTGCTTCAATCGTTCTTGTTATTGCTATGGTTGCTTGCTTTGCAGCTTGCGGTAAAGAGCCTGTAACAGATAATGATGGTACAACAGCTCCTGCAGGTAAAAAAGTTCTTACAATGGCAACAAACGCAGAATTCCCTCCATATGAGTACGTAGAGGGCGACAAGATTGTTGGTATCGACGCTGAAATCGCACAGCTTATCGCTGACAAGCTTGGTATGGAGCTTGAAATCGTTGATATCGCATTTGATTCAATTATCCCTGGCGTTCAGTCAAAGAAGTATGATATGGGTATGGCTGGTCTTACAGTTAACGACGAAAGACTTGAGAAGGTTAATTTCTCAACTTCTTATGCAACAGGTGTTCAGGTTGTTATCGTAAAAGAAGGTAGCGACATTAAGACTCTTGACGATATTACAGGTAAGAAGATTGGTGTTCAGACATCAACAACAGGCGACATCTATGCAACAGGTGATTACGGCGAAGATGCTATCACTCGTTATGATAATGGTGCAGTTGCTGTTCAGGCTCTTCTTGCAGACAAGGTTGACTGCGTTATTATTGATAATGAGCCTGCAAAGTCATATGTAGCGGCTAACGAAGGTCTTGAAATTCTTGAAACAGAATATGCTGTTGAAGATTATGCTATCTGCTTCGCAAAGGATAACACAGAACTTCAGACACAGGTTGATGCAGCTCTTAAGGCGCTTATTGCAGATGGTTCTGTTCAGCAGGTTATCGACAAGTATATTAAGTAATTAATTTCCGGATTTAAGGGCGGATTTATTCCGCCCTTGTTTTCTGTTAAAGAGAAGAATATTTCTTCAGAGAAAGGATGAGAAAATGAAAGAGCTCTGGCAAGAAATCCTGTTCGTTTTTGGTGACGGCAGATATGAGCTTATGATAAATGGTTTCTTGAATACTCTTAAAATCACTGCAGGTGCATTGGTTTTAGGTATTGTTATCGGTATCGTTGTTGCTGCAATTCGTTCATCTTTTGATAAAAACAGAGAATCCATGAAAATGCATGGCGGTGTAGGCTATTGTGTGCTTGCTGTTGTAAATGCAATATGTAAGGTTTACCTTACCGTTATAAGAGGAACACCTGTTGTTGTTCAGCTTATGATTATGTATTTCGTGGTGTTTGTTTCTGCAAAAGATGGCGTTCCTGTTGCTATTGTTGCTTTCGGTATCAATTCAGGTGCATATGTTGCTGAAATTTTCAGGGCAGGTATTATGTCCATTGATAACGGACAGTTTGAAGCAGGCAGAAGTTTGGGTTTCAATTATATTCAGACAATGCGATATATAATTATTCCTCAGATGTTCAAGGCGGTATTGCCTACATTGTGTAATGAGTTTATTGCTCTTATAAAAGAGACATCTGTTGCAGGTTATGTAGGTGTTATGGACTTGACAAAATCAGGTAATGTGGTTGCGGGCAGAACCTTTGAATATTTCATACCGCTCTTTACCGTTGCCATAGTTTACCTTGTAATAGTTATGGTTCTTACATCTCTTGTAGGTAAGCTTGAAAGGAGGTTGCGTAAGAGTGAGCGATAACGTTTTAATCAAAGTAACCGACCTTAAAAAGCACTACACGGGTGGTGTTGTAAAGGCTCTCGATGGTATTAACTGCAGGATTAACAAAGGGGAAAAGGTTGTTATAATCGGTCCATCAGGAAGTGGTAAGAGTACACTTCTTCGTTCTCTTAACCTTCTTGAAATTCCTACAGCAGGAAGCATTGTTTTTGATGGTGCAGAAATTACATCTAAAAAGACAAACATAAATAAGCATCGTCAGAAAATGGGGATGGTTTTCCAGCACTTTAATTTGTTCCCGAATATGGATATTCTTAAGAATATGACGCTTGCTCCGACTAAGATTTTAGGTAAAAATCAGGCGGAAGCGGAGAAAAAGGCGATGGAGCTCCTTGAAAGAGTTGGTCTTGCTGACAGAGCTAACGCTTATCCACAGCAGCTTTCAGGTGGTCAGAAGCAGCGAATTGCTATTGTTCGCGCTCTTTGCATGGAGCCTGACGTAATGCTTTTTGACGAACCAACGTCTGCTCTTGACCCTGAGATGGTAGGTGAGGTTCTTGATGTTATGAAGGACCTTGCAAATCAGGGTATGACCATGGTTGTTGTTACTCATGAGATGGGCTTTGCAAAAGAGGTTGCAGATAGAGTTATCTTTATGGATGAAGGTGTTATTGTTGAAGAAGGAACACCTGACGAAATATTCAACAACCCTCGATCTGAGAGACTTAAGTCCTTCCTTTCAAAAGTGCTTATATAACAAGGTTTGGCAGACTGTTCATAACAGTCTGCTTTTTCTTTTGTGGTAAAAATAAACAAACAAACAAGGGTAATTTTGATGTTTCCCACAAGGTTGTTTTGAAACTTCATAAAATATTAAATTATAGTTGCAAAGCTTTTTAGGCTATGGTATAATTCACCTTATAAATGGTGTGATATGCCTAAAAATGCGTATCACAACTGCGGAGGTGTATCTTTTGGCAGACGAAAAAAATACTGTTGTTGCCGAAACGCCGGAAATAGACGCTTCTTCCCGTGAGTATGTCTATGAAAACAGAAGATATGTTGGTATGAAAGAAACAATATGGTATGTTGTTTATGATATGTGCCAGAGCTTTAATATCGACTCCTTCAACGACCGTTTCGTAACAAGTATTCTTCAGATTGACCTTGACTACCAGACATTTGTTAGTGTTTTCAATGGTTTCTGGGATGTTATCAATGATATTTTTACAGCTGCAATTGTTGAGAAAACACGTACTCGTTGGGGTAAATTCAAACCTTATCTTGTAGGTTTAGGTGTCCCGGGTACATTGGGTACTTGCTTTTACTGGTTGCTCCCGATGCTCTTCAAGGGCAAGGGCTCCAGAGATATGGGTAAGTTCCTTACATATTTCTTGCTTGCGGTTGTTCGTGAGGGTGCCGGTACATTCCGCGCCATAGCTAAGACCGGTATGTTGGCAACCATAACGCCGCACCCTGTTGACCGAACAAGGCTTATTACAATGGCTGAGTTCTTCTCGGGTCTGTTGGGTGAAAAGTTGCCGCAGCAGATATTGACAGTTCTTATTGACCTTATCGGTAACAAGGTTATTAACCTTTCTTACACATCAACATTTATGTTTATGGGTAACTTTACCGCTATTGTCAGTGGTGTTGCATCTCTTATTTTCTGCGTTATGACTCGTGAGCGTGTTCTTCAGTCTGTTGAAACACCAAGTGTTATGCAGAGTCTTAAGTCTGTTGTTAACAACAAGCCTATCTTGTTGCTTACTCTTTCAGAAACACTTTCCAACTTCAGTGTTGGTGGTAGCATCAATGACTACTACATAGACGTTCTTAACTTCGCATCAATGACAATGGTTGCCGGTATCCCCGGTGCTATCATTAACCCATTCTCATTCTCCCTTGTTCCTTGGTTCAGAAGAAGATTCACAACAAAAGTGCTTTATCTTCTTGGTACAAAGAGCCAGCCGCTCCTTGATATTCCTGTTTTCCTTATCGGTATGATAGGCGGTAAGCACAATGGTATTTACAAAAAGGTATTACCAATGTTCTTTGTTATGGCAATTAAGGAAGCCATTTATATGGTATTCTGGGGTGTTCGTAGAGTTATTCCGAGTGAAATGTATAACGAATCTATGGACTACTGCGAATGGAAAAATGGTTATCGTACAGAGGCTATGACTTCTGTTGCAAGAGACCTTACAAAGAAGCTTGCAAGTATTGCTAACTCTGCGTTGTCATTACAGCTCAAGAAGCTTATCGGTTACGATATTTCTTCATACACCAGAGGCGAAGCTCAGACTGATAACACTAAGTTTGGTCTTTTCGCAATGGCAACAATTATTCCAACAGTAACAGGTCTTCTCGGTATTATTCCGATTCTTTTCTATGACCTTTCAGGCGAAAAGAGAGAGCGTATGTACGCAGAACTCCTTCAGCGCCGTGATGAAGCCGCTAAGATTGCTATGACAGGTGATTCCGATGCAATTAAGGAATTAGCTAAAAAGCAGATGAGCGTTGCCGAAACAAAATAAATTAAAGTAATCGGCGGCACAATGTGTCGCCGATTTTTTTGCAATGACCAGAAATTTATAAAGGAGGCTTAGCCATGACAAAGGCAGAATATTTATCTAATTCTGCAAAGCTTTTTTCAATAAATGGTATTATTCTTTTTTTGGCTAATGCCTTTATTTTTGCAGGTAGGTTCAATAGTAGTTTAGGGGATTATGGAACAAAACTTTCCGACTACACTTTCTATATAATTGCAGTTTTATGCTTTCTTTCTCTTAATGGTGAGGGTGTAGGCTATAAACGCCATAGAGATTTTATTAATAAAAAACGAACTAAAGCGTTGAAGTTTTTGCTTTTATTCGTTTTTATTATCCGTTTTATTAAAAAGCCTGTTGAAGCTTTTGTATTGAATTTAGGTCGTGCAGGTGCAGGGCTTGTTGTATCAAAATTGTTTTTGGGCGTGTTTAATACTGTAGCAACTTACAGTTTCTTGTTTACTCTTGTGTCTCTTTTATACCTTGTAAGAGATAAAAAAGAAAAACCATTGGTTTTCTTTGAGACTGTCTCATTTCTTAGTGGTGGATTTTATGCAATATACAGAAGTATCAACTATGCTGTAACAAAATATAACCTTACTGAATTCGGTGAATCATTTACGGAGTTGTTCTCTGGCGATTCAATGATTTATATCTTCAGTCTCCTGGAATATTTTTTGTTCGTGGTTATGTGTCTTGCTGTAATGCGCCACTATAATTCAAAAATACTTTTTGAGCAGGATGAAAAAATCAAGGAACGCAAAAAAATGCTTGTTGCGCCTAAAATATACAATACAAGCCATATAGGTTTAGATACTCTGGATGACGATTTTTTGCTACCTGCAAACGAGGAAGAAATATAATATGAATTTTATATTAAAACCGCTTAAAATTCCTTTTTGGAATATTAAGCGGTTTTTTGTATGCTAAAATAAATTAAAGTAGGTTATTGTTGATTAATGTCAGAAAGGAGTGAAAGCGTGAACAAAATGAAGAAAATAATATCAGTCATACTGCTTGTTGCTTTGGTTTGCGCGTTTGCTCCGAGTGTGTACGCTGAAGATATTGTATCTTATTCTCAGGATTCTGTTAAAGGCGATTTCAATAACGATGGTGAAATTACAACTGACGATGCCCGCTATCTTTTGAAAATAGCTTCAGGTCAGGAAGATGTAACGGATGGCGCTGATTTGAATGAAGATGGTGTTATTTCTATAGATGATGTGAGACTTTTGCTTTCAGATACATTTATAAAAATGACAGACGAAGAATATGTTAATCATCTTCTTTCTTCAGGCTTCACAAAATCTTATACAGATTCTCTTCTTGCGCTTTACAAAAAATATCCTGAATGGGAATTTGTTCCATTTATTACCGGACTTACATGGAGTGAGGCTGTGGAAGGAGAGCATACTCCCCATAATAAGCAGTTAATTGAAACAGTTGTTTCTGCAGATTTTAAGTGTGCGTGTAGTTCATGCTATGGTGTTATTCAGGAAGCGAGCAATTGGGTCAGCGCATCTGAAAGGGCAGTTGAATACTATCTTGACCCGCGTAATTTCCTGACCGAGGAATATATTTTCCAATTTGAAACTACCGCTTACGACGAAACTCATACAATAGATGCAGTAGAATCTGTATTAAAATCAACATGGATGTATAACAGTCCTATAACATATCTTGATGCAGAGGGTAAAACAAAAACCTATACCGATAAGGATGGTAACCCCGTTAAGTATTCTCAGGCTATTATGGAGTCTGCTAAAGCCAGCGGAATGAGTGCATATTTCCTTGCATCAAAAATTGTTCAGGAGGTAGGAGCATCAAAGGCTTCCTATGCAGGTGGCTCTTGTGGTAATAATTCTCCATATAACGGTATTTATAATTACTATAATATAGGAGCTTATACAGGGGCAGTTGACGGATTAAGATGGGCGAATGGCTATATGAAGGCGAAAATAGCAACGCCAATGTATTCAAAAACATCAACATCTTCCTCAACGTTGGTAACCGTACCTAAAGGTACAGATTTGAACTTTATGGAGATATCAGGAGATTTTTATAAAGTTTCTGCTTCTGTAAATGGTAAAAAATATAGCGGATATATTCCTAAAGTAAATGTTACCGCTTCCACAACTTATGGCAGACCTTGGGATTCACCATATAAATCTATATATTATGGTGCTCAGTATATATACGAATCATTTTCCGAGTACCAGTTTACAGGGTATTTACAAAAATTCAATGTTAACCCTGCTTCAGATAACCTGTATAGCCATGAGTATATGGCGAATATAAGAGCCGCAGCAGCAGAAAGTCAGAAAACATATAAGGCTTATTGCGATAGTGGTGTGCTCAAAACTAAAAAGGTATTTTCTATTCCTGTGTTTAAGGATATGCCAAATGCAAATCAGTCTGCGCTGGAATCATTTATGGAGGCGAAGCCCTCCGTTACAGCTACTGCTACGACAGGCGGTGTAACGCTTAATTGGAATCAAATTAAAGATGCGCTTTATTATCAGGTCTGGAAGCTTGATTCGAAAACAGGAAACTATACAATGCTTAAAGCAGTTTCTGCTACAAGCTATGTAGATTCAACTCTTGCTGAAGGCGAAAAAGCAAAGTATAAAATACGAGCCTTTAATCGTGATTCAAACGGAGAATATGTTTTCACACAATATAGCGATGAGTTTGAAGCAGTAGGTGCACCAAAAACACCTGATGGGCTTTCAGTGGCAGAGGTAACGGATACATCAGTAAAAATAAAGTGGAATTCTGTTTCCTGCCACGGCTATAATGTTTACAGATATAACAGCGTCAGTGGTTATACCCTTGCCGGAACAGTAACCGATACAGAATTTTTAGATACAACTCTTACAACAGGTTCAAAGTATATGTATAAGGTTTGCAGCTTTTATAAATCTGCAAATATGGTTTCCTGCTCCAGTCATACATCTGCTCTTACTGTAAGAACAACGGGTGAGACACAGCTTACGGGCGTTGTCAATGTGAATGATGTTTTGAATATAAGAAAAGAAGCAAATACAAGCAGTACAGTGGTTACTACTGCTCCCGCAGGACAGGTTGTTCTTATTCTCGAAACCTTGACCGGTTGGTATAAGGTGCAGTTTACCGTGAATGGTACTACATACACAGGCTATGCAAGTGCAGATTACATAAAGCTTAACGAAGTAGAGGTTGAAACCTGTCCATATGCAGAGCCTGCCGAAACGCTTCGTCAGGGTAGTAGCGGGGACGGCGTTAAGTGGCTTCAATGGCACCTTTGCAAAGCAGGCTATATGGTTGAAAAAGATATAGATGGCGCATTTGGTGCGCAGACAACCCTTGTTGTAAAAGCCTTTCAGGAAGATAAGGGATTAACAGTTGATGGTGTTGTAGGCGCAGGTACACGAACCGCTTTGAAAAATTCTATATAAATTTACATAAGATAAAACGGATTGACTAATTAAACTAATTAAAAGTCAATCCGTTTTTTGTTGCCTATTCATCTTGTGAAAACGTTTTTTATATTCAGGTTATCGTCAAAAATTATAAGGTCTGCATCGCAACCGATTTTTATCTGACCCTTTGTGTTTGCGTAGCCAACTACAGTGGCAGGTGTAAGACTTGCCATTTTTACTGCGCTGTAAAGTGGCACGCCAACCTCTTTATACATGTTCCTTACGCAGTCTTTAAGTGTGGCAATACTTCCTGCAAGCGCAGATTTATCAGAGAGGAGCATAACACCATCCTCGCATACAACCTGAATGCCGTTTTCCTGTGTGATAATTGCATTTTCTTCTATTTCACAGGCGGAATATTCAAGACCATCTGTAATAAGATACATTTTATCGTCTCCCTTGCACTTATATATAAGCCTGAGAAGACCTTTAGGTAAATGCTTCAGGTCAGCAATCGTCTGAGCAGATATTTCATCTATAGCAAGACCTGCTTCAACTACGCCTGCAGTTCTGAGGGGCCCTGTTTTAAAGCAAGAGGAGCAAGCGTTGTATATGTGGGTAATATCAGAGAATCCGTGTTTTACTGCTTCTTCAACCTGTTCGTAGCTTGCAGCAGAGTGAGCGATGCTACCAACAATACCTCTCTTTCGGAGCTTATCGCCTAAGTCTAAAACACCTTCTTCTTCAGGAGCAGCCCCCATAATAAGAACTTTATCCCATAAATCAAAAAGCTCATCAGGCGGACATTTAACAGGGTTTAAAATGTTCTGTTCACTTTGAGCACCCTTATATTTTTTTGAGATATATGGACCCTCATAATGTACACCTAAAATGGTTGAGGTTCTGATTTCTTCTGAAGCCTTTTTTATTGAAAGAGTAACCTTTTTGAGTTGTTCAACCGGTGCGGCAAGCGTTGTAGGGACAATTGAAGTTGTGCCGTATTTCAGGTGAGCTTCCGCCATCTCTAATATATCACGGTAATCTTCGCTCATAGCACTTTTTCGGCCACCACCGTGGACATGTATGTCAACAAAACCGGGAGAAAGGAAATTACCTTGACAATCAATAACCTCAGTTGCTTCGTTATCATCAAAGTTATCGCATATATCAATTATTTTTCCATTCTTTGTAACAATAACGCAGTCGCGGATTTTATCAGGGAAAATAACCTTTGCATTTTTGAAAATTCTCATATTATCACCTAAAATAATTTTATGTTATGTAGCCCTTGTTGTCAATGAAAATATTTTTTTACGACCTTTACCGACAAATGTTTTAATTTGAAGATTATATAATATTCTAAGAGGTGAGGGTATGATTGCGGTTTATGCCGATGTGCTTGTGAGCCTGAATATTCTGTTTACATATGTTTTTCTGGTGTGCACACGAGTTTGGGGCAATATTGCAACAAATAAATGGGGTGTGTGCCTTGGCTCTGTGGTAGGTGGGCTTTCTGCTCTTATAGTGCTTGCAGGGGATATTGGACTGTTGTTTTCGCTGGTATTTAAAATAACAACATCTATCGTAGTTGTTTTACTTAGTTTTTTACCATCATCTTTTAAATTGTTCTTAAAAGTATATTTTCGGTTTCTTGCTGTCAGTCTACTGTTCGGCGGTGCAATGTATTTTATTGAAATTACTCTGAAGCCACATAACATAATGTATTTTAACGGTACAGTGTATTTTGATATGGATATAAAATATCTTGTTGGCTGTACCTTTGTTATATACGGCATTTTCATTTTTGCTGATTTTCTTATAAAACGCAAAGCTATGAAAAGCGAAATATATAAGGTGAAAATAGTCTTCAGAGAAACTGCGGTTACAGTTTCGGGGTTTGTGGATTCGGGTAATAATCTTATAGATGGTCTGACGGGTAAAACTGTTTTTGTAGGTGAATTGAAAGCACTTTCGCCACTGTTTACATATGAGGAAACAGAGTATTTTAAAAATGGAAATATTGAGGCGAT
This sequence comes from Acutalibacteraceae bacterium, assembly GCA_045579445.1. GTDB lineage: Bacteria > Bacillota > Clostridia > Oscillospirales > Acutalibacteraceae > DTU089. The sequence goes on along the minus strand of JAZNME010000051.1, from coordinate 7,281 downwards.
TCCTGGTTCGCTTAAAGGGAAAATAAGGTTTATTCCGTGCCACACAATAAACGGAGAAAACCTGATGCCTGTTTTTTCACCCAATATATTAGAGATTGAAATAAAAGAGAAGACAATAAATTGCAGCAAGAATTTTTCTGTTGCCCTTGTAAATAAAGATTTAGGCGGCGAATATAACATTCTTCTTAATAAGGTTATATATGATTTGGTTTAGGTGATTTAAAATGGAATTAATGTTGAGATTAAATATTCTGAAAAATAAGATATTACTAAAGCTTTTTAAAAAGGGAATTTTTTATATTAACAGCCCTCAGACATTACCACCACCTTTGGAAAAGGATGAGGAAGAGCAATGCGTAGAGGATTTTATAAACGGCGATTTGCGTGCGAGAGATAAGCTTGTTGAACATAATTTACGATTAGTTGTGTATGTTGCCAAAAAGTTTGAAAGCTCAGGAGTAAATATCGAAGATCTGGTTTCCATCGGCACTATAGGTCTTATAAAAGCTGTTAATACATTTAAAGCAGATAAAAACATCAAACTTGCAACATATGCTTCCAGGTGTATTGAAAACGAAATTTTAATGTATCTGAGAAAGGTTAATCATCAGAAGCTTGATATTTCTCTTGATGAGCCACTCAACGTTGATTGGGATGGAAACGAGCTTCTTTTATCCGATGTTTTAGGTAGCGATGGTCTTGAAATCAACGATAATGTGGAAATGGAGGACGAAAAAAGAATTCTTTACGAATGTATGGCTGATTTGTCTCAAAGAGAAAGGCTTATTATGAATATGCGTTTCGGAATGTGCGGTGAAAAGGAAAAGACACAAAAAGAGGTGGCAGATGAATTAGGCATATCCCAAAGCTATATATCAAGGCTTGAAAAAAGAATAATTTTAAAACTCAAAAAAGATATTGAAAAACAAACTATGGAAAAATAAAAAAAATATTTGAAATTTGGAAAAATTTGTACTAATATGAATATAGTGGAAATAAATAATTTTCATTAAAGGGGTATTCACTATGAATAGAGCGCAAATTGTTTTCAAAGCAATAGACGGTATTTGCTATCCGACGCAAAATATGATGAAGTTTCCTGATGTTGTGTGTGAAAAGGATATTTCATATGATATAGTTGAGCTTACCAAAGGCGACCTTTACTATAGAAAGGATATAGTGAGCGACGGTAAAAAGCATCCGCTTATTTTATATTTTCACGGCGGTGGCTTTATAATGGGTGATAAAAAATGCCGTGTAAGTATCAGTGAGTTTTACGCAAACCAAGGCTATTTTGTTTTTTGCGTAAATTATCGTATGCCACCTGAGGTGTTTTTTCCTGAGTATGCATATGATTGTGTAAATGCAGCAAACCACATAAAAGTGTTGGCTCAGAAGCATAATATTGATTTAGATAACCTTGTTATAACAGGGGACAGCTCAGGTGGTTACACCGCTGCATATATAGAGGCGCTTTCCTGTAATCCTTGGTTGGTCGAAAAGTTGGGTTGTCCCGAGCTTCAGGTGAGCTTCAAGGGTGCAATGCTTATGTGCGGCATATATGACCTGGATGTCCTCCTTAAAGGTACAACTCTTTTAGGCGTTATACCAAAAACCGCACAGCTTCTTGTTGGTGATTTCCCACTTAAAAAAGATTTATCAAATTTCAATGAATATGAATATATAGACTACTTATCACCATCTTCATTTGTCAATGAAAAATGGTGCAGTACGTTTATGTGCTGGGCGAATGACGATATTGTTTGCCAGAATCAAGGCGAGCCAATGGCAGAAAAAATCAAAGCAGTTGCTCCATACTTTGATATGTATGATGTAGATGGTTTTATGAATAACCACTGCTTCCATCTTGAATTCAGTCATAATAAACTTGCTATGGATTGTATGCAGAAATCTGCAGAATTCTTAAAGCACATATTTGCGGAAGAAACAGTAACCGTTTGACTTGCTCCGATATAAAAATAATGTCTGCGAAACTGATAGTCAGTTTCGCAGACGTTTTGTTTTGTAATAACTTATCTGATGTTACCTGTATTTGTTTTAAGTGTAACGTCGTGTGCGCCACCTTCAACAATACTTGTTGCACTAACAAGTGTAAGCTTTGCATCTCTCTGTAAATCAGGGATAGTAAGCACACCGCAGTTGCACATTGTGGATTTAACCTTGTAAAGGCTCTTTGTAACGTTGTCGTGGAGAGAACCGGCATATGTTACATATGAGTCAACGCCTTCCTCGAAGCTGAGCTTTGACTGACCGCCAAGGTCATATCTCTGCCAGTTACGAGCTCTGTTGGAGCCTTCGCCCCAATATTCTTTAACGTATGTGCCGTTGATGTTGAGCTTTGGTGTTGGGCTTTCGTCGAAACGAGCGAAGTATCTGCCAAGCATCATAAAGTCTGCACCCATAGCAAGGGCAAGTGTCATGTGGTAGTCGTGAACAATACCACCGTCAGAGCAAATAGGAACATAAACGCCTGTTTCCTGGAAGTATTCATCACGAGCAGCTGCAACCTCGATAAGAGCAGTAGCCTGTCCGCGGCCGATACCCTTTGTTTCGCGAGTGATACAGATTGAACCGCCACCGATACCAACTTTAATAAAGTCTGCGCCTGCTTCTGCAAGGAAACGGAAGCCGTCGCGGTCAACAACGTTACCTGCACCAATTTTAACTGAATCGCCGTATTTTTCACGGACGAAAGCGATTGTACGTTTCTGCCATTCTGTATAACCCTCAGAAGAGTCAATGCAAAGCACGTCTGCGCCTGCTTCAACAAGTGCAGGGATTCTTTCTTCGTAGTCTCTTGTGTTGATACCTGCACCAACCATATATCTCTTCTGACTGTCAAGGATTTCCTGAGGGTTTTCTTTGTGCTGAGAGTAATCCTTGCGGAAAACGAAGTAAAGGAGATTGCCCTTATCATCTATAATAGGGAGAGAATTGAGCTTGTGCTCCCAGATAATGTCGTTTGCTTCCTTAAGAGAAGTAGATGCGGGAGCAGTAACAAGCTTTTCAAGAGGAGTCATAAACTCAGTTACCTTCATATCGAGAGGCATACGGCTTATACGATAATCTCTTGATGTAACAACACCTAAAAGCTTACCTGTTGCTGTGCCATCATCTGTAACAGCCATTGTGGAATGCCCCAATCTGTCATAAAGATTAACAACATCGCCTAATGTGTTTTCAGGGCAAAGGTTTGAGTCTGAAATAACAAAGCCTGCTTTGTAGTTTTTAACTCTTGCAACCATTGCTGCTTCGTCTTCAATAGACTGTGAGCCGTAAATGAAAGACATACCGCCTTCTTTAGCAAGCGCAATAGCAAGAGTGTCGTTAGAAACAGACTGCATAATCGCAGATATCATAGGGATGTTAAGAGTGATAGGAGCTTCTTCCTCGCCCTTTCTGTATTTGCAAAGTGGTGTGCTCAGGTCAACATTGTTTGGAATGCAATCCGGACCTGTGTAGCCGGGAATGAGCAAATACTCGCTGAATGTTCTTGAAGGTTCTTTACAGTAATGAGCCATCTTTATCTCTCCTTTGGTACAATAATATTACCTTTTATTTTACTTTTTTCTCTTTGCGTTGTCAACTATGAAATATAACGATTTCAAGGGCAATTTTTAACATTAAATTATTGTAAAATGCTATATTCTATGATAAAATCAATGAATAATCATAGTAGTTTGTTTTTTATGGTTAATTTTCATTTGCGGGGTGTAGCTATGGCGCATTTTGAAATTGATTTTCACGATAAAAATAGTGAAAGATATATGCTCAGCGGTAGAATCAATCAGATTCTCCGCGATTTAGAGGCAAAGTTTATTGTTGCTGATAGTATCGGAACAGGAGATTTTCTTTTTCGTGATGGTCAGCATACTATAGATGAAATTAACGAGGGCGAGTGGACTCCTTTTAAAGCCGGTGAGGATTTCTGGGGCTATCATGAGTGCTACTGCTGGTTTAAGCAGAGTATTAAAATTCCTGAAGAGTTCAAGGGTCATCATGTTGTTTACAAGCTCGTACCTTACGAGCGCAGCTGGAATGAAGTTAACCCACAGTTTATTATCTTTGCAAACGGCAAGGTAGTGCAGGGTGGCGACAGTAACCATCAGTATGCAACGCTTACAGAGTGTGCTGAAGGTGGGGAAGAATTTGAAATAGCAATCAATGCTTATTCTGACCCTCACGAGTGGAGAGGTAAAATTCAACTTTCTGCTCAGCTTCAGGTTATTGACGATATTGCAATGTCTGTCTACTATGATATTCTTACACCTCTTAAGGTTGCAAAATATCAGGGTGAGGACAGCGATGCGCGTGTAAATATTATCAAGGCTCTTAACGAGGCTTGCAATATTCTTGATATTGATACAAATGACAGGGCAGTTTTTCACGCTTCCGCAGAAGAAGCAAGCAAGTATCTTGACGAAAACCTTTATGGTAAGTTTGAAGAAGCTACTTGCTGGAGCGTTGGCCATACTCATATAGATGTTGCATGGTTGTGGCGTCTTCGTCAGAGCCGCGACAAGGCTTGTCGTTCATTCTCAACAGTATTGAAGCTTATGGAAGAATTCCCTGAGTATAAGTTCATGTCTTCTCAGGCTCAGCTTTATGATTATGTAAAGCAGGATTATCCTGAAGTGTTTGAAAAAATTAAAGAGAGAGTAAAAGAAGGCAGATGGGAAGCTGAAGGCTCAATGTGGGTTGAGGCGGATACTAACGTTGCTTCAGGTGAAGCTCTTGTAAGGCAGTTTATGGTTGGTAAGCGCTTCTTCCGTGATGAGTTTGGCGTAGATAATAAAATTATGTGGCTTCCCGACGTTTTCGGGTATTCTGCTGCTATTCCTCAGCTTATTAAAAAGTGTGGAATGGAATATTTTATGACAACTAAAATCAGTTGGAATGAATATAATAAATTCCCATACGATACATTTATGTGGCGCGGTATTGACGGTACAGAGGTTCTTTCTCACTTTCCGCCAAGCTGCCACGCTACAGCAGATGAACGTAAAAACTGGCAGACAACATATAACAGTAAATTAAGACCACTTTATGTTATCGGTGGCTATAAGCGTTATTCACAGAAGGATTTAGGTAAAGACTTCCTTATGAGCTACGGCTTTGGTGATGGCGGCGGTGGCCCGACAGTTGAGATGCTTCAGTACGGCAAGCGTATGGCAAAAGGTATTCAGGGTTGCCCTGTTGTAAAGCAAAGCTCTTCTCTTGATTTCTTCCGCCATCTTGATAGTCAGGTTTCAGGAAACAAGCGCCTTCCCACATGGTGCGGTGAACTGTACCTTGAATTCCATAGAGGCACTCTTACAAGCCAGGCAAGAAATAAGAAATATAACCGTAAGAGCGAATGTCTCTACCACGACGTTGAAACTCTTGCTGCTATTTCAAATAAAGAGGTTGGCTTTACATATCCAAAGGAAAGGCTTCTCGAAAACTGGAAGCTTATTCTTCTTAATCAGTTCCACGATATTCTTCCGGGTTCATCAATCAAGGAGGTTTATGAGGACAGTAAGGAGGATTACGAGAAGGTGCTTGAAGCAGGTTGCGAAATGGCAGGGGATGCACAGGCAGCATTGGTATCAGAAATGCAGCTTGATGAAGATAGTATTGTTATATTCAACACTACAGGCTTCGACAGATTTGACGCAGTTGTTTCTGATATTCCTTGCGACGAGGAGTTTGCTCTCTATGATACCGCAGGAAGAGAAATTCCATATCAGAAAACTTACGACGGACGCATTGTTTTCGTAACAGGCGTTCCTTCAAAGGGCTATACAACAGTAACCGTTAAAAAATGTGCACCAACTGCATATTTCAATGTTGTTGCAACAGAGAATAAAGCATCAACACCATACTTTGACGTTGAATTTAACTCCGAGTACAATATTTCAACGCTTATCCATAAACAAACAGGCAGAAGCGTTGCTCCTGATGGCGAGTTAGTTGGTAAGGTTATAGCTTATCAGGACAGACCCCATAACCACGAGGCTTGGGATATTAAGTGCTATTTCGACGAAAAGAGCTGGGAGCTTGATTTCAAGAAGGCACAGCTTATTGAGCTTGGCGCAGTAAGAGCAGTTTATAAGGTTGAGAGAACATTCCGTAATTCAACATTTACTGAGTTCTATTGCATCTATAATGACCTTGAAAGAATTGACGTTGATTATGAAGCTGATTGGCATGAAGACCATGTTGTTCTTAAAGCAGATTATCCTGTAGATGTTAACGCTACTAAAGCAACATTTGATATTCAGTTTGGTAACGTTGAACGCTCAACAACTACAAACACAACCTGGGAATTTGCTCAGTTTGAAGAGTCAATGCACAAGTGGGCTGACCTTTCAGATAACAGCTTTGGTCTTTCAATCATCAACGATTGCAAATATGGTTGTGATATTAAAAATGGCCATATAAGACCTACTCTTTTCCGTTGCGCTACAAGACCAAATACTGTTCAGGACAGAGAATTCCATTCCTTTACCTTCTCAATTTATCCTCATGAAAACAGCGTTGATAATTCTGACGTTTACAGAGAAGCATACAACGTAAACTTCCCGCTTTATGCAATTCCTGTTGAAGCTCAGGAGGGTACTAAGGATAATGAATATTCACTTGTTTCTTCAAGTGAAGACAATGTAATTATCGAAACAGTTAAGGTTGCTGAGGACAGCGATGCACTTATTGTACGTGCATACGAATCATGGAACAGAAAAACTTCTGTAATGTTCACTTTCTGTGATGAAATTGAAAGCATTACTGAGTGTAACCTTCTTGAAGAAGAGGATGTTGCTATCGATTTTTCAAGTAGCAGTTTCAATACTACTTTCAAGCCATTTGAAATAAAAACATTTAAAATTAAATTTAAAAAATAAGGTAGAAATATGAACAACACATTTTTTGCAATGGTTTCACGTATGAAATACATTGACCGATGGGCATTAATGAGAAATACCGAAAACGAAAGCCTTGATAGCCACTCTAAAGAGGTGGCTGTCATAGCGCACGCCCTTGCAATTATAGGTAATAAACGCTTCGGCAAAACCTATAATGCAGATAGGGCTGCAGTTTTAGGTCTTTACCACGATACCCACGAAATTATAACAGGCGATATGCCTACACCCGTTAAATACGATAACGAAATGCTTACAAGCGCCTTTAAGGCAGTTGAGGATGCAGCAAACCAAAAGCTTGTTGCAAAGCTGCCTGAGGACTTACAGGATGTGTTTTCATCACTTTTAACAGGTGATGAGG
>JAZNME010000050.1:0-17830 GCA_045579445.1 Acutalibacteraceae bacterium | reverse complement strand
AGACTTTGTGATTTTCGCAGCCACAGCATTCGGAACCCATATTTCCAGAACAATTATATCAAACCTCTGCTTTTTCCACAGCATCTCCGATAGCACGGATAAGTGAACCCTCCTGTGATGAAGGCAGATCGCAGGTATAGTGCCAGAACATAACACCACCGTAACCGTTATTAACAGCATAGTCGGTTTTCTTTTCAATTACAGAAGGTGTATTGAACCAAAAATCTTTGTTGATTTCATCGCAATGGTACCAACCGTCAGTATCTATGTTTTCATAACATTCGCTGTATCCATACCAATATGCAGACATATCAGTAGGTCTTGAATAAAACGGAAGTCCGATATTCACTTTAGAAGGATATATAGCTTTAAGTTTCATACCTTCAATAATGGCTACAGTATCGTCATAGGTAGCGTGTTTGCCATCACTGTCCACATAATCGTAGGTCATAAGCTCAAAATAATCAACTGCGTTTGCTGCTTTGCGAGTATAGCCCATATTCCAATTCACAAATGCAACACCAAGAGTACGCTCACCCAATTTCTCATCTAAAGAAACAAGGAATCTATTATAAATCCTCCATGCTTTTTTAGATAACGGATATTCATAATCAAAATGAACACCGTCGAAATTATATTCATCAAGTATTTTTACAATGTTTTCCTCTAAAACGCCACTCTTAAATGCCTTGTTGTGCTCTTCGCTTTGGGATTCCATCTGCTCCTCCCACACGGTAGAGTCAGTTACAGAGCCGGGGCCTAATAAATTAAGTGTGATATCCACATCTCTGTCACCTATTGCCGTGCGAAGATTTTTGAGGGCTATTTCAAGTATATCTTTATCGTAAACTATTTCTCCTTTGTTATCAAATGATGCGCACTCAAAAAGAATAACGTCTGTAATTATATCAAAATCCTCCGGATGAAGAGCCTCGTCAGACTGGATAAACGCGCCCCTCACATAAGCAGTAACTCTGAAGTCATCATCTTTTTGAGGAGCTTCAGTGCATCCTGCAAAGCACAACAAAAGAATTGTAACACAAACAATCAATGAAACGATTTTTAAGATTACCTTTTTCATAATATCCGCCTCCTTATCAATTAATTATTATTTAATATAATTTATTTTTGCGGCTTATTTGTTTTTATCAAAACTGATTATAGATATCAATACTTTTTTACTTTTAGTGGTTTGTGGAAAACAGGTTTTCTTTCGCCTGCATTAACCATTTCTCTTGCAAGTAAACTACGCATCTGACTAAGAATTTTTTCATAATTTTCGTTATTAACAAGGTTGTTTTTCTCGTGCGGATCATTTTCCAAGTCGTATAAATAATCATCAAAATAATGAATCGCTTTGGGTTTGTGCCATCCTGAACCTATTGCACGTGCAGAGTATTTCCATTTTTTTGTTCGAACAGCTCTTCCTATATGTGATTCACTTATCTGAACAAAAACACAATCTCTTTCAGGGACATCTTTATTTACAACCGGTAGAACGTTACCCGAATAGCTTTCAGGAACCTCTATATCTGCAAGACTTAAAAGTGTCGGCGAAATATCAATAAGACTTACCAAACAGTCTATAGGGCTATCCTTCTTGATGGCTCCGCCACCGAAAACAAGCGGTGTGTGTATGCTTGAATCATGACAACTGCGTTTATATTCAGCATTTCGTGTTTTAAAATGACACCCGTGGTCGCTGGTATATATAATAACCGTATTATCATATAATCCCTTTTCTTTAAGTGTCTTTACCAGTTTACCTACATTTTCGTCAAGGGCGTGAATGGCGGCAAGGTAGTCAGGATATTCTTCTTTGTAATCACCGCTGAGAAATATTAAATCTTCAGGCAAAGGATAGTCACGGAATTTATCAACAGTATCCTTTGGTCCTTCGAAATGACCCCTGTCGTTCTGGTGATGGGGCTCAAGCTGAGATACAAACATAAAGAACGGCTTTTCATCGTTTCGGTTATTAATATATTCTATGGCAAAATCGTTTATACAGTCTGCTCTATAGCCTGTAAACTCAATACGATTACCATCTTCATCAAACACATACCCGTCATATCCATGAGATGTAAATTCCAAAACATCAGCTGCTCGCCAATATTTATAACCACCTTGCCTGTTTTGAGGAACAGCAGTTTTTTCACAATGAACTCCTATGCCCGGGTAACGGTCTGATGCAAGGTGCCACTTTCCTATGTACGCTGTATCATAACCATTTTCATTGAAATAATCGGCTAAAGTTTTTGTATTCTCTTTTAAAGCTATTCCATTCCAATAGCATTGGTTTTCAGTTGCATACTGACCTGTTTGCAGACATGCACGGGCCGGACCACATACAGGTTGGCACGTAAAAGAATTTTCAAAAAGCAAACCTTCTTCTCCCAATTCCCACACATTTGGCATAAGAGTACTGTTAAGTGTATCCCAACGCTGTTGGTCTGAAAAATAGAAAATAATATTCGGTTTCATAAAATCTCTCCATTAGACTTGTTTTATGAATGATTTCCATATCTGATATATAATGCAATTTAAAAATACGATTTCATTATACGACCATTCGGTCACGGTGTCAATTTTTCAAGCTATCAGGCAAATGTTTTCAAACAGAAAGCAAGGTAGCCCGAATTAGCGAGTTTATTGACAGATTAACACATACAAATTATAATAATCAGGTAGGTGATAATTAGTATTTGAGGATGGTTTTATGAATAAAATAGTTGTTGACGGAAAAATTTTTGCAGATGAGTTTGGAAGACAAAGAATATTTAATGGTGTAAACTACTGCGATAAAGGTGAATTTAACGGTTGGGGAGTTCCTCGAACCTTTCATCTTAACGGAAATGAAGACACCGAAAATGCAGTGCGCGAGCTTAGCGAGAAGGGTTTTAATATTATCCGTCTCGGTGTAACATGGGCAGCAATTGAACCTACACCGGGAAAATATGACGAAGAATATATTGACAGAATCGAAGCTTTTGCGAATCTTTGTGAAAAATATGGGATATATTTTTACCTTGACTTGCATCAGGATTTGTATGGCGGTCCCAGCAATGCCGGTGACGGTGCACCTGTATGGGCTTGTCTGACTGACGGCAAAAAATTCAAGCCCGTAAGATTTGTGTGGGCAGAAGGCTATTTCTTCAGAAAAGCTGTTCACAAATGTTTTGATAATTTTTGGGCAAATAAAGAGTATGACGGAATTGGAATTCAGACACGATTTCTTAATATGTGGTCGCATCTTGCCGAAAGACTCAAAGACCATCCCGCACTTTTCGGTTTTGATTTGTTCAATGAACCGTTTCCCGGGACAAGCGGAGGTAAGGTTTTCCGAAAGCTTATATTTAATCTGGCGAAAACAGTGCTTACAGATAAACGCTGCAAAAAGTTATGGATGATAAAGCAGCTTCTTACAGGCAATGCTGTCCGTGTTTTGGAACCTTTCAGCGATCCTGACCTTTTCCGCAAAGTTACAAGTGCAGGTGATGACCTCGTAAGAAAATTTGATGAGGAAGTTTATTCCGATTTTATCAGCAGAGCCGCCAAAACTGTAAGGAGTGTTACTGATAAAGGAATAATTATCATGGAAAATACATACTATTCCAATCTTGGTATTCCATACTATGCAAAACCCGTAAGCTACGACGGAATCAAAGAGACGAATCTGTGCTACACACCCCATGCCTATGACCTTATGGTAGATACCCCTGCTTATAAATACGCAAGTGATTCTCGTGTATGGTCAATCTTCAGCGAGCAAAAAAAGAGTGCAGAGCGTATGGATGTTCCTTTGATGGTCGGAGAATGGGGCGGTCATTCGGATGGCCATGAGTGGCTTTCTCACATAGATTTTCTTTTGGAGAAATTTGATGAAAATCAATGGAGCCATACCTATTGGTCATACTACCGTGAAATATTTGATAGTCCGATAGCGGAAAGTCTTGTAAGAACAGTGCCTGTTGCAGTTTGCGGTAAGATTAATAGTTATAAACACGACAAAGAGAATAATGTTTTTATTCTCGAGTTCAATCAGGAGAGAGAATTTGATGTTCCTACAGTAATCTACGCACATAAAGAAATTGAGAGCATTGAAGCTGACGGTGAGTATGAAATTGTTTCTATTGGTAAAAACGGTGGAAGCAGAATTGAAATAAGAACAAACATTGGAAATCATAAGGTAACTATAAAATTTAAATAAAACTACAACCGGGTAAGGCTTCTTCTGATAAGTGATGTGATATATAGTCGAAGCAGAAAACTGCCGTTTGTTCACCTCTGTAAGCCGAATAATAGAGCTGTTGAGAGAACAAGGTAAAAAACCTTGTTCTCTCATTTTTCTTGCCCATATGTTAAAAATTTGAATTGCTATAAATAAAGAGAAACAGAGGACTAAACGGACTGCTCCGGAGATAAAGGACAGATTCAAGACACTATCTGTTTTACGACAACAAAAAACCGAAGTTTACACTATTGTGTGAACTTCGGTTTTTGTGCAGAAGAAGGGACTTGAAGGGCTATGCCCTTCACGCTCGCAGGCTCACTAACCCGATTGTGTTCGGCTTCGCCGAGGGGGTTCAAGTCCCGATTACTTAATCATAACAAAAAATAACGAAACCACCTTAAGTGATTCCGTTATTTTGGTGCAGAAGAAGGGACTTGAACCCTCATGAACGTAGTTCACTAGTACCTGAAACTAGCGCGTCTGCCATTCCGCCACTTCTGCGAATATAAGTGCACAATGCAAAGTGCACAGCGCAAAACGTATTGTACCATAACATGAAACAGGTGTCAATTATAAACATCCATAAAAATTGCTCGGAATATGGCGATAACGCTTATCCCGAGCGGTATTTATATTTCAATAAGTTTTCCGCCGTTTTCTCTTGATTCGTCAGCAAGGAAAATGATTTTATGACCCATAACGGAGTTATGTATTGATGTGCAGGAAACCGACGGATTTCCGCCGCCAATAAACTGAACAAAGTCTGCCATCAAGCCGTCGTCTCCACCGCCGTGCCCCTCATCAGGAACATCGGAAAGATCGATTTTTGTTTCTTCAAAATATGTTGTTGGAGTTGGGTTGATTTCCTTAAGGGTAATAAATTTGTTTTCCATCTCTGCATAAATTTCGCCCTTTGTACCGATAACGCGCAAGGTGCGTATGCTTTCTGCGCTACCGCCCGTCAGGTTATGGGTACCTGTAGCACCGCTTTTGAAATTAACAAGAACGCTCTGGTGGTCAACAACGTCGTTACCGCATTTGTAGATACATTTGCCGTAGTCGCTCTTTAAAAGTGAGTTTTTGTAATCCTCATATGTAGGGTTTTTAATATTCTCAATATCTCTCCAGATATAAACCTCCCAATTGTTAGGGTGGTCAAGGTAAAGACGCTTTGCGCTGTAACGGCAGGAATCAGCATGCGGGCAGTCAACAAGGCAACGTGTGCCTGCGCCCTCGGGAGCATTTTCTTCTCTGAACTGAAAGCGTGATCCTACAGATGAAACCGAAACAGGCTTATCATCACCCATAAGCCATGTCATAATATCAAGGTCATGGCAGCACTTTGCAAGAAGCATAGATGTATGGCATTTTTGGGAGTTGCCCCATTTACCTCTTACAAATGATGTTGAAAGGTGGTGGTAGCTTACATCTTCAACTGTCTGAATATTAATAACATCACCGATTCTGCCATCAACAATAAGGTTTTTTACAGTAAGGTAAACCTTGTTATATCTGAGCACATGGCAAATCATAACCTTGTTATTATTTTCATTAACAACTGCCATAAGCTTTTCAAGCTCGTCGTTATTTACTGCAAAAGGCTTTTCGAGAAGCATATCATAGCCCGCTTTTAAAAGTGGAATTGCAGTTTCAACGTGTTGCTCGTCCATTGTGCCGTTAATTACAGCATCAGCAAATTTGGGTACGCTTGCAAGTGCTTCTGCGCTCTCAAAAACATGATTTTCGGGAATATCGAACATATCGCGAACAGTATTTCTTCGGTACTCATCAAGCTCCGCAATGCCCACAATTTTTATTTCGTCGGGGTGTTTACGAGCATATTTCGCATATGCCATTGAACGGTGCCCTGCCCCGAGAATTATTGCTGTTATAGGTGTATTTGCCATATTTATCCCTTACTCACAAAGTTTTTTTGCCATTATAATTCCTGCGTTTTTAACATTCACAACAGTGTGAAAGCCAAAACGCATATAAAATCGGATTGCTCCGTGGTTGTCGCTATCTGCAGTGAGCATAACGCCCTTAACTTTTCTGCTTTTAAGCTCATTTAACAAGGCTTCTATAAGAAGTGAGCCGTAGCCCTGATTCTGATATTCATCTAAAATATCAATATGAAGGTGGGCAGGATATTTTCTTCCCCATATTGTATATGGAACAGGTAAAAACCAGGCATCTCTGCCATCCTTTTTATAAATGCTTTTGATTACAGGCACATCCACTTTTCTGAATATCTTGCGGAATCGCTTATAATCAGGCTCGCAAAGAATGTAACCCACTGCTTTATCCTCGTCATTTGCAAGAACAAAGCAAGAGTCTGTACACTCGCGTATATAATATGTTGAAAATGATTTTGCAGTAGCTTCGCCTATAATATCGTTTGTACGGGCAAGGTTACCTGCAGTCATTCTGCAAACGTATTCAACGTCCTTAAGGTCGCTTTTTCGCGCTTTTCTTATTGTTGCCATTATTTTTTGCCCTTGGAATTTTTTGTTATTCGCTCTTTTGAGCCGTCAGGACGCACAATAATTGTGGATTCAAGCTGACATTCAAGAGATTGCCTGAAAGCCTTGACATATTCTGTTCTGAGAGCTTTCTGCTCAATTTTTTCTTCTTCAGTGAGACCCTCTGCCTTTGCTTTGCGAGCAAGCTCATTTATTCTGTTAATCTGCTCCTGAGTTATCATAAAAAGCTCTCCTTTTCTTCTGAAATTACAACGAGAATTATAGTATAAATGTATTGTAAAGTCAAGAAAAAAGGCGGTCTTTTGACCACCTTTTTAAAATTAAAATTTATATGCCTTTACATTGAAAATCCTGCCATGCGCTATCGTTTGAAAGTTCGCCGCCGTTACGGAAAACCGCCTTTGCAGAGCTATCGTTTTTAAGCCATGCATCAAACCATTTTATTGCATAGCCTGAATATGTCTGCGGACTTGTTGAGCAGGTTGTGTGTATACCGTTTTTCAGATTTACATATACCGCAGGACCTTTACAAGCATTATATGCCGGAACAATCCATCTTTCTGCGCTAACAATCATATCCTTTGCGCCTGCAAAGAAAAGTGTGGGTGCGCTCAGCTTTTCTGCCTCTTCAACAAAGTTACTGCCTGCAAGAGACAAGGCGCAAACAATTCTTGAATCCTTGGCTGCGGCATTAACAGAGCTTCTTCCACCCTGAGAATGGCCTGCAACTGCAAGCTTACTTGTATTTACTTTGCCATAAATTACGCTTTCAGAATTGTTGTTTTCAGAAATTACAAAATCAAGTGAAGAAATCTGCGCGCTTCCGTCTGCAGACATTGTTTCGGTGTTTGCTACGACAATATATCCGCCCTCGGCAATTTCTTTAATGAGATTTTCATAGATTGTGTATGAAAAGCCTGTGCCGTTTGCCCATGCAATAACAGGAAGTGTTTCAGCATTAGCTGTAATACTGTTAGGATAAAAAACAGCCTGCTCAACGCCATTGTATGAAGCAGTATATTTTCCAACGCCTGTAAGCACCTGAGGGGCTTCAGTCGGCGCCTCGGTTGGAGCCTCAGTAGGAGCTTCAGTTGGTGCCTGGGTAGGAGCTTGTGTAGGCGCCTGAGTTGGTGCCTGAGTCTCAGATTGGGTTACTGTTTCCTGAGTTGTGTTATCGTAAACTGTATTTTCAGGAACATAAGCCTGAGTATTTTCATATGTAGTTGTTGTAGTGTCATCTGTTTTGTCCTTTCCGCAAGCAGTAAAGCTGAATAAAAGACACATTACAAGACATATTGCAAGTGGTAATTTGATTTTCCTCATATTTAACACCCCTTATGTGCCAATAATACCATAACTTCTCTTTAAAAGCAAGGAAAGAGAAGCCTTGAAATAAATATGTTCATATGATAAAATTGATGTGTATGATTTTTCAGGGGTGATTTTTGTGATTAAAGCCGTGGTTTTTGACCTTGACCACACTCTGTTCGACAGATACGAAACACTGAAGCTGTGCGTTCCGCTTTTCCGCGAAAAATTTAAAATCAATACCCAAATTACAGACAAATATTTTTATAAAGAGCTTTCCTGGGCGGATAAAAATTACGTGCATCACGGGTGGGAAGAAATTTTTGCTCATCTTGTAAAATGCAATATTTTTGAAGAGGTACCCGATTACAAGGAATATGTTGAATTTCTTATTTCCTGCTTTAAAAAAGTGGCGGTAAGATACACGTTTGCAATTCCAACTTTGGAAAAAATCAGAGAAATGGGATATAAAACCGGGCTTATCACAAATTCAGAGGTTCATGTTCAGGAACGAAAGCTTGAAATGCTTGGGTTATACCCTTATCTTGACGAAATCATAATAAGCGGTGCCACCGACTACAGAAAACCACAAAAAGAAATTTTTCAGCTTATGGCAGATAAGCTTTCGATAGCAACAAATGAAATGATGTTTGTTGGCGATCACCCTGCGTTTGATGTGGACGGCTCCCGCAATGCAGGTTGCGTACCCGTTTGGGTTAAAACAACAGGCACGTGGATTTTCCCTGAAATAGAAAAGCCTGAATTACAGGTTGAAACGGTTGAAGAAATACCCGCCATTCTGGCGAATTTAAAATTCAGAATTTAAAATTCAAAATTAAGGGTCTGCGACGCTGTTATAATTCGTAATTCATAATGCGTAATTAAGCTTCGTGAAAATTAAGTTTTGTGATAGCTTATAATGTTTGGAAGCGAAGCTTCCCGTTAATTCCTAATTCCAAATTCCTAATTTCAAAAAAGAGGTTTATATGAAAGGTACAAACTTTTTACCTACAACTGCAAAAGAAGTTAAAGAAAGAGGCTGGGCAGAGGTAGACTTTGTGTATGTCTGCGGTGATGCTTATGTTGACCACCCGTCTTTCGGTGCTTCCATTATAACCCGCGTGCTTGAAGCGCAAGGGTTTAATGTTGCTTTCCTTGCCCAACCCAAATTTGATAATTGCGAGGATTTCAAGCGTTTTGGCAAGCCTCGCCTTGGCTTTTTAGTTTCTGCAGGTAATATAGACTCTATGGTAGCCCATTATTCCGTTGCAAAGCGCAAAAGAAGCTACGATTACTATTCTCCCGGTGGTAAATTCGGTTTGCGTCCTGACAGGGCAACTATTGTTTATTCACGCCTTATCCGTGAGGCTTACCCTGATTCCCCTATTATTTTAGGTGGTCTTGAAGCGTCGCTTCGACGTTTTGCCCACTATGACTACTGGGACGATTGCGTTATGGAAAGTGTTCTCGTTTCCTCGGGCGCAGACCTTCTTACCTACGGTATGGGCGAGAATATTTTAAGAAAAATTGCCTCTCTTCTCGATAAAGGTGTGCCTGTTAATAAAATCCGCGATGTACGCGGTACAGTGTGGCTGGGTAAAAAGGGCGATAAAATTCACTTTGACTCCTGTGGCGAGTGGGATTTCAATAAGCTTAAAACAGATAAAAAATACTACGCTCAGGCTTTTGCAGAGCAATATAAAAATCAGGATTCCTGCTACGGCAAGGCTCTTGTTGAGTATTATGGCGATAAAATGCTTGTTCAGAATCCGCCAATGCCACCTCTTGAAAGAGAGGAACTGGATGAGGTTTATGCTCTGCCATATATGAGAGATTATCACCCGTCATATGAAAAGGACGGTGGTGTGCCTGCAATTAAAGAGGTGCAATTTTCTCTGACTCACAACAGAGGCTGCTTTGGTGGTTGTAATTTCTGCGCCCTTGCTTTTCATCAGGGCAGAAGTGTTCGCTCAAGAAGTATTGAAAGTGTAGTTGAAGAGGCAAAGCTTTTAACAGAAATGAAGGGCTTTAAGGGTTATATCAATGATGTTGGCGGTCCTACTGCAAACTTCAGATATGCCGCCTGCGATAAACAGCTTAAAAGCGGTGTTTGCGCCAACAAAAAATGCCTTGCGCCCGAGCCTTGCAAAAACTTAAAGGCAGACCACAGCGAATATATAAAGCTTTTAACAGAAATTGAAAAAATTCCTAAAATCAAAAAAGTGTTTATCCGTTCAGGTATCCGTTTTGATTACCTTCTTGCAGATAAAACACCATCAGGTAACGCATTTTTCAAAAAGCTTGTTAAGGACCACGTAAGCGGTCAGCTTAAGGTTGCCCCTGAGCATTGCTCACAGAATGTTTTAGCTCTTATGGGTAAACCAAGCTTTAAGGTTTACGAGAAATTCAAGGACAGATATTTTGAGCTTACAAAAAGCTTCGGATTGGAGCAGTATCTTGTTCCTTATCTTATGAGTAGCCACCCGGGCAGCACTCTTTCAGATGCAGTCAAGCTTGCAGAATATATCAAGCGTTGGAATTATAATCCTGAACAGGTGCAGGACTATTACCCTACACCGGGTACCGCTTCAACAGTTATGTTCTATACAGGCTTAGACCCGTTCACAATGAAAGAGGTCTATGTTCCTAAAACACCTGAAGAAAAGCGTATGCAAAGAGCTCTTTTACAGTGCGCAGACCCTAAAAATGCAGAACTTGTGCGCACAGCGCTCAAAAAATGCCACCGCGAAGACCTTATAGGCTACGACAAAAAATGCCTTATCAAGCCGTCATATAAAGACAGAGTTGAACAGGCAAAAAAAAATGCTCCCCGGAATTCTCGTAACAAAAAGCCATCAAGCAAAACCTCTCCGAATCGCAGAGGAAGACGATGACCTGCGATGCCCTGTCATTCTGTAGTTGAAAAAAATTAAAAAAGGTGGTCTTCGACCACCTTTTTTGTTATTTATTAAGCTTTTCTCTCTGTGCGAGAACCTGATTATGTATATCTTCTTTTGTTTTACCTGTTAGCTTATAGAAGAAGAACGGTACACCTGCAAGGAACATCATAATACCATGCATAATTGTGTAGAAGAAGAGGAGTGTAACCTTTGTATCAAGGCTCTGAACAGGGTTAGGAATAAGGTCGGTTGGCTGAATGTAACCAATAATTGATCCCTCACCGTAGAGGATAAGCGGAGCAACCGTACTTGCTATAGTACCGCTGATTAATGTACCGATACCAATAACAAATGGGAATGAAGCATCAAGTCGCTTTCCTGTTTTAAGCTCAATTGTTTCAAGAACATCGGCCTGGAACATACTCGGAAGAAGATTTGATGCGCCGAACTGAAGACCGATAAGGAATAAGAATATTATAAACACAACCTGTAAAATACCATTTCCTGTTGTGAAATAAGTATAACCAACACCGAATGCAATACAGTTTGCGCAAAGTGAATAGATACCACTTGCAATATAAAGCTGTCTTGCATCAAATTTCTTTAAAAGGAAGTTAATTACAAGCATACCAACTGCAGTACCGATACCAACAGGAAGAACAAAGAGAATCTTCTTTGAAATATCACCAAGAACTGCTGCTGCCATAAATGCTTCCATAAATGTTGCAATACCGCGGAAGCTCTTTAAGAACTCTGAAACGATAATTGTCCACGCATATTTGTTTTTTATAACATCTACAAAGCCTTTGAGAGGATTTTTTCTTTCAGCAGTGTAAACTGTTCTTTCGCGAACAATTTTCATACCGAGAAGAACTGTAATGACGCCTACAACACTACAAAGCGCGGCAGAAATTATGTACTGAAGACCCTCAACGCTGCGAATGCTTGTTCCCGTAACCATTTCAACAAGCTGAGGGTTATCCTTACTCCAGATAAGACCGATAACAAGAAGAATAACAATTGGCGCAGAGTTACCGACTGCAGAAGATATTGAACGGAATGAAAGAACCTGGTCGCGTTCTTTTAAGTTTGGCGTCATAACATTTGCAATCATATTGATTGAGTTACCAAATGTACAGAAAACAGACCAAAGAACTGCAATTGTGATAATATAAATGAAAAGAATTGTTCCTGAAAGCCCCGGTGGCGCCCAGAAAGAAAGCATCATAACAATTGCCATCGGCACTGCTACAAGCATTGCTACAGGACGGAACTTTCCGCCCTTGCCCATTCTTCTGCCATCTATGTACATAACGATAAAGAAGTTAAGCACAAAAGGAATTATACCTGTTAAAAGATTGAACAAAGACGTTTGCTCTTCAGGAAGTCGTAAAACGTTAACAAGGTACGCGCTACGGTTACCGCCAACCATACCTGTCATTGTTGTGTAGAAAAATACACCCATTAAATACAAAACAAATTCGCTTTTACCAACGTGCTTTTGTTCTGCGCCTGTGGTCTGAGTTTTTATTTTTTCGCTCAAAATATCACATCCTTATGGTATTTATAAAAATGTATCATATAAATGCTTTAAAAGTCAACAAAACACACACCTTAATAATAAACAAAATATTATGATATTATTTGTAAACTATGGAAAACTCTTGACTTTTTTTGTTTTTTATGGTAATTTGTTTTTAGTATAAGGAGGCGAAATTATGGATTCTATTATGGGTATTCTTTTTAATCTTTTTGAAGGTTTAGATTTAGAGAAGGTTCTCAGCTCAGTTGAAGGCTCAATGATTGAGTACAACGTAAGCGTTGCTCTTGATACATTCTCAAGCTTCTTTGGTGGCCTTTTCTCATAAGCAATGTCTTTCTTGCACTCTTCCTGACAGGAAGAGTGCTTTTTTAGTTAAGAGTGAAAAGTTAAGAGTGAAGAGGTTTTAGAGAGCTTTGCTTCACTTTTACTCCTTGTGAAGCACTGGCATCTGGCATCTGGCGACTGGCATCTCCACTTTGCATTTTGAATTTTGCATTTTGCGTTTTGCATTTATGATATCCCTTGACTATTAACACAATTAAGTGTAAAATATATAATTAGTTAAATTTCGATTTATTTTGTCTTTTAAGACTTTTGGAGGCTTGAATTTTGGCAATTATAACTGTTGAAGGGCTTACTAAAGCCTATGGCAACAAAACTGTTCTCAACAATATGAACTTCACTCTTCCTGAGGGTGAGGTTATAGGTCTTTTCGGCCCTAACGGTTGCGGTAAGACAACACTTATGAAAATTCTTACAGGCCTTATTCACGATTATTCAGGTACTGTTCTTATTAACGGCAATAAGCCGTCAGAAATCACAAAGGCTGTAACTGCTTATCTCCCTGAGCAGAGCTTTGTTCATGAGTGGATGAGAAATATTGACGCTGTTGATTATTTTAACGATTTCTTTTCTGACTTTGATAAGGCAAAGGCTCTTGAAATGCTTCAGAGATTCGGTCTTGACGAAAAACAGAAGGCCAAAACAATGTCAAAGGGTATGCAGGAAAAGCTCCTTTTATCCCTTACAATGTCCCGCGGTGCTGCTCTTTATATTTTAGACGAGCCTATGGGTGGCGTTGACCCTGCTTCAAGAAGCGCAATTCTTAATTTTATTATGGAAAACTATGCGCAGAAATCTACTCTTCTTATTTCCACCCACCTTATAAACGACCTTGAAGATGTTTTTACTCATGCGTTGTTTATAGGTAACGGTAAAGCTCTTCTCAATGATAGCGTTGCTAACATTACAGACGAAGATAAATCTATTGAAGACGTTTTCAAGGAGGTATTTGCAAATGTTTGGTAAGCTTCTTAAAAACGACTTGAAAGCGCAGTTTCATTCAATGTCTGCAATCTTTTTTGCAATTGTAATTGTTGCCGTAGGCGGTGAGTTTGTCGCGCTTTTTGCAAAAAGCGATATAGGAAAAATATTAGGCGGACTTGCTGTTATTGCATCTCTCCTTTTTGCTTGTGTTTTTGTTCTTATCGCTGTAGCTATGATGTATAACAAAACCATGTTTGGCAGAGCAGGTTATCTAACTCTTACTCTTCCCGTAAAAACAGGCAAGCTTATATGGTCCAAAACAATTTCAGCTCTTATCTGGTCATATCTTGTTTATTTCCTTTTCTTAGGCTCCTGCTTTTTGTGGTTTGGTCAGGTGAAAGATATTATGGGCGAAGAGGCTTTACAAAATACAGAGCTTCTCCTCTCGCTTTTCGGTGCCCCGTCATTTAAAATGCTTGCGGTTGTACTTATTTTCTTTGCAGTTTCTCTTGCAGTTTCCGCATTGATGGTAGTTCAGAGCCTTTTCCTTGGCATAACTCTTTCAAATGTTAAGCCATTCTCAAAATTGGGAGTTATAGGAATTATAATTTTCTCATTCTCTGTTTTCTATTGCTTACAGGCTCTTTCAAACGGAGTTTCAGAGCTTTTACCTATGGGTATGGTGGTTTCTCCTGATATAATAACCTTTACCTCTGATACTGCAAAAACTGCGGCAGAGCTTGGCAAAGGCGTTATTAAAATTAATTTTTCAGGTCCTGTTTTCAGACTTGTTGCAGGTGTTCTTCTTAATTTTCCTGTAACATACCTTACAAAGACTGCAGTAAATATCAAGTAAACTATTCCGAAAGGACGATTATATATGGATAATATGAATGGTCTTAAGCGTTCAATTTTCTGTGGCGACCTTCGCGCAGCAAATATTGGCGAAGAGGTTACCGTATGCGGTTGGGTTGCAAAGCAGCGCGACCTTGGCGCTCTCATTTTCGTTGACTTGCGCGACAAAACAGGCATTGTTCAGCTTGCTTTTGACGAAAACACAGACAAAGAGATTTTTGAAAAAGCTTTTGGCGTAAGAAGCGAATATGTTCTTATGGCAAAGGGCGTTGTTCGCGAGCGTTCCTCAAAGAACAGCGAAATCCCAACAGGCGATATTGAAATTGATGTTAAGGATTTAAGAGTGCTTTCCAAGAGCGAAACTCCGCCATTTGATATTGTGGAAAACTGCCAGACAGCAGAACTTACACGCCTTAAATACCGCTATCTTGACCTGAGAAGACCTGATTTGCAGAAGAATATTCTCTTCCGTCATAAGGTTACCAAGATTACAAGAGACTATTTTGATGAGCACGGCTTTGTTGAAATTGAAACTCCAATGCTTATCAAATCAACTCCTGAAGGCGCACGCGATTTCCTCGTTCCAAGCCGTATACATCAGGGAACTTTCTATGCTCTTCCGCAGTCTCCTCAGCTTTATAAACAGCTTTCAATGGTTGCCGGCTTTGACCGCTATATGCAGATTGCCCGTTGCTTCCGCGATGAAGACTTAAGAGCAGACCGTCAGCCTGAATTTACTCAGATTGACCTTGAAATGTCTTTCGTTACAATGGAAGATGTTCTTTCTATCGGTGAAGGCTACATTGCAAGAGTTTTCAAGGATGCTCTCGGTGTAGAAATTCCTCTCCCTCTTCCTCGCCTTACTTACAAAGAAGCTATGGAGCGCTACGGCTCAGACAAGCCTGATACTCGCTTCGGTATGGAGATTTTTGACCTTACTGATATTGTTAAGGACTGTGGCTTCTCTGTTTTCTCAGGTGCTGTTGCAGGCGGCGGCTCAGTAAGAGGTATTACTGCTAAAAATGCTGTAACAACATACACTCGTAAAGAGGTAGACAAGCTTACAGAGTTTGCTAAAGGTATCGGTGCTAAAGGTCTTGCATGGATTCGTCTTACAGACGACGGCATTGCTTCTTCCTTTGCAAAGTTTATGACAGAAGAAGAAATGAAGGCTATTCTTGACAGAGCAGGTGCAGAAAAAGGCGACGTTGTATTTATCGTTGCAGATACAAAGAACAACTCCGTTCTTTCAGTTCTTGGCGCACTTCGTAACGAAGCTGCAAAGAAGCTTGATATTATCGGCGATGGCTTTAACCTTCTCTGGATTGTTGAATTCCCATTCTTCGATTGGGATGAGGATGCACAGCAGTTCGTTGCAATGCACCATCCATTCACCTCCCCTCTTCCTGAATGTCTTCCTTACCTTGAAACAGATAAGGCAGCAGTTCGCGCAGAGGCTTATGACCTTGTTCTTAATGGTATTGAGCTTTCTTCAGGCTCAATCCGTATTACTAACCCTGAGCTTCAGGATAGAATGTTCAAGCTCCTTGGTCTTTCAGACGAAGAAGCTCAGCAGAAATTCGGTTATCTTCTTGATGCGTTCAAGTTTGGTCCACCACCACACGGTGGTATGGGTATCGGTCTTGACAGACTTATTATGCAGCTTGTTAAGGCAGATTCTCTTCGCGATGTTATTGCATTCCCAAAAGTTCAGAATGCAAGCGAGCCTATGACAGAATGTCCGTCAAAGGTAGACGATATTCAGCTTGACGAGCTCGGTATCGGCATAAAAGCTCCTGAAAAGGAATAATTTACCTTTTTTATAAAGCAAAAACGGCCTAATTTTCTTAAAAACACTTGAAAAGAAGGCCATTTTGTTATAGAATTATTATGTTTAAATATGAAATTTATTTTCGGAGGATTTATTTATGGTAACAGCAGGCGATTTTAGAAACGGCGTTACATTTGAAATGGATGGCAAAGTTTACTCCATTATCGAATTCCAGCACGTTAAACCTGGTAAAGGTGCAGCTTTCGTTCGTACAAAGATTCGTGATGTAATCAACGGAAGCGTTACAGAAAAAACTTTCAGCCCAACAGAAAAATTCCCAACTGCTTTCATTGAGAGAAAAGATATGGAATATTCTTATGAAGATGGCGGTCTCTACTACTTTATGGACCCTGAAACATACGATATGGTTCCTGTTGACGCAGCTAACCTTGGCGACAACTTTAAGTTTGTTAAAGAAAATATGGTTTGTAAGATTCTTTCTTACAAGGGCAACGTTTTCGGCGTAGAGCCACCAACATTCGTTAACCTTGCTATTGCAAAAACTGACCCTGGCTTCGCAGGCAACACAGCTACTAACGCTACAAAGCCTGCTGTTCTTGAAACAGGCGCAGAAATCAAGGGTCCTCTCTTCATTGTAGAAGGCGAAGTTATTCAGATTGATACAAGAACAGGCGAATATCTCTCAAGAGCATAATTGCCTTGAACTGTGAAATAATAATATTCAGGAGGTCATTGAAATGACACTTACAGAAAAAGTTGCATATCTTAAAGGTCTTGCAGCAGGTCTTGACCTTGACAAAGATACAAAAGAAGCAAAAATCTTTGACGCAATGTTCGACATTCTCGAGGATATGGCTCTCACAATCAGCGATATTGATGAGGACCTCAGCGCTTGCGAAGATTTAGTTGACGCTATCGACGAAGACCTTGACGAGCTTGAAGAGTACATCTTCGAAGAAGATTTCGACGATTACGACGACGATTGTTGCTGCTGCGATGACGACGAGCTTTACGAGGTTGAGTGCCCTCTCTGCGGTGAGGAAATTCTCCTTGACGACGAAATGCTTGACGAAGAAGTTATCGAGTGCCCAGGTTGCGGTGAAAAGCTTGAGCTTGACATCGATTTTGATGACTGCGATTGCGATTGCGACTGCGGTTGCTGCGACGACGAAGAATAAGAAAAACAAAAAAGGTGGTCTTAGAGGCGCACTCCGTAAGGAAGTGCGCCTCAGTTATATTCGCCTATCGGCGAGTTTTATTGCATCGCAGTTTTATTGTACTTCGCACAGTGTTATTCGCTTCGCGAGTTTGCTGCGAATAAAATAACACTGAATCCGCAGGATTCAATAACACTATTGTCTAAAGACAATAATATCACTCTGCCGTAAGGCAGAATAACACTTGATAAAAATTAAATTTTAATAGCGCACTTACTCACCACCGGAGGTG
>JAZNME010000049.1:0-8007 GCA_045579445.1 Acutalibacteraceae bacterium | reverse complement strand
ATCGTTGTTTAATTTTCAAGGTTCGTTTGCCTCCCTCTCTCAAGGGCGCCTAAAGATAATATCATAATCATCTCGCCTTGTCAACATCTTTTTTTAAGTTTTTTCAAAATCCTTTCCACCGCTCCGGGTGTTTCGGTTTCTACTCCATCAAAAAAATTTGCGATGTATTTTCAAGGTTCTCGTCGTTTCCCTCTTGGGCACCGACGGGATTGAATTATACTAAACACTTTGCCAAAAGTCAACACTTTTTTAAAAACTTTTTTCAAAATTTTTAAATTATTTTTTGGCTCACAATATATAGTGTTTCGCCTATATTTTAACCACAATTTTACTGTAGATACATTTGTCAAAACAATGTATAAAACACAAAAATCGGGATATATCTATTGTAAAACTATAATGAGGTGTATAAATGGAAACTAAAAAACTCACTCTGCACAAGCTTCTTCACACAAGTGCAGGAAAAACGCTCTGCATTCTTCTGAGTATTACTATTATAATATGTATAGGAGCAACATTTAAAATCAACGCTGATAAAAACGAAGCTCAACAGGTTCTTTCCAGATTAGGCTCCCGTGGCGACGAGGTGCGAAAAATCCAAAACAAGCTGAAGGCTCTCGGATTCTTTAACGGAACAGTAGACGGTATATATGGAGTTAAAACTCAACGCGCCGTAAGAAGCTTTCAGAAATCAGTTGGCATTACTGCTGACGGTGTAGCCGGACAGAAAACACTTCTGTATATGGGTCTTGGCTCAGGAGCCTCCGGTTCAAACTCAGGTGGCTACAGCTCATCTGATGTATACCTTCTAGCAAAAGTCATTGCTGCAGAAGCAAGGGGTGAAAGCTATACCGGTCAGGTTGCCGTAGGCGCAGTTGTGCTTAACAGAGTTGACTCCTCTTCCTTCCCTGACACAGTAGCAGGTGTAGTATACCAGAAGGGCGCCTTCTCCGCTGTAACCGACAGTAACTGGAGTGTGGCACCGGACAACACCTCAAGAAAGGCAGCACAGGATGCAATAAACGGCTGGGACCCTTCCGGCGGTGCGCTATACTATTATAATCCTGCTAAGACATCAAACAGATGGATTCGTACCCGCCCTGTTATAACAACAATAGGAAGGCATCTGTTTTGTAAATAACACTAATAAAAGCATAGAGCGCGCTCCTAAAAGGAGTCGCGCCCTATGCTTTATTTGGAAAGAATGAATAACCACATTATAGACACATCAAATAGGTTTGTCAAGCATTTATTCCATATTTATCCACTTACACTTATGCGAACCACGTTAAATCAATGTTATCGGCAACTAATTTACCGCCCAATCTGTTAGGATGAACATTATCGCCACCAAGGTATTCCTTCTTGGAGCAAGTAGGCTTTTCAGGATTAACCACCAGACCTGCCTGATCGTAGAAAGCATAGAAATGCTCTCTGTTTTCAAAAAGTAATTTGTTGGTTTGCGTAACAAGCGCTTCTTTTTCAGGGCGTGAATCTATACTCTCACCGAAATTGAGGATGTTGAAAACAATCAGCTTTATTCCTCTTTCCTTCAGCTTATCGGCTATTGTTATCATACCGCTAACAAAATCTTCTGCAGATGATTTTTCTGACTTGGGGGCCTGAATTGTACCCGGCTGAAGAAAGTCGTTTGTGCCCAGAGCAATAATAACATATTCAACATTCTGATAATTAAGAATATCTCTTTCTAAACGGTTAAGACCACTTTTACCAAAAAGACCTTTGCAGAAAAAACGAGTGCTGAAATCTCTCAAAAGCCTTGTGCCCATAATAGATTTATTTATAACAGAGTATCTGCCCGGATATGCTTCATATATTCTCTCGGCAAAGGCATTTGTCCAGTAGCCCTGCTGACTTATAGAGTCGCCATAAACAACAATACTCTTGGAATTTGTTTCGTTTAGCACCTCAACAGACTGAAAAAGCGGTATAGGCTTATGGAAATACATTTTTAAAACCTTTGAAGCAATCTCACGTACCTTATCTCTCTTTCTCCTCTGATTTTCTATACGAGGCTCACACGAGACATCACCCTTAACAGTCAGAAGAGTGGCATCGTCAATAAGGTTACCGCTACGAAGCGCGCCTTTTTCAACATATGCGCTTATACAGAAATATTCGCCTGCTTCAATCCGTAGAGGAATTTCATCACTTAAGACAACCTCACCTTTTTTGAGGCAAAATGATTTCTGAGAGCCAACTGTTGCTGTTTTACTTTCACCAACAAAGTTACCGTCTTTATCGCTCTTTGCAACAGACAAAGTGCCTATGTAAACATCTTCCTTTGCGCATTCGTTTGAAAGCTCGAAACGAACACTTTCACCAGAAACCGCAGACCTCATAACAAGCCTGTATGTTTTCTCACAAGACGGATAGTAAAAATATGATAAAGCAGAATGGGCCTGACCCCATACCTGTACCCACTTATTCTCCATAAAAGCACCTCTCAGATTCGGATAAACATATTTTAATATGTATATTGATAAAAGTCAACGAAAGCACATATCTGATTGCTCACGTTATGTTTATTTTTTAACAAAACTTGCTAAAACGCTTGAATTAAAGCGTAAATTATAGTATGATAAATTGGGGAAAATTGGTAGGCAGATTTTTGAACAAATGCCATTAATTTGTATACCATATATATATTATAGTTCCTTATCGTTTTATCAAAATACAAAATGAAGGAGAAAAGACTATGCAAAAGGTACGTTTTACCGAGACCGTGTTGCGTGACGCTAACCAGTCCCTTATTGCAACACGAATGAAATTCCGCGATTTTGAGCCTATTCTCAAAGAATTGGACAAGGCCGGCTACTACTCTCTCGAGTGCTGGGGCGGTGCAACATTCGATTCATGCCTTCGTTACCTTAACGAAGACCCGTGGGAGAGACTCAGAAAAATCAAGAAGGCTTGCCCTAATACAAAGCTCCAGATGCTTTTAAGAGGACAGAATCTTCTCGGTTATCGCCACTATCCTGATGACGTTGTTCGTATGTTCGTTAAAAAAAGTATTGAAAACGGCATTGATATTATCAGAATATTTGACGCTCTTAATGACGTTAAGAATATTGAGGTTGCAGTTGATGAAACCGTTAAAAACGGTGCTATTGCTTCAGGTGCTATCTGCTATACAATAAGCCCAATCCATACCCTCGATTCTTACGTTGAGCTCGCAAAGAATATGCAGAGCCTGGGTTGCCAGACAATTGCTATTAAAGATATGGCAGGTATCCTCAGCCCTGCAGAAGCACATAAGCTTGTTTCTTCACTTAAAGAAGCAGTTGACCTTCCAATCGTTCTTCACACTCACTGCACAACAGGTCTTGGCTTTATGACATGCCTTAAAGCAGTTGAAGCAGGTGTTGACGTTATTGACACTGCTATCTCAACAATGTCAGGCGGTACAGCTCAGCCGGCAACAGAAACTCTTAACTACACTCTCGCAGAGCTCGGTTATGACACAGGTCTTAACTCTGATTCTCTCCGTGAAATTGCAGACTTCTTCAAACCAATCAGAGCAAAGGCTCTTGAAAGCGGTCTTCTCAACCCAACAGTTCTTTGCACAGACGCAAAGGCTCTTGATTATCAGGTTCCGGGCGGTATGCTTTCAAACCTTGTTGCTCAGCTTACTGCTCAGGGCAAGATGGACAAGTTTGACGAGGTTCTTCTTGAAACACCAAGAGTTCGTGAAGATTTAGGTTACCCACCACTTGTTACACCTATGAGCCAGATGGTTGGTGTTCAGGCAACAAACAACGTTCTCGCAGGTGAACGCTATAAGAATGTTTCTAAAGAAGTTAAATCATACCTTATGGGTGAATACGGTAAAGCTCCCGGCGCTATCAACGAAGATGTTAAGAAACAGATTCTTGGCGACGTAAAGAGTATCGAAGGCAGATTTGCTGACACTCTTGAGCCTGCATTCGAAGCTGCAAAAGCAGAAATCGGCGAAAAGGCTCACAGCGATGAAGATGTTCTTTCATACATTGCGTTCCCGACACAGGCAGAAAATTACTTTGATTATCGCGATGAGATGGCAGGTAAGATTTACACCTACGAATTCAAAGCTATTGACTAAGGAGGATTTATTATGACATTTCTTCCTTTAGCAAATGAAGGCCTTAATTTCGGCGGTGCATTAGGTATCTCCGGTTTGGGCTTTGGTATTGTTATTGTTGTTCTTGCTGTTCTTGCAGTCTTTGTTATTCTTCTCTCAAAGATAATAAATGCAGGAAAAAAGGAAAAAACCAAAGCTCCTGCTGATGCTTCCGCACCTGCTACAGCACCTGTTGCTCCCGCAGCTCCTGTTTCAGAAAGCGCAGAAGTTGTTGAAGAAGCGGCTCCCGAAATACCTCATATTCCGGGATATGTTGTTCTTGACGGCGTTTCCGAGCAGGATGCAGCAGTTTTAATGGCTATTACATCCCACAAAACAGGAATTGACCTTTCTCGTCTCGATTTCAAGTCAATTAAAAGACTTAATCAGGACCCTGTTCTCGTAAATGTAGAAGAACAGGATGCAGCAGCTATTATGGCTATTACATCAGACAAAACAGGTATTCCTTTAGAAAATCTTATATTCAACTCAATAAAATTAGTGGAGGGTTAAATCATGAAATATAATGTTACATTAAACGGTAAAATTTATGAAGTAGATGTTACTGAAAGCGACGCTATCGTTACAGGCGTTTCTCAGGTTCCTTTCGTAGTTGCAGCTCCTGCTGCCGCACCCGTTGCAGCTCCTGCAGCTGCACCTGCTCCTGTTGCTGAGGCTCCTGCAGCACCTGCTGCTCCGGCTCCTGTTTCTGCAGACGGCACACAGGTTAAAGCTCCAATGCCGGGTACAATCCTTGCAGTTAAGAAAAGTGTTGGCGATGCAGTTAAAGCAGGCGATGTTATCGTTGTTCTTGAAGCTATGAAAATGGAAAACGATATCGTTGCTCCTTGCGATGGTATTGTTAAGTCAATCAACGCTCCTAAGGGCACAACTGTTAACACAGATGACGTTCTTGCTGTTATCTGATTTACTATAGCATTAAAGGACTAATTATTAATGGATATATCATCAATTTTAACTAATCTCTGGGAACAATCGGGACTCGCAACATTACAATGGCAAAATCTGGTAATGATAGGTGTGGCTATCTTTTTCCTTTATCTTGCCATTAAGAAGAAATATGAGCCCTTGCTTCTCGTGCCAATCGCTTTTGGTATGATTCTTGCAAATCTACCCGGTGCTGATATGATGCTTGACACAACGGGTGGTCAATTAGGTAGCTTCGGACAAGCTGTCGTTGAAGGAACACATTGGTATGATTCAGGTGTTCTTCGTATCCTTTACGTTGGCGTAAAATCCGGCATATTCCCCTGCCTTATATTTATGGGTGTTGGTGCTATGACAGATTTCGGGCCTCTCCTTTCAAACCCCATAAGCCTTCTTTTAGGTGCGGCGGCTCAGTTAGGTGTTTATTGTGCTTTCCTTCTCGCCATCGCGTTAGGTTTTGAACCTGCAGAAGCAGCATCAATTGCAATTATAGGTGGCGCGGATGGTCCAACAGCTATTTTCCTTACCTCGAAATTGGCTTCTCATTTATTAGCTCCTATTGCATTGGCTGCATACTCCTATATGGCTCTTATCCCTGTTATTCAGCCAAAGATTATGAAATGGCTTACCACAGACAAAGAGCGCAAGGTTGAAATGAAGCAATTAAGAAAGGTTTCTAAAACAGAAAAAATTATTTTCCCTGTTGCAGTTCTTCTTCTTTGTGCCGCTCTTCTTCCATCTGTTGCGCCACTTCTTGGTATGCTTATGCTGGGTAACCTTTTCCGTGAATGCGGAGTTACAGAAAGACTTTCCGACACAGCGCAAAACGCTCTTATGAACATCGTTACAATTATGTTGGGCGTATGCGTTGGCGCAACAGCAAATGGTCAGGATTTCCTTCAATTAAAAACACTTCTCATTATCGGACTCGGCTTCCTTGCCTTTAGCTTCTCTACTGCAGGCGGAGTAATCTTTGGCAAGCTTCTCTACGTTGTTACCGGCGGCAAAATCAATCCTCTTATTGGTGCAGCAGGCGTTTCCGCAGTTCCAATGGCTGCCCGTGTTGCTCAAAACGAAGGCAGAAAGTATAATCCAACAAACTTCCTTCTCATGCACGCTATGGGTCCAAACGTTGCAGGCGTTATCGGCTCCGCTGTTGCGGCAGGCTTCTTACTTGCAGTATTTGGTGGAAATTAAAAATTCAAATAAACAAACAAAATCTCGGTTCATTTCGAACCGAGATTTTGTTTTGTTATAATTAAAGCTTTTCAATAAGAATATCAGCTATTCTCTTACAAGCGAAGCCATCACCGTATGGATTTGATGCCTGACTCATTTTGTCATACTCCGCTTTATCTGTTAGAAGCTTTGTAAATTCATTGTAAATTGTTTCTTCCTCTGTACCTACAAGCTTGAGTGTACCTGCCTTGATACCTTCAGGACGCTCTGTTGTGTCTCTCATAACAAGCACGGGCTTTCCGAGAGATGGTGCCTCCTCCTGTATACCACCTGAATCCGTAAGAATAAGGTAGCTCTTATTTAGGAAGTTGTGGAAATCAAGCACTTCAAGTGGCTCAATTATATGTATCCTTTCATCGTCACCGAGAATGGCGTTTGCGGTTTCACGAACAACAGGATTCATATGAATAGGGTAAATTGCTTTAACATCAGGATTTTCATCCATCACCCTGCGGATAGCTCTGAACATATTCTTCATTGGCTCGCCAAGATTTTCACGACGGTGAGCTGTTATCATAATAAGCCTGCTACCCTCTGCCCACTCTAATTCAGAGTGAGTGTAATCCGCCTTAACAGTAGTTTTAAGAGCATCTATTGCGGTGTTACCTGTAATATATATTTTGCTTTCATCCTTACCCTCGCGCACAAGATTATCTCTTGAAAGCTCTGTAGGCGCAAAATTAAACTGACTTACAATACCTACTGCCTGACGATTGAACTCCTCAGGGTATGGTGAATAGATGTTGTATGTACGAAGACCTGCTTCAACGTGGCCTACAGGAATCTGCAAATAGAAGCAAGCAAGAGCTGTAACAAAGGTTGTTGATGTATCACCGTGAACAAGAACAACATTCGGCTGCTCTTTTTCAAGAACTTCCTTTATTGAGTTAAGAATGTTTGTGGTAACATCAAAAAGAGTCTGACGCTCTTTCATAATAGAAAGGTCATAGTCAGGCTTTACATCAAAAGCCTCAAGCACCTGGTCAAGCATCTGACGATGCTGACCTGTAACGCAAACTACTGTTTCAAGCTCTTTTCTGCTCTTTAATTCATTTACTAACGGACACATTTTAATAGCTTCCGGTCTTGTGCCGAAAACCAGCATAACTGTCTTCATAAAACTCCCTCTTTCCGCTTCATTCTGCTTTTGATTATACCAAATATCGGAATTAATGTCAAGGGTATAGAGCAAATTAAAAAGAGCCTGTTAGGGCTCTTTTTATCTACATGAACAAGGGGGCAAATACCAAAGCAACAATGCTCATAAGCTTTATCAGTATATTAATCGAAGGACCTGCTGTATCTTTCAAAGGATCACCCACTGTATCTCCGATAACCGAAGCTTTATGTGCCTCACTGCCCTTTCCTTCACTTTCGCCGGTTTCAATATACTTTTTAGCGTTATCCCACGCTCCACCCGAATTGGACATGAATATCGCAAGCATTACGCCACTTGCAAGAGCACCTGCTAAAAGGCCACCCAAAGCTTCAGCTCCGATAACCATACCGGTAAGAAGCGGAGCTGCCACGGCTAAAATTGCAGGAAGCACCATACTTTTCAACGCTGCACCTGTACTTATATCGACACACTTCACGTAATCAGGCTCGGCTGTTCCTTCCAGTATTCCTACAATTTTTCTAAACTGTCTTCTAACTTCAATAATCATTGCATTTGCCGCCTTTGAAACAGCATTAATGGT
>JAZNME010000048.1:0-23928 GCA_045579445.1 Acutalibacteraceae bacterium | reverse complement strand
TGCGTTTTTGCCTCATCTGAGCGAAAAATACTTAATCACAAAATTCTTCGACCTTAAATGAACGAGGTTTCGAGAGATTTTGGTCGTATTTGACTGCAGATAGGCTGTCGCCTTTCAAAGGGCAAATCGGACAAAAGCACCGAAACCTCGCCATTTAAGGCTGGTTCGGATATGCTTTATCCACTCTAAACCCCAAAATGTAACTTTAAAAATTGTAATTTATAAACCTAAATTTTCAATAAACTACAATTAATATATGGAGCCACAACCCCAATCAAAAACATAACAGAAATCTGTTTTGTTTTTTACTCACTCACAGATTATACTATACTCTCCAAAAACTCCAATTCGTCTTTTGAAAGTCTGAAATCCATAGCGGTCATAGTTCCTTCAATCTGGCTTGGATTTTTAGCTCCAACCAAAGCAACCGAATCAGGAATGTGATCAAGAATAAATCTCACAGCTAAGGAAGCTAAGCTAACGCCAAGTTTTTCTGCTAAAGGCTTCATATTCTCAACAATTTCCACGTTTCTTCGCAGTTTTTCACCATGGAAATTTGTGTAAATATCTCTGCTGCGCCTATCATTAACACCGAACCCGGAGTTTATGTTATATTTACCTGTTAAAACTCCTTGTCCCAAGCTTCCCCATGTCATAGGTGTAAGCTGAAGGTCGCTGCAATTAACTAATAAATCATTCTCGTTATCGCGAGTAACAAGAGAATATTCATTTTGGCAGGAAGCAAACTTACCTGAAAATGGCTCTACTTCCTTAAACTCCTCGCCATGGATGTTAGATAAACCGTAGCAACGGATTTTTCCTTGCTCCTGAAATCGCTCCAACACCTCTACAACAGCTTCCAAAGGTGTTGTTTTATCGCGGTAATGAATTTGATATAAATCTATGTAATCTGTGGATAATCTTTTCAAGCTGTCGTTTAAAGCTTTTTCGATATATTCCGGCGAGTTGTCATAAAAGGTTTTACCCTTTTCAACTCGTACACCGAATTTTGTTGCAATAATTACATTTTGTCTTCTTCCGTCAAGAGCCTTTGCAAGAGTTCTTTCTGATTGGCCTAAGCCGTAGGTATCAGCGGTATCAAAGAAGTTAACGCCACCGTCAATAGCACGATGAACGGTTGCAATAACTGCATTTTCGCTGACATAGCCCCAGCCGTAGCCACCCATAGGGCAACCGCCCATACATAATCTTGAAACGGAAATATCAGTATTTTTAAGCTTTACATATTCCATTATTAATTCCTCTTGCTTTTAAAAAATCTTACGAATTTTTCTAACACGCACCAAACGGTTTTAAACAATATAATAAAATCCGTCTTAAGTGAAACTTCCTCTGCATATTTAATCCTGAGCTGGTTTTTTCTTTTTAAAACATGTTTTTCATACATTTCGTCGGCATTTTCACCGCCCACTATTTCATCAAGGTTTATAAACTCTAATGAGCTATAATCGGTAATTCCCGGTCTTACCTTAAGAATTACACTTTCCTCCTCTGTATATTGCTCCGTGTATTGAAGCAACTCGGGGCGAGGGCCGACAAAACTCATTGTTCCGGTCAGAACATTAAATATCTGCACTATTTCATCTGCTTTAACCTTACGTAAAATCGAACCAACCTTTGTAATTCGCGGGTCATTCAGAGCTGTTGTGCCACCGCCAATTTTATCAGCATCCCTGACCATAGTGCGATATTTTATGATTTTAAAGGGTTTTCCCTTATAACCGCCTCTCATAGGTGTATAGAAAATCGGGAAGCCATCATCAATCAGAACAGCCAGAGAAAAAATCAAAATTAAAGGTAATAACACAATAATTGCAACGAGAGCGATTGTGAAATCAAGGCATCTTTTAAATATTCTGTTGTAAACACTCTCGTAACCGAGTTTAGAATTATTTTTAACCTTTGTTTCCATAACGCACCCGCTCTAATCCTATTGTTTTTCTAATGTACCATCTTCTGTAATTTTATAAACTGCTTTGCAGTATTTAAGCATAGATTCCCTATGAGTTGTAATAATTCTGACTTGATTGGGTTCAGAAACCATAATATTTTCAAGAACATTTGATTCTGTCTGTGAATCAAGTGCAGAGGTTGCTTCGTCCATAAGCAAAACAAGGGATTTTCTGAGAAGCGACCTTGCAATTGCCAAACGTTGAAGCTGCCCTTGCGAAAAGTTTGCTCCGTGCTCGTTAAGCTCTGTTTGGATTCCTTCCGGAAGAGAATTTATCAAAGAAGAAAGTTCTGCCTGATGTAAAACATCTTGTAATTCTTCTTCTGTTGCATCATTTTTTACTATTCGTAAATTATCCTCAAATGTACCTGAAAAAACGCCTATATCCTGCGGAACATACGAGCAAAAACGTCTTGTACTGTCAGAAGCGTTTATGGCCTCACCTGATGGAGATGTAAAAATTATTTCACCTTCTGTAGGCTCAACCAAGCCTAAAACAAGCTTAAACAGTGTGGTTTTTCCTTCACCGGATGCACCAATAAGCGCAATAGTTTCGCCCGGTAGTATTTTTAAATCTATATTTTTAAGAACCGGTAATTCTCCATCCTGATATTTAAAAGAAACATTTTTGAATTCAACAGTTAATCCTGTGTTTTTGGCTTTATAAAGCATTTCAATCGCTTTGTCTCTTTGGATATCTTTTTCTGTTTTAAAACTTGTTATTTCCATAATTCTGCCGGCAGAAGTTGCCACAGAAATGGCGCTTGGCGCTAATGAAGCCAAAGAATTAAAAGAAGATGAAAGCGTACCTGAAACTTGCAAAAACAGAGTCATTGTGCCATATGTAATGGCGCCCTGCCATAATCTGTAAACACCCCAACCATAGCAAAAATATGAAACAAGCATACCGATAACAGAAAAGCACAAGGTCATTATTATATTGAACTTTTCATATTCAAGTCTGGTTTTTCTGTAAGTGTTCAGTAAGTTTGAAAAATTATTTATGTAGTCCTTTGTAAGATCAAATGCCTTAATTATTTGAATATTTTGAACAGACTCTTCTGAGTATGATAAAACATCGCCGTTAATTTTTCTTGTTTCTTTGCTGTATTTTCTTATGGTTTTAACAAGCATTCTTGAGGATAAGAAGAAGAACGGCGCGCTAAGAAGTGCCAATACCGCCATAGTTTTATCGTAGTAAAGCACTATGGCTAATGAACCAAAAAACTGAACAAATCGAGTTATAGCGTTTGGTATAAACCCTATAACACCGGAAGAAACAGTTGAAACATCTCTTTCAAGCCTGTTAATTAAATCGCCGGAGTGGTATTTTCCGATATCCTGCCAATCTGCAGTAACAATATGGGAATAAATATCTTCCCTTATTTCATTATCGACTTTGGAATTCACCTTTGCAGTTATCCAGGAAGACACCGAGCTGAAAGCAAACTGAAAAACCGTAAGCGCAATCACAATCGCAGCAGAAGTAATCAAATCTTCTTTTATGTGTGAAATAACTGAATCAATAAGATATTTTGATGCAACAGAGACACACAAAGACATAACAGTTGCAATAAAGCCTAATAAAATATAGACAAAGCACATTAATCTATATTTTTTTGCATATCTCATTATCCATTTCCACTCATTTATCATATTCGCCATAAGAGTGGTGAATTTTTCGGATTTACTCATCAGCCTCTGCCCTTCGATTTACTAATTCGTCATCTTCGTCATCAAAATGGAAACCATAGCCATAGCCACCGGAATAACCATATTTGCTGTATTTACCATATTTGCCGTACTTACCATACTTGCCATAACCCTTATAATAGCCATATTTATTGTAAGCCTTATAATAGCCATAGCCCATAACACTTGTTTGAGCACCATTTAAAATACAACCTAAAATTTCGGAATCGGTTGACATCAATGAGTCCAGACCGGCCTTGATTTTAGAAATTCGCACAGTATCCTGCATAATAATATATATAACACCATCTGAAGCCTGAGCTATAAACATAGCATCTGAAACAATGCCGCAAGGCGGTGTATCAACGAAAATCAAATCAAAATCTTCCTTAACGCAGGAGAAAATATCAGCCAAATTGCCGCTGTTAACAACTTCGTTTACGTTGTCATCAGCAACAAGCGTCATAACATAAATTTTATGCTTCTCCAGATATGCGATTTTGTATTTATCTGTAACAGTTAAATACTGCAACTCGTTCTCTTTAACACCCAATGTTTTCAATACACTTGGATTTTTCAAATCACACTCTACAAGAAGAACTTTTTTCCCTATTGATGCAAATGATATTGATAAGTTTGTGCAAACAGTAGTTTTGCCTTCCGATGCAATAGTGCTTGTAACAGCAATAATCTTTTTATCGTCTTTCAAAACCTTTTTAACAACACTTCTGGTTGACCTTATACTGTCAGAGAATCTGCCATCGGTTAATTTGGCGTTAATAAGTAAAGGTTCCTTCTCGTTTCTTGCGTTTTTCTTAAGAATAATATATGGAACAACGCCCAAGCATTTAATATTAAGATTAGCTCTGATATCCTTTTTAGTTCGGATTGTAGTTCTTAAAGCAGTGTAGCAAAGCAAAAGAACCAACCCTATAGCCAAACCGTAAACAACACCTTTAAATACCTCATCAAAATAGGTGGGCTTGTTATACGGATTTGTTGGCAAAACAGGGCTTGTAATAACATTAAATTTAATATTACCTACAACATATCTTGCAACATCCGGATAATTCTCCATTGTGCTGATAAGTGCATCATAAGTTAACTGTGGGTCATAGCCTATAGAACTTAAAGTAAACATAGTAGAACCCGGAACAGACGATGCACTTAAGCTGACGGGAATGGCAGGTAAATTCAGATCAGCTGCCACCGCATCCTGCAATAAGTTACTGGTTAAAATGTACGGAAATGTTGATGAGAGATAGGATGCTGCTGAAGCGTCATAATAAAAATTATATGCAGAAATTCCGTTTATTGAGGAGGTTCTGCCCTGTGTGCTTACTGTAAAAGTAGCCTCAGCCTTATACATTGGCGTATAGCTTCTGTGGCACATAAAAACATTGAAAACGCAACAGACAACGCAAACAATTGCAATAACCCACCAAAACTTTTTTAAACCGCGACAAAAGTCACTGAAGTAAAAGGATACATTATTATCATTATTAAATTGTAATCCTTTTTCGTTCATACTCATTCTTGTAATCTTCCTTTTATTTGGATTAGAATTAACATTTATTAATAATATTTACCACGAGAATACTTACCTTCATCACCGGCACCCGTAAAGGATGCCATAAACACATCCGGGTGAGTTTCGTTGAGAATACAGCCGGCTAAATTATCGCCAACCTCTGTAATGGTTAAAATAGCGTCGTTTACTGTGCTGCTTTCAACAACATCTGTTTTAACGACAAGAATAGATTTATCTGCCATCTTAATAATTTCGTTTACAGAGGAGTCAACAGAAATAGGCGCTGTGTCGATTATGATATAATCAACCATACCCTTAAGAGCCTTAATTGTTCTTTTAACGGTACCGCTTTCAATCCATTTGTAGCTGTTAGCGTAAGCGCGGGTGTTAATAGCTAAATAAAGCTTGGTTTTTTTGTATCGTCTTAATTTATAATCTCTGCTTGAAATTTCGCCGTTAAAAAGCGAGCCTAATTCGGCATTTTCTACATATGTGCAGCCAAAAAGCTTATACATAGCAGGTTTTTTACCGTCCATATCCATTAAAAGAACTCTGTTGCCCTTGCTAGCAAGAGAAAGAGCAAGGTTAGCGGAAACGGTTGATTTACCTTCGTTTTCAGCAAAGCTTGTAACAGCAAAAACCTTTGAGCCATCACGCGATTTAAGGTGTTCAATCTTTGCCACAACTCTGTTAAAAGATTCAATAAACCTTGTGCTTATAAAAGCATTTCCATCAATAAGCAGACCCTTTTTCTTTTTTGAAAGGAATTCTTTTATTGTTTTATTTTTAAGTTCAAAAGGAATGCAACCCAAAAGCTTTGCGTTTATCTTATCCTTAAACTCTCTTTCGTTTTTAACTGTATCTCTGAAAACAGAAAGAGCAACAATTGCGCCCATACTGATAACGGCAAGCAATAATAATATTTTTAGTTTACCGCCCTGCAAGCCTTGACTTGACGGAGAAGAGGGCATTGACGGATGCTTTAAAATAGTAATCACCGAATTTTCAAAAACCTCTTCGGAAATGGTGGGATAAACCTGTAAAATAGCGTTAAGAAGCTCGTAGGATTTACGAGGTCCATCAGAAACAACGCTTATATTAATAAAGTTTGTATCTGTTAAAACAGCTGCTTTAACACTACCATCAAATTTTTCGAGACCAAGATGCTCGGCAGCAGCTTTTTTCATAGTGGGCTCTGAGAAAACCTTTGAAAAAACTTCCGCCATTTCAGAAGAAATGCCATACATAGACAATGCATTTGAGGAAGAGCCTTTTGCGTTAACAACAACAGTTGCAGTTGCGGTATACTCCGGCTTGTAAACGCTACCCTCTGCAATATATATACCCATAGCACCTATAAGAAGGCTTAATAAAACTACCCAGAAATTTCTTATTAAGTCTCTCAGGATGCTATAATAATCAATCGAAATTTTGCCTCTATTCATAGAAAATTATTCTCCCTGAATTCAATAAAACCATATGAGGTTTAAATACGCTAATCACTCTACCACAACATTGAGAACAGAATGACCTTTTGCACCGTTTCTGTCGGTAACGAAATAATGAACAGTATAAATACCGCTTTTTTTAAAATTCACATTATTATCTATCTCAACCTGGTCGGTTAAATCTCTGTCGTCTCTGTCGATTGCTTCGACGATATAATCTTCAAAATCAACCTTTTTATTTTTATCAACATATATCAGATATTCTTTAAGCTTGATTTTTGGAGCAGAAAGATTTCTTTCTTCCATAATCAACGGAAGAGAAAGGGTTGATGTATCGCCCTTTTTGTTAGTAACAGAAAGCTCCAAGGTAAAAACTCCTGTTACAGATGAAGTGAAATCAGGACTTGTTATAACAACATTTCCGGAAATATCACCTTCAATACTGTCAACAGCGCCGATACATGACGCAATATTTATATTTTCATAAATGGAGAAGCACAAGTTATCCTTTAATTTGAATTTTGGAGCCTCATAATCCACATAGCGAATTTTTCTCGTTGCATGAGCAACATGATTGTTGCTGTCGCAAACCGCATATTTAACCTCGCAAACGCCCGGTTGAATAAATCTTGAAATAGACTCAACAATAACCTCTCCTGTTAAGTCTCCATCCTTTTCATCTGTAGCTTTAACACCTTTAAGAAGCTCGTCATTTGTTACATTACATTTTACTTCCATAAAATCGTTTTCTATTGTGATTACAGGTATTGTATTATCCTGATTTTTCTTTTGAAAAACAAAGAAAATTGAAAAGAATATTGTGGTAATAATAAACAAAAGCATTACCGAAATTCGCATTATTCGCATAAAATCTCTCCCAAATGACATAATACGACATTATTATCCAATCATACATTCTAATTTTACCACAACACACGCCTGAACGCAAGTAAAATCCAACAAAAAATGGCTGTTTTTATATGGAAAAAGCATAAAAAAATGAGTAGCTGCAGAAGCACAAAAATCAGGAATGGTAATGTTGTTCTATTCAACTGAAGGAAAGGAGAAAGAGAACTACCCACCACCACGCTACGCGCGGTCCCCCTCCCTATCCGCCTGCGGTGCACAGGGATGATAGGCTATCGCATAACCATAATTTACGTGAAGCTGCAATATGGTCTTTTGCATGGCAAAGCAAAACCGCCCTCAAATGAGGGCGGTTTTTTTATAGGTTTTAAATTTTATGAAAGGAAGCCTTGTTCACTACCTAATTCAACAGAAGTGAATTTGCAGTAGTAATCAACCGGAACCTTTGTTTCACATGCTTCATTCATACCGAAGATTGCATCTTTGTCATAGCCTTCACCGAGAATATCGGCAATAAGGTCCAAATCTACCTGCACAAGGCAGGTGCTGGGGCTACCGGCAGCTGCTGCAGCAAGTATGAATGTGGGTTTTACATAATTTTTCATATTACCAATATCTCCTTAGAAAAACTTTAAAATAATTGTTTCAATGAACTTGAGAAGCATCTTGATTATAGATGTTAAATCCATAGGAACATCTGCAACAGGCTCATCTGCTTCAGGTGTATCGTCTTCAGCAGGTGTATCTGCTTCAGGCTCCTGAACATCCTCTTCAACAACCGGAGCGTCATAATCATAAGCATTAGGGTCAACTGTTATTGGTTCTGCAGCAAGTGACATTGCCATAACAGGTAAGTCCTCATCAGAGATTGCTGCAACTGCTCCACCAACAAGCTTAAGGTTATTAACACTGAGAAGACCTGTACCTATATTTGTGATAATAACATTAG
This sequence comes from Acutalibacteraceae bacterium, assembly GCA_045579445.1. Lineage (GTDB taxonomy): Bacteria > Bacillota > Clostridia > Oscillospirales > Acutalibacteraceae > DTU089. The sequence continues at coordinate 15,469 of JAZNME010000048.1, read as the reverse complement.
CTTTGCCTGTAGTTGTATCAATATCCAGGTAAGGTGTTATGTCGAAATACTGTTCTGTTGCAGTATTTACCGTAAATTCTATAGATTTATCACCGGAAGCAACCTTTGCAGTAGTTGCGCCATCAACTGCACGAAGGCTTATCATAACTCTTGAAGAAGAATCCGGAACAGTTACATTGAAGGAAACTGCATGAGATCCATCAGCGCCTGTTGCCTCTTCTAAGTAAAGCTCATGCTGAGGACCAACAGACTGATAGTTTGCAAATGAGAGAGTAGGTGTATTGCCATTCTCGTCGGATTCAAGTGTACCGGTTACATATGCAAACAAGGATGTCTGGCCATCAGGAGCTTTAATTACACCATTTTCATCAGCAGTTGCTAACTCATCAATAATATTGTAATACTGAGCACCCTTTTCAGAGTCAATATAGTGGGAGTAGTCTGAGCCAAGAGGATTATAAACACGGATACCATCAACATAACAATCAAGACTTACATTTGTAGATGCTGTTGATGTTGAACGTGCCTTTGAAGCTGTGGAAACAGGACCTGTGCCACCGTTGAGCACAGAGTTATCGTCAAACCACACAAGCTCAACCTCATCTGCAGGTATATCAATATCCATATCATCTAAAAGACTCTCAACTGAATAGCCTTCTGCCTTGCTTGAAAATGCATTAAGCACACCACCAAGAAGTGAATTTGTGCTTACAGAACGTGCACCTGTTACACCCTGAGCAGTTGACAAATATGCAGCTGTAACCTCAACATTATAGGTGCCATATCCGCCTGTATTAGTATAGCTTACCACAGGAACCTGGTTCAATGTACCATAGTTTGCATCGATATAATCACCATTATAATAGGTGTCAACTATTAAGAGCTTTTCGATTTTTCCTGATGAATCCTTAATATTCACCATTTGAATACCGGTATTTGGACCACAAGCAGCCATAAGGTCAAAGCCTGTGCCTGTATAGCTGAATTTCATTGTTTCGCTACGCTTTGTGGTTGAATTAACAGTCGCCTTATATGCAGTGCCGTTAGAATAGCCTGCACCGTTATCTGCATAAACATCATCATAGCCATAGCGGTCATTCTTACCTGAAAGTGACTGATAAGTGTTTCCAAGAGCCGTGCCGGCTACCGACCAATCTGCAGCGCCGTCTTTTGAAACAAGAATAAATCTTTGCTCTTCGAGAAGAACATTGGAAGCGGGAACAATATTGATTTTAAACCAGTCGTATGTTCCGTCATCACGCTGAATAAGGCAATATGAAGCATTGTTGTATTTGTTGTATACACCGGATTTCAGCTCATAAGTCATATTCTGACAGTCGTCAACAAAGTTAAGTGCAATATTACTGTTTTCACGAGACACTTTAGTAGTTGTCTGCTTTGTTGGAGTACCATCAACAGATTTAAGAGTACCGTTGATATCTGTATCATACATAGGCATATCGTAGTCGAAAACATAGTTGTATTCAGGGATTGTGAAATATTCCGTTGGGAAATATTTAAAGGGTTCAGCTATGTTTGAACTCTGATAGATAGCAGTTGTTGCGGTATCGTTGATAGAGGTGTTTGTTATGTCAGCCTCGTGGTTAGCTTCAAGACCATTTATAGTAACTCTCAGTATATTACCATCATGGCCATTAGCTATATATTGATCCGAATAGTTAAATCCAACAATTTTAATTGCCGGCCTGCCATTATCCAAAGTAACAATTTGCGGTGTTACTGTTACGCCCGGGTTGGGATTGACAGTAGTTTCAAACTGGAATCTACCCAAGCAATCGTAATAACCCTTGTAAAGCTCAACATCGTAATCATATTCATCAGGGATTATGAATGCATCACTTAACTGCTCATAAATAATTGTGTCGCCTTCAAGCTTTTGAACTGTAATATCGTCATTCAAATTTGTGTTTTTCAGCAAGAAATCAGTAGAATTAACGAAAAAGTTAGCAATAGCTTCTGAAAGGTTATAGAAATATGTGGTGCTTTCGGTACACTCACCACCAAGGCTCGTTAAACTTTTGGCATCGGGGTATTGCGATGATGTTGCCAGCATATAATCTACCTTATCAAAATCTGTTGCTGAATCTTGACCAACAAGCACGGTATAAATGAATGCACCATTATTTTTTGCAGTTGCGGCTTCGCCAATAACTTCGTTTGCAGCAGTGGTTGTTGCACTCTCTGCATCTGCACCCGGAACACCGTCGGAGATAAATATAATAGCAACGTTCCTATCACCATCAGCAGTATAATTTGCTATATTGTTTGAAATAATTGAGTTGGCATACTGCAATTCAATTCCGGCATCAGATGTTTGTGTACTTGTTGTTATTGCATTGATTTTTGCTTTAAGTGACTCTGCGGAATCTGTGCTCCAGAAAGCATCTGTATAACCGCTCCTTGAAAGGTTACCACTTGTGTTATAGTAACCGCTGGAACCATCGGCACCATATTGTACAAGAGCAATTCTGTTATCAGAATTATCTGCTGCGATTTTATCAACAATATTACAAGCAAAATCTTGAGCAGACTTTAGACGAGCTGCATAGTCGTTTGTTGAGTATCTGTAATGTTCGCCGTAGTAAATTACCGTATTACCTCTTGCTCTTGTATCGTTACCTTTAACCAGTATAGTTTCCGATTCTGAAGGTTTTGTATCAACCCATGTTCCGTATTTTTCTGGATTATCAACTACTTCTGGTTTCCAGTAATACACTCGTCCGCGATATGTACCATAAATCCAAACATATTGATTGTTACCTGATTTTGCAGAGGTTTCCACACCTATGTTCACGTATTCATCGCCAATTTTAACATAAATGTTACCAATACCAACTGCTCCATTTTCGTTGGTAATTTGATACACGCCATCCCAAAAGGCCGTTTTTTTACTCTCACCTGCTATTGAATACACAGCCAAGTCACCAGAACCAAAATCATTAGTAGTGTGAGAATATTTAATCATACCCGTTCCATCACCGGTGGACATTGAATTAGAAGCGTCCATAACCAAAATGTAATCGGTGGGTTTTTCTACTCCGGATGATTTATAGTGTAAAGCAGATGTTGCATAAGTATCAAGTGTAACGGTATATGTACCATCTGATTTAAGTTCAGCACTCATATCGGTATACACACGGTTTTTAGCTGTAGAAGAGTAAGTATCTGCAACGCATTTATAAATGCTGATTTGGCGAAGATAATCATTTGCACCAATACTTTTACCTATAATATTATCGGTACCGGTAGCATTGGTGTGGAATGTACCTTTGGTTTCGATAATACCTTCATACATCAATGTATTATCGTTTTCTTCGTACCAGTCATTAGCTGCAGCTTCATAACCGGGAACTGAAAAATCGTTACACCAAAGGTATGATGAATCACCGCTTTTTAGGTAAAAATTACCGGTATCGCCTGCTTCTTCAAGTGTAATCGGAGAATAAGCAACAGCAGCTATAGCTGCATCTGATGCCATACAAACCAAGCCATTCTCAAAATAGAAATTCCTATTTCTCATAAAATAAGGCAATTCACTCTGAATATTCACACCACTTGATGTGATGCCGGCTGTGTCAGAAACACCATCTAAATGCCAGCGAATATTGGAAATATCGTCCCTTTCCGGGTTTGTAAAATAAAGTTTATTGTTTTCGAGTGAGTATTCCGATATAGGGTAACCTATCATACCCTCATAACCAAGCTTTTTAAAGTCTGTACTCTTAGAAAGCTTGAAATCCTTAAAGTTACCATATGCATCAAAAGCATAAAGAATATTCTTTTGTGTTACAGGGTCCTTTTCTTTAGATTCATAAACAATGATGTATTCATCCTCATCGTTTAAATCTTCAAGAGCTGTTACCTTTTCATAATATGCACTTGCCTCTGTGTCGGTACGGGTTTCATCCATAAGGGTGTATGGGTCAACCTTCCAGATAACATCAATAGGATAGTCACAGTTACCGGTGTTTGTTAAACCACTTGATGTGCTATATTCATTCATATACTTGTTGGAAGCGCCCTCGAAGGAAATATAAAGGTTATCTTCAACAAAGCAAAGGCCTTCAGACATAGGCATCATATCAAAATGAGTAGTGTTATCCGCATTTATTTCGTGCGCAGTGGTTGTTACAGTTTCTCCATTTGCTGTGTAAGAAATTGTTACATCACCGGGCTGAGAAAGGTCCATATCACCAACTATAAGAGAACTATAGTCAGGTGTATTACCGATTCCTTGAATAACAGTATTTGCAAACCATTCATCATTTTTACCGGTACCCCATGAACAGCTCATATAAATTCTTCCGTTATCAACGGTTGCGTATTGGATATCCTCATAGTCAGTATGAACTGCAATACAGTGAGAGGGTTTACCTGCACAACCTGATTTAGTACTATACTCTGAAATTCTTATATCTGTTATTTCAAAGTTTCTTGTACCTTCTCCAGCAAGAATTAAATCCTGATCAAAACGCAGAGTATATGTTCCGGTAAAAGCTGTGCTATCAGTTGAAGGAGTGTCAGGCCAACTGCAATCCAAGCCCTCGTATGACGGCTTGAGACCTGCAGTGAATTCTATTTCGTATAAATATCTGCCATCCCCAAGATCGGTAATTATTTGGTCTGACGGCTGATTCATACCACAATGTGCTCCTCCGGGAGCAGTTAAATACATAGCAGATTTTCTATTATTTGAAATAAAGCTAAGTTTATATTTTTTTCCTAACTCAAGGTTTGCTGTACCGAAATTAAAAAATATTTCGTTGAACAAAGCTTCTCTTGTGCCGTAATATGTCTCTTGCAAATCAAGAACAGCAGAATCGGGATTAACACTTGTAGGGTCAACGTATGCACTACCGGTAATACTTACTTCTTCAGCATTTTGCTGCGCTGACCATTTGTAAGAACCCTTACCTATCTTATACCCTGCAACATCACAAATAAAATCAGAATTGGATTCACCAGAGTTTGTAACGTTTATAAGATTGTTATCTTTCAGAGAGGGCTCAAAATTACCACAAAGGTAATTCCACTCTTCCTGGGAGCTATTACCCTGAAGCTTGTAACCATAAATCATTGAGTTGTACAAAGCAGGTGACGTAATTACAGGATTACCATACTTATCCTTACCACCTGTACCGTCTTCATAAAAGTTACCTGCCCAAAGAATGCCTTCATCATAGCAAACATAAGCTGTTGCTGCTGCGCCCAACTCAGGCAAACTGACTGCACCCTCAAGGGTTATTTCGCAAATGCCATCGGAACCGGCAGCACCTGTGCAATCCTGTACGTCAACAGCATTATCAAATTGGTCAAGGGATGCATAGGCAATCTGGTTAGCATCAGCAAGGTCATCGTCATAATCGGTGTCGTCACCTGAATAGTAAAAGTTGTATTCAGAGAACGCAAGTCCGCCACCATGGTCGTAGTTTGGTGTACCATTGCTATTATAAACCGCAAAAGCCTTTACAAATTTACCTGATTTTGCATCAAGAGCAAAAATCATACTTGGTAACGCACCATCATTATGATATACGGTAACCATAAACCAGTCTTGTTTTGGATAATAAGAAAGGCCCTGCACAACAAAGTCATTGTAGTCAATAGGGGATGTTGAGCCATCTGTGTATGCAGCTTTTAAACCCGGAATAACAATATCCGTTGCTTGACCTGCACCATTCAGAAAGTTGTTAGAATAAACCTCATATGTGGTAGCGTCAACAACACGTTCCTGTGTGATGCCGCCAATGGACTCCGCCGCATTTGTATCCAGCTTCAGCACAGGCACAGCTACGCTGAAGGTAGTTACCAGCATGATTGCCGCAAGTACGAATGACAATACCTTTTTTCCTTTCAAGGTTTTTATGAATTCTTTCATTTTTCATCAACCTCCAATTGATAAGTGCAAAGTGCAAAGTGCAAAACGCAAATTGCTTTTTACTGCAAAATGCGAAATGAAAATTACAAAATGCAAAATGAATTATTAATAAATTTATCTATATAAAAAAGCCGAAGCCTTTAATTTTCAACGCAAAGTGCAAAGTGCAAAATGCAAAGTGATTTCTTATTATTTTATCTTTAAAGAATTCTGCGTCGTTTTGCATATAGATGTAAGTAATGCAATTATTTCTCTAACATCTTTTTCTAAGCTTAAAAACTGCGTTTCATTTATGTAATCTGTGGCTTTTAACAATCGCAACCAATAATGTGTTTCGTTGGCTTCTTTCAGAGCTATGCTCATTTTTGAATAAAAATCTGCTTTTGATTGTCCTTTTTCACCTTCGGAAACATTAGCTCCGATGCTTGTGCCACATCGTAATACCTGCTTTGATAAAACAAATTCTTTTTTCTCTTCTGCCAAAAATCGATATAAAATAACAATTCTTACAGAAAAATCAAAACTTTTGGATTCTATACTTTTTTCCATAAATACTATACTTTTTCCCGATTATTTATATTTACTATTTTATAGTCTATTTATTTCTGCCACTATCCCACACTTTGCATTTTGCGTTTTGCACTTTGTATTTTGCATTTTGCATTTTGCGTTTTGCACTTTGCATTTTGCACTTAAAGAACTTGCTCTACAAGCTTTGCGTAGGCTTTTGCTTTTTCGCAAACGTAGGTTGGCAAGCCGTCGAACCTGCCTGTTTCTGCAAATGAAACTGCGGCGCAAATATCGCAATGCTTGCGGTACTCACAATTTTTGCATTCTTTTGGCATTTTTATATTTTCACGTGCATGGTTAATTTTTGCCCAGGCATCGTCAAAATCTTTAATTTCTACTGCGGGCTGGGGCATCATTCCGCAAGGGGTCATTTTACCATCATAAGTAACCCAGAAGGAGCTTAAGCCTGCCCGACAGCTTATGCCCTCACATTCATCGGTAAGGAACTCACCTTTCCTGCCTGAGTCGCTGTTTTTTGAAGCTTTGATTAATTCTGCAAAGCCTTCGGCACCAAGCTTTTGAAGCTTGCTTTTTAAATCAAAGCTTGCAGCCTCACCGGCACTCAGCCTGAAGGCTTCACCTGTTGCTCGCACCGGAGCAAAAACATAGCTTACTGCTTTCATTTCTACCCCTATGGTGTTTGCAAAAGCCTGAGCCTCACTCAGATCATCTTTATTAAGGGGCGTTATGGTGTAATTAATGCGAACATTCACACCATTATTTTTTAAGCCCTCAATAGCGTATTTAACCTTTTCATAGGCACTCCCATCTCCGCAAAGGTCTGCATATGTTTCAGGGGAGCAACCGTATAGGGTTACATTAACCTTCTGCGGTGGGTAGGTTTTAAAAAACTGTATATACTCATCGTCAATCAATGTGGCGTTGGTATTTATATTTATAAGAAAGCCCATTTCGCGAAGCTTGAGGTAAAGCTCTTTAAAATCACTCCTGACAAGTGGCTCACCACCTGTTAAAAGCAGATTTAATGTGCCTCTCTTTTTACACTCCTCTGCAAGGCTCAGCCACCACTCAGACGGCTTCTCCTTGCTTAAAGCCTCTTTATTGCAAACCCCATTGTGTATATAGCACATTTTACAATCCAACGTGCACCTGGGGGTCAGCTCAAAGGTGCCTGCAATAGGTATCTTACCTAAATCGGCTTTCATAAATAACTTGTTTATAAATAAGTTGTACGTGTTTTCCATGTTATTCATTATTTAAGACGGATTTTAAAGTTTGTACTGCACGCTCATCAGGTGTGCAATCTAAATGATAAACGCTGACATTCCCGAGAATTTTGCTTATTAAATCAACGCACAGCATAGGCACACGAGGGCTTTGCAAATCTATATAGGTGTTGCTCATTACAGCCTGCAAGCCATCAACCGCGGTCAGCTTTTTAATAGTGTTTTCAGGGCTTTGACCAAGCTCAACTATTGCTTTCAAGGGCAGAATTTTGTTTTTGCAAATTCCGCTTGTGCCACAAAACGGAACTCCGCAAGCGTAAGCCTTACCACCATCATACAAAATGCCTGCTTTATCGCCATTTATCACATTTGCTCCGCAATACTGACGCCAAAGCTCTGCCTGAGTGCTTTTACCTGTCTGACAAGGCGCGGTGAACAATATTGCCTCACCGTCCACCTCTATGAATGAGGCGTGCAACAGTAGTGCGTCAAAGTGCAAAAGCGACTCTGCAAGACCGATTGTGCTCCACATATAGCGCTCATCCATAAGGGTTTTAAAGCTACCCTCAACAAAGGTTACTTCCTTTTGTGAAGGGTCTTTCAGCATTGTTTTTAAAACAGCGCCATCTGCAGTGCCCATATTTATGCGCTTATAGAAAACATCACCGTCGGTAAAATAACTGCAATCGCCTTTTTTTACCCACTCGCCGTTAATTTCAGGCAAGCTTTCGGTAACCTTACACTCTACTGTTATATGTGATTTTGCAGACTCCACAAGGAATTTTTGCCAATTTTCAGAATCTGCCGGAAAGAAGGGAACATCAATTTTTATAACCTTTTTGCATATAGAATAATTCCTCAACATTCGGCTATTCACCCACTATTCCATAATCTAATGAATTTTAACATAATTTTTCCTTTTTGTCAATTATACAAAGGAAAATAAAACAAAAAAACTGTGCGTTTTTTCGCGTTTAATCGGTGTTGAAATTTTTAAATAATTGTGCTAATATTAATGAGCAATATCCAATTGAAAGGTGATTTTTACCATGGAAACCTTCAAAATCAAATCCGGCTACGTTTCAAGAGAAATTGCAGGTGAGTTTTTGGCAATCCCCGTTGCTCCCGAGCTTGATTCATCAAGCATTGTAATTCTCAACCCTGTCAGCGGGCTCCTTTGGGAGAAGCTCCAGGGCGACTGCACACTCCCACAGCTTGTTAAGGCTGTTACCGAGGAATTTGCAATTGACGAGGCAACTGCTGAAAGCGATATTAAGGAATTCTTGCAGATGCTCAAAGAGAGCAATATGCTTGAATAATACATTGTTGGTGCATTTAATAATTTAACCGCCTTCCGTACAGGAAAGCGGTTATTTTTATTTATGAAATTCGTTTATAAGCCTTCTGCCTATAAGCTCTGCTAACTTAAGGCCACACTCACATTCCTCAACAGTTTCGAGGGAATCAAAAAAGTGATCTGTTTCGAAGGTGAAATCGCCCTTGTAGCTTATATCAGCAAGGGCTTTCATAATCTCCTGCCAATTCATTTCGCTCATTCCCGGAAGGGTGTGCATATCGTCAAGGTAGTCATTATCGTGAATGTGCAGAGCCTGAAGCCTTTTGCCCAGAACCCTTATGCAGTCCTGAGCCTCACGCCCTGCAAGGCTACTGTGGCCAACATCAAGGCAAGCAACAAGCATATCGTTGTTAAAATAATCGACATAATAGGCGTGCTCATAGGGGTTACTGCACACGCTGCCTGTTCTTATGCCCTTTCGCTTATTACCGCACCACATATTTTCAACTGCCAATTTCACTCCGTACTCCTCAGCATACGGCAACAGCGCCTTGAAATACTCCCCATTCATTTCAAAGGTTTTCTGCTCCTCGCCAATATAGTTACCTGAGCTCAAGGGATGAACCACAAGCATTTTTATGCCGAGAAGTGATGATATTTCTATAGCTTTTTTATTGGCTTCACAAAGAAGCTTGCTTTCGTCTTCACCATTGTGGCACGCTACATATGTAACGGCGTGGCCCTGATTGAAATATACGCCATTTTCTTTTGCTTTTTCCAGTAGTCGAGCAGTATATTTTCTATACTCTTCAGAATTCTGAAATTCTTTTTTCCCCACTATATTCGCAAGATTATAATCAATAGCATCATAGCCGGCGTTCGCCAACATTTCTATAGCTTTTAAATCCCCGAATTTTTGCACACAACCTATTGTCTGAGATAAAACCAAAACTATCTCTCCTTGAAATACTTTTTAAAACATTTTATCATTCCATATTTTTTTGTCAATCAATTGTCTTTATATATGTAATATTATACATATATTTAACCCACTTTTTGTTATTTTCGCCGTTAACAAAATATTTACAAAATACTACAATGTGTGATATACTTATATTTGTCTAATTACACCAAAATGTGAAAGGATTGTATCTTATGAAAAAATCTAGAAAACTCATTGCATTATTACTTGTTGTTATGATGCTGGCAAGTAGTTTTGCAACCAGTACAAACGCTGTACTTATTGGTGGCGAAACACCGTATGTTCCGGTTGATGATGATGTTATTCCAACAATCATTGTTCCCGGTCTTTTCCAGAGTGAAACAAAGTACTATGAAGACGGTAAGGTTGCTCTTGATGCAAACGGCCAGCCTTATAAAATGCCATTCTTTATGGATACAACAAATGAAATTGTTGGCGTTGCCATTGAAGAAGCTCTTATGCCGATTGTTAATCTGGTTATCAACCAGGAGGATAAAGAGCAGATGGCTGCACATGCTGTTGCAGATATTCTCTGCGAAACATTAATGGGCAAGCAGAAGCTCGACGAAAATGGTCAGTTCATCAATGATATCCGCGCTACATCATATATGGGTTCATTTGATATTCTTTCAGACCATGATCAGGAAACCATTCTTGACCACTTCCCTATGGAGTACTATATCAACCATGCAGGTGGAGATAAGCTTTATGTTTTCTCATACGCTTCTCTTGACAACATTATAAGCGTTGCAGAAAGACTTTGCGATTATATTCAGTTTGTAAAAGAAGATTCAGGTTACGATAAAGTAAACATCGTTCCAATCAGCCAGGGCGGTTCCGTTTTCAACGCTGTTATGGAAATGTATGCAGATGAAGGCAGATCATTATCTGAAGATATTAACAAGATAGTATTTGCAGTTCCTGCACTTAACGGTTCTACTCTTGTTGGTGAAATCCTTGAATTCGGCCTTATTGACGAAGACTACGAAATCTATCGCGATATGATTCCTGCTCTTCTCGGCGAAGATAATGTTCTCAGCTATGCTATAAACGTTGTTTTACGTATCTTACCAAATGCAGACGTACACAATCTCCTTGACATTGTTTTTGATACATTTATTTCTGACTATGCACGTTTTTCAACTTGCCTTTGGGGTCTTTGCCCTACAGAGAACTATCCGGGCGCAAAAGCTATTTATCTTTCAGATGATGCAACAAAGAATATCGTAGAACAGACAGACTGGTTCTACCAGGCTCAGCTTGATTCTGATGCAAATATTCTTCAGGCTGTTGAAGACGGTGTACAGGTATTTGATATTGTTGACTACAACGTTCCTCTCTTCCACCTCGTTGATTCCTGGAACAAATTACCTGCTGACGGTATTATTCAGCTTGACTCAACATCAATGGGTGCTTATGGTGTAAATAACAATATTAAGCTTCCTAAGGACTATGTTACACCTGCAGAGCTTAACAACTGTACAGACCCTTCACATGACCATTCTGACCCAAGAAGACTCATTGACCCATGCACAGGTCTTTTACCTGAATCAACATTCTATTTCTACAACCAACCACATGAGAGCTCAGCATCCAACGACGTATTTATGAAGCTTGCTTCTTCAATTCTTATGGATAGCAACTTTACAAGCGTTCATTCTTATCCTGATGTTTTCCCTCAGTTCAACAACTCTCGTCAGGTTAAGGGGCTTATGAAAGATGTTAAGAATATGCAGGAAAAATATCCGGTAGATTCTAACACTCTTCCTGAAAAGTATTCAGAAGAACTTTATGCTGCTATTGATCAGGTTACTACTATGCTTGATAACACTGTTATAAGCACACTTGAAACACATGCAGCTGAAAGACGTTTCTACGATATTTGCGATGAAATTGAAGCCTATGAAAATGGCGAAGCAGAAAATACCGGTGAAAAAGAAAACACTGCTTACCTTGATTTCAGTTATCTTCTTTCAGACCTCATTTATATTCTCAGCAATATACTCTACATCTTTATGGGTGGCAATGGCTTCAGCGATTTAATAGGTTAAAAGCTTAAAGCAAAACCTCTGTGGAAATCCACAGAGGTTTTATTTTTTTGAATTTATTTAGAAAGAATATCATTCATAAGCCCCGGATTATCTGTTATAAGTCCATCAACACCTAATTTAATAAGGTGCTTAGCAGTCGACTCTTTATTAACAGTCCAAGGATTGACCTGAATACCGGCTCTATGAGCACGCTCTACATAAAGGCGGGTTACATACATGAAAAATGGGTGAAGAGCATCTGCGCCTATTTCTTTACAAAAGCTTACAGGTCTTGGTGCTATTTTTAATGATACTAAATTATCAGGGCTATAAAGGATACCTGTCTTACAGTTTTTATCAACCTTTTTGCAAACAACAAGGATAGCAGGATCAAAGCTTGATATAAGAAGCTTATCAAACATTCCGTGATTCTTAACAGCATCAATTGTTTTTTCTACAATTTCTGTTCCCGCTTCACCAAATTTTTCACTCTTAAGCTCTATATTAAGAACCTTCATTTTGTCGCCCATCCTCTTGCTGACCTCAAGGAAATCATCAAGAGTAGGAATAGGAGTACCCTCAAACTCTGCGCCTTTATATTTTCCAAAATCATATTGACGAAGCTCTTCAAGGGTCATATCCTTAATAGCGCCTTTACCTGTTGAGGTTTCGTCAATTGTAAAGTTATGACACACAACAGGTATACCATCTTTAGTAAGATGGATATCTGTTTCAAAACCATCGCAACCTATTTCAATTGATTTTTCAAATGCTGCAATTGTATTCTGCGGCGCCACCTGATTGGCGCCTCTATGGGAGATAACGTTAACACCGTTCATAATAGTGTCTCCTCTTTTAATTTATTTTAATATCATTTGTTAAAGGCAATACCTATACAAATGAGCGCACCAACTGCTGCAACACCGCCTGCAATAAGGGCGGTTTTTGCCTTCCACATTCCATCAGCATCCCATATATAGCAAAGCTCATTCCACAGGGACTTGCCGAGTATCTGCTCGTAGGTATAGAAGGTTGTTTCAAAAGTGCCATCTTCATTTATATCGAATATGCGAACGCCCCTGTTTCTTGTTCCGTAGCAACGGAATGAAGCACAGGATGTCTGAATAAAATCAATTCCATCTATATTTCCTATAAAGCAATTCTGGTGGTCATGTCCAAAAACAACAGCTTTAACATCACCGCACTCTTTTATAGCTTCAAGCTGACCTGTTTTTTCAGCTACCGTGCAAGGATATTCACCCATAACACCTTCAATATTATCTTTAAGCTTAAAGAACTTACCTTCAGGACCTTTCACAGCGTTCTTATAGCTCTTATCACACTCCTCAACAAATTCCAATTGTTCAATCATCGGAATATGCTGGAACATAAGGGATGGTACGGGCTCACCGCCATTTGCCTCTTTAAGCTGAGCGGACTTTTTCTTATACCACTGAACTGCCTCAGGCTTTACTATTTCAAAACACTTGTCCTGCTCTTTATCATGCCAAGCAGAATCCATCATCCAGATATTGAACTTAACAGTTTCTCCATCCTCTGAATATATAGGAATATTGTATGTTGCAACATCAGGGCTTTCCTTATCATCAAGACCTATATTGCAACTGTATTTGCGATAAATGTCCGCCTGTTCCTCTTTCGTAAAGCTATTGCGGTCATCATGGTTACCATAAATCATAGCAAACGGAATTTTTCTGCTTTCAATATGAGAAACAAGTTTATCTATAGCAACACGCATAGCTTCATATTCTCCTGCTTTATCTTTAATAGCAAGGCGAGTTCCGATTCGCGCATCGCAAAGGTGGTTACCTAAAATATTATCACCGGTAAGAAGAATAAGGTCGGGATTGTATTTGTCATATGCTGTGTTAAGCATACGAACCATAGTTGGTCTTATAAATTGCAAATCCTGAGGGTCGCTGACCTGCATTATTCTGATTTTACCATTTTTGAATTTCATTTGCATTTATAGGGCCTCCGAATTTTAAATAATGTCTATAAATGATTTTGCAATACCAAAGTAAACAAGAAGAGATACCCCGTCAACAATCGTTGTAATAAACGGACTTGCCATTACCGCAGGGTCCAACTTCAGTATTTTTGCGCCTATTGGCAATAATGCACCAATAACCTTTGCACAAATAACTGTTGCACAAAGAGTAAGAGCCACAACAAGGGCTATCATTTCATTTACGCCGTCAGTTTTAAGGAGCATGCCGTCTATTAAGATAATCTTAATAAAGCAGGCAACCGCGAGTGAAACACCGCACAAAACAGATACGCGCACTTCCTTCCAAAGTACCTTGAAAACATCTCTCGCTTCAACCTCACCGAGAGAAAGACCACGTATAACAGTAACAGACGCCTGGCTGCCTGAGTTACCACCCGTACCCATAAGCATAGGAATATATGCAGTAAGCACAACAAGTCGGGAAAGCGCATCTTCAAAAGATGAAATAATCATACCTGTAAAGGTTGCAGAAATCATAAGAAGAATAAGCCAGGGAATTCTGTTTTTCCAAAGCTCTGCAACCGATGTTTTAAGATATGGCTTGTCTGTAGGCGCAATAGCAGCCATCTTCTGGAAGTCTTCTTCTGCCTCTTCCTGAATAACGTCGATAGCGTCGTCGAAGGTAACGATACCTACCATACAGTTTTCATTATCAACAACAGGAAGGGAAACAACGTCATATTTATTAAATAACTGAGCAACCTCTTCCTTATCACTTAAGGTTTTTACTGAAATGGGATTTTCCTCCATAACGTCTGAAAGAAGATCGTCATCATCGCAAATAAGAAGGTCCATCGCAGTAACAGTACCGAGAAGCTTATGCTTTTCAATAACGTAACAAACGTTGACCGTTTCAGAATGTACGCCTCTTGATTTAATCTTTTTAAGAGCATCACCGATAGTCATTGTAGGTGCAAGGCTAACGTATTCAAGAGTCATAATGCTACCTGCACTATCCTCGGGGTAGTTGAGAATAGTATTAATAGCTGCTCTCTTGCCACCCGCCGCAGAAAGAATTCTTTCTACTACGTTTGCAGGCATTTCTTCAATTATATCAACAGTATCGTCAATGAACATATCGTCCATAATAGTTTTTAATTCTCGGTCTGTAAAGGTTTCGAGAAGCACCTGCTGTTGTTCAGGCTCCATATAAGTAAATACCATTGCGGCATTTTCTTTCGGAATAAGACGAAAAAGCATAACTAATGATTTATCGTCTTCAAATTCAGGTAATAAAACCGCCGTGTCAACGGGGTTCATAGTGTCAAATATACTTTTTATGGCTTTATACTGCTTTTCGTTTAAAAGCCTTTCAAATACCTCTTTTGTCATAAAATCCTCCTTTTTACTTGGGTAAACCCCTATGCTGCAGATGTAGGAGGGTAAAAAGCAAATAAAAAAACTGAGCCTTACGACTCAGCGACAAAAATTATACCTACCGTTACTAAACATAACGGCAATATCAACAGTCT
>JAZNME010000047.1:0-27644 GCA_045579445.1 Acutalibacteraceae bacterium | reverse complement strand
GGTGCTGTTCTTTCTTTTTTATGGTTATTTATTACGCTTATTTGGTGTGCAATTATTTGCAAAAAGGAGCACAACAACAGGTTTTTCTTTAAGCCCGTAATCATCACTAACCTTGTTCTCTCAACCATTTTTCCATTGATTGTCTTTTGGAAAATATTACAATAACAAAATGAGGTGATTTTATGACAACTCTAAAAAACAACAAAATGCTACAGGTGTTTATAGGCTTGGCTTCGGGTGGTCTGCTTTTGTTTGCAGGTTACCTTTTAGGTGAAACAATCACCTTCCCTGAAACTGACTTCTGGAATATTGCAGAACCAATTATTTTAGTTGCGTATATGATTATTTATATGGCCTTTTTAGCACTCATAGCAATTTTTTCAAAATCCAACGATTTAAAGTTAATATATTACCCTGCATTTGCTGTTTGTACCACAAGCGTAATTTCTGCTTTTATTTATTGGAATATTGAAGAATCTTTTTTGCTTTTTCTTTTCCCTCTTACCCTGCCCTTTTCTGTGCCTATACGGGCATTTTCACAAGCTTTGGAGAAAGCAACTACCTATACCGTTACAGTTGATGGCGGTCAATTTGGAAGTTATACATATGATGAAACCGTGCTTTATGAGCACCGGGTTATTATAATTCTTTTTATACTCTCACTTATATCTGTAGCAGTATACCAGCTTTATACAGAAACTGAGGAGCATATTACTAAAAAGTCAAGGTGGCATATTGAAGGGCCTGCCCGCAAAGCTTCTCTTGCTATGATTTTTTCATATGGTGGATACATTATTTTCTCTTTTATATGCAGTATTCTTCCCGGTGGTGACATTTCAGATACCTTATGGGTTATACAGGCGATAATATCAATAACGGCAAGTTGGCTTCTCCTTCCTCTTATTCTTCCTTTTGCACTAAACATATACTTAATTTCTGAACTGCAAAAAGAAGTAAAAGAGTGTTCAAATAAGCGATTATATTTTAATCCTTTAGTTATATTAGCAATAATTTTATCTATTATCGGCTCAATAACCACATTTCAAACTATGTTAGCTTGCTTTTAAATGTTGAAAATATAGTATGTTTGTAGTAATATAAAACCATACCTACAAAGGAGTTGATAATATGCTCAGTATTGCAATTTGCGATGATGAAAAGCACATATGCGATTATTTAGAAAAAAGAACACGCAACCACCTTGCCGTTAACGATATTGAAGCAAATGTATCAACCTTTTATGATGGGGCTGATTTACTATATGCCTGCAAGAAAACTCCGACAGAATTCGACATTATTTTTCTCGATATTAAAATGAAAACCACAAATGGTGTTGAATGTGCAAAAATGCTTCGCAATGAGGGGGTAACTGCTTTAATTGTTTTTGTTACATCCTCTGCAGAGTATGTTTTTTCGGGCTACGAGGCAAAAGCCTTCAGGTATATACTTAAAACTGACCTTGAAAATGCCTTTGACCGTATTCTCTCCGACTGCCTTGCGGAGCTTAAAAAGCAAGCAACAGATTTTTACACATTGAAAACTGCATCACTTGTAAAGAATATTCCCCTTGATGAAATATATTATTTTGAAAGCAAGCTACGTGTAATTATAATCCACACGAAAAATGAAGAAATCTCATTTTACGGAAAGCTTAATGATATTGAAAAAGAGCTTACAGAAAAGGATTTTATCCGTATTCACCAAAGCTTCCTTGTTAATGCTTCAAAAATCAAGTCACTTAATAAAGAAACGGCTCAGCTTAGCTGTAATGCAAGCCTTCCCATAAGTAAAAGCAAAGCATCTGCCGTAAAGCAAGCATATCTGTGGTCTAAAAGGTGATACCTATGATTGAATTAATTGAAACAACTCTTTTTTATCTTATAAGATTTTTTTCATCTACCGTAGAAATGCTTTTTGCTTTTCTTATGATGAATGTGTTCTTTGAAAAAAAGCATAAATCTAAAATACCGCAAATCATTGCTTTTGTTGTCAGTTCCGGAATTCTCCTTGCACTACAGGAAACAGGGCAAAGCGGTACGCTTAAAGCACTTATTCAGACCCTTTTGATTTTCTGTGTAGTGTTTATTCTTTATGACGGCAAAAAAAGGCTTAAAGCGTTTTTCTTTATTGCATACTCCCTTTTTGTTGCACTTTCAAAGCTACTTTCATATTTTGCTTTTTCATTTGTAATTGACAAAGCAATCGGCACTATACCTTACTTGACAGAGGAAAGCTTTTTTTACAGAATACTGTCAATTGAGCTCCCCAATATTTTTATGCTTCTCATAATTATTCTTATGGGGCTTTTTACAAAATCAAAAAATAAAAGTGTTCCGCTCAGGTATTGGCTGCTATTATTTATAGTGCCGTTAACCACCTTAGGTACTCTTACTGTTTACCAGTATTATATTGAGCTTCTTTCCCCCGGTGAAGAAATAAATGCCTACATAATTATTTCAACAATCGGACTTGTTGTTATAAACATTCTCATATTTTTCCTGTTCTCAAAATTACAGAACCAATTGGAACTACAAAAAAATCAGATTCTTATCAACACACAAATGCGCCTTGAAAAGCAATCCTTTCAGAAAATGGAAGAAAGCTACAACAGAACAAGAGAAATCCGCCACGATATGAAAAATCATATACTCTCATTGAAGGGCATAGCAGAAAATGGTGATAAAGCACAGCTACTTGATTACCTTGAAAAAATGACTGATGCATTAGAAGAAGCAACGTATATATCATTCAGCAAAAACTCTGCTATAGATGCCATAATAAATGAAAAAATGCTTACGGCACAGAAAAACAGTATTTCAACCCATTTTGATGTTGTACCACTTAACGATAAAAGCGTTCCAAGTATGGATATATGTACCATTCTCAGCAACGCTTTAGATAACGCTATTGAAGCCTGCATTAAAATCGATAACCCTGCAGACAGATACATAAATGTAAAAATCTCTGCAGAAAACGGCATATTTATTTCTGTTTCAAACCCGTCAATTGAAGCGCCAAAAAAGAGAGCAGGTATTTTCATAAGCAGTAAAAAAGATAAAGAAAACCACGGTTTAGGCCTTAAAAGTATTAAGCGTACTGTTGATAAACACGGTGGCGATATGCTAGTAAAATACGAAAAGGGCATCTTTACACTTGTGGCAGAATTACCAACATAAAAAATAACATCAAGGCAATTTGCCTTGATGTTATTTTTTTATAACTTTACTTTGAAAACCAATTTGTGAGCAAAATCTGCGTTTTCGCTTTTTCTGCAGGGAGCGTGGGCATCCTCAGGGAAGAACACCATAAAGTAGCCTTTTCTTAAAGCGAAAAGCTGACCGTTTGGCGCATCCATAAACGCAATATCACAGCCTTCTTTAAAATCCTCTGTAATGTTGCATTCATTAAGGTTTGCCCAACCGATATTTTCTTCGCCATCCACCATAATCTGCACATCGGCATACTCCTTGTGGGCTTCATATTTAATAGGATTATTATCCTCAACGTTGTATTTTGCAACGTTGCACCACATATTATCTCCGTCAATTTCGATTTTACCACTTTCAAAAGGAGCACTTAAAAACTCCTTGAGAGTAGGCTCAACCTTAGCGAATTTTGAGTTTTCATCAAAATAAACACTTAAATTTTCAATCTTGTCGTAAATCATTCTGCTTCAGCCTCGCCTATCATTTCTAATCTTTTCTTTTTCTCGTCTGCAGGGAGTGTGTAATTATAAAGCACAGTCCATAAAATGATTATTGCAAATATAGCTACAACAAACCAGAAGGTTGAAGAAAGCTGCATAGAATCAATTTCACCCAGCAAAGCTATCCAGCCGCTACCACCTAACTGAGAAAGAGTAATTTTTCCTGAAACAAACGGCATCGCCACAACCTTGAAGCAGGTTGGCACCATAAGCGAGAATCCTATACCGGCAATGCAAGGGTAAATAACCTTTCTGTTATCCTTTGCAGCAAATGCAAGTATTGCTGCTGCAAGAGCGCAAAGAGCTACGCACACAAGCGCTACCACAAAGGTGAAAAACGGAGCAATAACAGGCTCAAGTATTCTCAATGTTTTTGCGGTGTCGCCGGTAGAAAGCTGTTCCAATAAATCAACCGTACCCTGTGCATCATCACCCAAAAGCCCTGCAATAGAAATTTCCAATCCAACATGTTCAGAAATATTGCCTTCGCTGTCTACCATATCCTTTGCAGCGCTGTTTCCTGTTGCTTGAGCGATATAAACGAGCAGCTGTGCAGCAGTTGACTGAATACGGACTAAAACAAGTGGTGAAAAAACCAATACCAAAATAACTGCAACAGCAAGAATAGCTGAAACAATCTTGTATGTTAATTTCATAAAAAACATCCTTTCGAAAATGTTTTATTTTATTTCCATGAAGAGTTAAGCTGAACTGTTCTGTTGAAAACAGGTGCTTCAGGAGTTGAATCCTTATCAACGCAGAAATAACCGTTTCTCATAAACTGGAAGGAATCAAGATATTTTGCATCAGCAAGACCTTCTTCAATAAGACAATCCTTAAGAACAACAAGTGATTCAGGGTTAATAGCGTTAACGAACTCGTCATCAGGAACGCCTGCAGGGTCTTCAACATTGAAGAGTCTGTCGTAAAGGCGAACCTCTGCCTTGAATGCCTTTGGTCCTGCCCAGTGAATTGTACCCTTAACCTTTCTGCCGTCAGGAGCGTTACCGCCCTTAGTTTCAGGGTCATAAGTGCAGTGAAGAACTGTTACATTTCCGTTTTCATCTGTTTCGTATGAATTACAAGTGATGAAATATGCACCCTTAAGGCGCACCTCATTACCCGGGAAAAGACGAAAATACTTTTTAACAGGCTCTGCCATAAAGTCGTTTCTTTCAACGAAAATTTCTCTGCCGAAGGTAACAGTCTTTGTACCAAGCTCAGGTCTTTCAGGATGTACCTCAACAGTAATTTCCTCAGTCTGACCTTCAGGATAGTTATCAATAACAACCTTAATCGGGTCAAGAACAGCCATTGCTCTCGGAGCCTGAGCGTTAAGCTCATCTCTTACGCATGCTTCAAGAAGACCGTAATCAACAACGCTATACGCCTTTGAAACGCCAACCTTATCAATAAAGTTTCTGATAGCCTTTGCAGGATATCCTCTTCTTCTCATACCGCAGATAGTTGCCATACGAGGGTCATCCCAACCTGAAACAAGGTTATCTGTAACAAGGCGGATATTTCTTCTCTTTGAAGTAATGCAGTAGTTAAGGTTAAGACGAGCAAATTCAATCTGTCTTGGTGGCTCCTCAAAACCAATCTGCTCAATAAACCAGTTATAAAGAGGTCTGTGGTTTTCGAATTCAAGTGAACAAAGAGAGTATGTTACACCCTCGCAAGCATCTGAAAGAGGATGCGCAAAGTCATAAATAGGATATACGCACCATTTATCGCCTGTCTGGTGGTGGCTGACATGCATAATTCTGTAAATTGCAGGGTCGCGCATATTCATATTAGGGGACGCCATATCAATTTTTGCACGGAGCACCTTTGCACCATCAGGGAATTCACCATCGGTCATTCTCTTGAAGAGGTCAAGGTTTTCCTCAATACTTCTGTCGCGGTAAGGACTGTTTTTACCCGGCTCTGTAAGAGTACCTCTATACTCTCTCATTTCCTCTGCGGTAAGGTCATCAACATATGCCTTGCCGTCTTTAATAAGCTTTATTGCACACTCGTAAAGAAAATCGAAATAGCTTGATGCATAAAGGCATTTTTCCCATTTAAATCCAAGCCATTCAATATCCTCCTTGATAGACTCAACATATTCAATATCTTCTTTAGAAGGGTTTGTATCGTCAAGACGAAGATTACAAACGCCGCCGTATTTCATAGCAGTTGTAAAGTCTATGCAGATAGCCTTTGCATGACCGATATGAAGGTAGCCGTTTGGCTCAGGTGGAAAACGAGTCTGCACCTTGGTGTTGACACCTGTTGCTAATTCTTCATCAATAATATCGTGGATAAAATTACCCGCAGTTTCAAAAATTTCTTCCATAATGTATCTCCTTAAAGCGATTTAATAACCGCATTGATTCTGTCGTTAACCTTATCGTTACCTAAAAGGTTCATTATTGAGCAAAGGTCAGGTGTATTTCTTCTTGAGGTTACTGCAAGACGGATAACTGTTGAAACATCGCCTACATGACCCTTGAAAACGTCAGGATTCTTTTTATATTCCTTAACGTTTGGAGTAAATCCCAGTGGCTCGCACATATCCTTGATTTTTGCAAACCAGGTATCTTTATCATCTGCACAGTTGAAAACTGTAAGATACTTTTCAAGAATTGCTTTCGCATCTTCCTTTGAAATGTTTTCAGGAAGCTCAAAGCAAGGCTCGTAATATTCATCAAACATATATGAGAAATATTCCTTAACCTCGCTCCACTTTGCAATATCCTTACGTGGCTTAGGGCTTTCGCGGTCAATATTTACAAGCGCAGTTGAGAAAGCAGCGTCCGCTGTAAACACCTTGAAGAAATCCTCATCATATTTCTCTGCCCAGTCTGCAATGTATTGGTAAACCATATCTGCCTTCATAACAGAAATAACGTTTTTACTTACATCGTTAAGCTTTATAAGGTCAAAGAGGCATCCGCTGGGGCTCATCTTTTTAAGGTTGAACGGGAAGCTGAAGGCATTCTCTGTTGGGTTCGCTCTGCGCCAGTCTTCAAAGTTTGAGTTAAGAAGAGTGAGAAGATACTCTATAAGGCTCTCCTTCGGGAAGCCCTGCTCTACGAAGTAGCTTACTGCTGCTTCAGGGTCTTTACGCTTTGAAAGCTTACGCTTTGTTCCGTCTTCCTCGTCTATTTTCATAACCTGAGGTGTATGAGCATATTTCCGAACACGGAAACCACAAGCCTTGAAAAGAGCTATATGCTTAGGTACGGATGAAATCCACTCTTCACCACGGATAACGTGAGTTGTTCTCATAAAGTGGTCGTCGCAAGCGTGTGCAAAGTGATATGTAGGGATACCATCTGACTTAAGAAGAACCTCGTCAATTATATTTTCAGGCATTTCAATCTTGCCACGGATAATATCATCAAAGAAAATTCTCTTATCCTCGCTACCATCTGAGCGGAAGCGGAGAACGTAAGGCTTGCCTGCCTTGATATTCTCTTCAATTTCTTCAAAGCTTAAATCACGGCACTTTGCCCATTTACCGAAATAGCCCCAGATAAGAGCATCGCCCTTTTCCTGCTCCTCGCGGATAGCTGAAAGCTCTTCTGCAGTACAGAAGCAAGGATATGCAAGACCTTTCTGAACTAATTCTTTTGCAACTGTCTGATAAATTTCTGCTCTTTTACTTTGAGTGTAAGGACCATATGCGCCCTTTTCCTCGTTAAAACCTGTAACGCCTTCATCAAAATCAATACCAAAGGAATCAAAGCCGTTGATAATTGCAGAAACGCCATCATCAATTTCGCGCTTTTTGTCAGTATCCTCAATACGAAGGTAAGAAACGCCTTTTGTAGCCTTTGCAGTAAGCACATCTACAAGAGCTCCGAAAAGACCACCGATATGAAGATAGCCCGTAGGAGAAGGAGCAAAACGAGTAACCCTTGCACCTTCAGAAAGGCTTCTTTCAGGATATTTCGCCTCTAAATCTGCTACAGTAGCTGTAATATCAGGGAATAATAAATCCGCTAACTTGTTGCAATCGTAATTCATACTATAAATCTCCATTATAATAGTTAAAATATATCATCTTATTATTGCAGAAAACAGAAAAAGTATCAATAGTTTTTTGCAAAAAATCTTTTGTTTTCAGGACAAATATGATAACATAACTATAAAGTTAACTTTATTATTTACGAGGAATGTAAAATGAAAAAAAGCACCACAAAACCAAAAGAAAGAAAGACGGGCACACTAAAGCTTATTAAACGCTTTTTGCCTTACTACAAAGCCCATTGGAAAACAATGGTTTTTGACCTTTTCTGCGCGGCGCTAACTACCGTTTGCGAGCTTGTGCTTCCTCTGTTTGTACGCTTTATAACAGATGCGGCTATAGATGATATTTCTATACTTACACCAAAAACAATTCTCACTCTCGGTGGCACATACGTTGTTCTCAGAGCAATCGACGCGCTCGCCAACTACTATATGGCTTCTATCGGTCATATTATGGGTACGAAAATGGAAACTGCTATGCGTCGCGATTTATTTGAGCACCTGCAGAAGCTATCATATTCTTACTACGACAACACAAAGGTTGGTACAATAATGTCACGTATCACAAGCGACTTGTTTGATGTTACGGAATTTGCCCACCACTGCCCTGAAGAATTCTTTATTGCAGGCATAAAAATCATAGTTTCATTTACAATTCTCTGTTTTATAAATGTTCCGCTTACGCTTCTTCTTTTCGCAGTGCTCCCTGTAATGATGATTTGTCTGCAGTATTTCAAAAAGCGTATGCGCGACGGCTTCCGTGAATCAAGAGTTGTTGTTGGCGAATTAAACAGCCAGATTGAAGATTCTCTTTTAGGCGTAAGGGTTGTTAAATCCTTTGCAAATGAAAATATTGAAGAAAAGAAATTCAAAAAAGGTAACGAAAAATTCCTTGAAATAAAATCAAAGGTTTACAAGTACATGGGCTCCCACAGCTCCATAAACAGAGTTTCCGAGGGACTTATGTATATTGTAGTTGTTGTAGCAGGTGCTTTCGCCCTTGTTGCAGGCAAAATCGAAGCCGCAGATTACATTGCATATCTTCTCTACATTTCAACTCTTCTCACATCAATAAGAAGAATTATTGATTTTGCTGAGCAATTCCAGCGCGGTATGACAGGTATTGAGCGTTTCAACGAGATTATGGACACTCCGCCTGAAATTGTTGATAAAAATGGTGCAACAAAGCTTGTTGTAAAGGACGGCAGAATTGATTTTGAAAATGTTTCATTCAGATATTCTGAAAACACAGAGGATGTTTTAAATAACGTAAATCTTCATATCGGCAGTGGCGAAAGCTTTGCTCTTGTTGGTCCCTCAGGTGGCGGTAAAACAACAATCTGCAACCTCATCCCTCGTTTTTACGAGCTAACAAGCGGTTCAATAAAAATTGACGGCACGGATATAACGGATGTTACCCTTAAGAGCCTCAGAGAAAACATTGGTATCGTTCAACAGGATGTTTACCTTTTCTCAGGAACAGTGCGAGAAAATATTGAATACGGAAAGCCGGGTGCTACTGAAGATGAAATCCGCGAAGCCGCACGCCTTGCAGGTGCTCTCGAATTTATAGATAAGCTCCCCGACGGCTTCGACACATATGTTGGTGAGCGTGGCGTTAAGCTTTCAGGCGGTCAGAAGCAAAGAATAAGCATTGCCCGTGTGTTCCTTAAAAACCCGAAAATTCTTATTCTTGACGAAGCAACAAGCGCCCTTGACAACGAAAGCGAATTCCTTGTTCAGCAGTCCCTTGAAAGACTTGCAAAGGGCAGAACAACTATAACCGTTGCCCATAGGCTTACAACAATAAAAAATGCAGATACTATTCTTGTGTTTACAAAAGACGGCATTGCAGAAAGCGGAAACCACGAGGAATTAGTAGCTAAAAACGGTCTGTATGCGAGTATGTTTAAGATGTACTCAGTATAATGCAAAGCGCAAAATGCAGAGTGCAAAACGTCGGGCCTGCGACGCTATTATTATAATGTTTGGAAGCAGAGCTTTCCCTTAATTTTAAATTTTTTATTTTCAATTTTGAATTTTAGACGGAGGTTTATCTATGAACTATCCCACCCCTCACATAAACGCAAAACCTGAAGATTTTGCAAAAACTGTGCTTATGCCGGGAGATCCTTTAAGGTCAAAATTTATTGCGGAAAACTTTCTTGACAATCCCAAATTAGTTAATAATGTACGCGGTATCCACGGATATACAGGCACATATAAAGGCGTTCCTGTTTCCGTTATGGCAAGCGGTATGGGTATGCCATCAATCGGCATTTACAGCTACGAGCTTTTCAACTTTTTTGGTGTTGAAAATATAATCCGCGTCGGCTCTGCAGGTGGTATGAGCGAAAGCGTTAAGGTAAGGGATATTATACTTGCTCAGGGCGCTTGCACTAACTCAAATTTTGCCCATAACTATAATCTTCCCGGAGCTTTTGCACCTATTGCAGACTTTAATCTTCTCAGGAAAACTGTTGAAGCTGCAGAAAATCTCGGTATCTCTTATAAGGTGGGAAATATCCTTTCTTCCGACACCTTCTATAACGATGATTTGGGTCTTGCTCCCGAAATGACATCTACTGCCCTTTGGAATAAAATGGGGGTTTTAGGAGTTGAAATGGAAGCTGCCGCTCTCTATATGAATGCGGCGCGAAGCGGTAAACATGCACTTGCAATTCTTACTGTTTCCGACCACCTTTTAACAGGCGAAAGCCTTTCTTCAGACGACAGACAAAACTCATTTACAGATATGATGAAACTCTCTCTTGAAACGGCGGTTAATTTATAATGGCAGATATTAAAAGAGTTTTTCTTTTTATTCTTGACAGCTTCGGTATAGGAAACGCCCCTGACGCTGAAGATTTCGGAGATAAGGGCGCAAACACGTTAAAGTCAATCTCTCTTTCTCCTGAATTTAATATTGATACATTAAAAAATCTTGGATTTACTCATATCGACGGGCTTTCATATCTTGAAAAAGGCGTTCTTTCTTCAAGGGTTGCCCGACTTACAGAAAGCTCCAAAGGCAAAGATACTACCATAGGTCATTGGGAAATTGCAGGGGTTATTTCAGAAAAACCTCTTCCCACCTTTCCTAATGGGTTTTCTCAGAATTTTATTGATGAATTCGAGAAAGCTATCGGCACATATGTTTTATGCAACAAAACATACTCGGGCACAGAGGTGTTAAAAGACTATGGCGAAGAACATATAAAGACAGGTTATCCTATAGTTTACACTTCTGCGGACAGCGTTTTTCAGATTGCCGCTCACGAGGATATTATTCCACCCGAAAAGCTTTACGAAATATGCAGAATCGCACGAAAAATGCTTATAGGCAATCTTGGTATCGGCAGAGTTATTGCAAGACCCTTTGAGGGCGAATACCCCTTTAAAAGAACACCGAGAAGGCACGATTTTTCAATTTCTCCACCGCAGAAAACCTTGCTTGATGAATTGAAAGAAAATAGCTTTGATGTTATAGGTGTTGGCAAAATCCACGACATTTTTGCAGGTCAGGGTCTTACCGAGTATGTTTTTACAGAAAACAACACAGACGGAATGAACAAGGCTCTGGGGTATCAACAAAAGGATTTCAACGGACTTTGCTTTATAAATCTCGTTGATTTTGATATGGTTTACGGTCATAGAAGAAATATTGACGGCTACGCCAAAGCAATTTCTGATTTTGATAGGTGGCTCTCGCAGTTTATTGAAAATATGAGCGATTCCGATGCTCTTATTATTACTGCAGACCATGGCTGCGACCCTGCCTTTTCAGGCACAGATCACACAAGAGAATGCGTACCATTCATTCTTTACAGTAAAAAAATTGCACCTGAAAATGCAGGTACAATTCAAGGCTTTGATTATGTTTCAAAAACAGTAAAATCACTTTTAGGAGTGTAAATTTATGGAAAACAGAGAGCTTTTAGCTTTAGCCGTTGAGGCTATGAAAAAATCATATTCACCCTACTCAAATTGTAGCGTTGGCGCCGCTCTTCTTTGTGAAAACGGCAAGGTTTATTTGGGTGCAAACATAGAAAATGCCGCCTTCTCCCCTACTGTTTGCGCAGAAAGAGTTGCTTTCTTCAAAGCAATTTCAGATGGTGAAAAAGCTTTTTCAAGGATTGCAGTTGTTGGCGGTAAAAACGGCGTTATCAATGGCATTTTCGCACCTTGCGGAGTTTGCCGACAGGTTATGAGAGAATTCTGTAACGACGATTTTCTCATTATTTTAGGCGAAAGCGAAACTTCATACAAGCAAGCTTCGCTCAAAGAGCTTTTACCTTTTTCTTTTTCTCCTAAGGATGTGAAATAATATGAGAATGTACGATATTATAAAAAAGAAGCGTGATGGCGGTGAGCTTTCTTCTGCAGAAATAGAGTTTTTTATAAAAGGCTATGTTGACGGCTCAATCCCTGATTATCAGGCATCTGCTCTTTGTATGGCGATTTTTTATAAGGGTATGACAGAGCGCGAAACCGCTGACCTTACTTTATTTATGGCAAACAGCGGTGATACCGTTGATTTATCGGTGTTTGGCAACACAACCGTTGATAAGCACTCTACAGGTGGCGTTGGCGATAAGACAACACTTATTGTAGCCCCTGTTGTTGCATCCCTTGGTTGCACAATGGCAAAAATGAGCGGCAGAGGTTTAGGACACACAGGCGGCACTATTGATAAATTAGAATCTATTGAAGGCTTTAACACAGAGCTTACAAGTGAAGAATTTTTCAACACAGTTGAAAAAACAGGTCTTGCAGTTGTAGGGCAAACAGGTAACCTTACTCCTGCAGATAAAAAGCTTTATGCTCTCAGAGATGTTACTGCCACTGTTGATAGTGTTCCGCTTATTGCTTCAAGCATTATGTCTAAAAAGCTGGCGGCAGGCTCTCACACCATAGTTTTAGATGTTAAATACGGGTCAGGTGCTTTCATGAAAACACCCGAGGATGCCCAGGACCTTGCCACAGAAATGGTGAAAATCGGTAACAATTGCGGAAGAAACACATCTGCAGTTATTACTAATATGGATATACCCTTAGGTAACAATATCGGTAACGCTCTTGAGGTTAAGGAAGCGATTGAGGTGCTTACAGGCAAAGGTCCTGAGGACCTTAAAACCGTTTGCCTTGCTCTCGCTTCACAGATTGTTTCTCTTTCGAAAGGAATCTCAACTGAAGAGGCACAGGCTCTTACACGGGATGCTGTTGAAAGCGGTAAAGCATTCGCTAAATTCAAAGAATGGATAGGCGCACAAGGTGGAACCACAGAGTGGATTGAAAACCCTGACCTTTTCCCGAAAGCTACTTATTCATATGAAATCAAAGCAACTGAAGATGGCTTTATTTCTCATATGGATGCTGAAAAAATAGGTATATGCGCCGTTATTCTCGGCGCAGGCAGAGAAACAAAAGCAGATTCAATAGATATGAGCGCAGGTATTATTCTTAACAAGAAAACAGGCGATAAAATTAGAAGCGGTGATACAATCGCTACCCTTTACACCTGTAAAAAAGAAGCAATAGAAGGTGCAGAAAAGAAATTCCTTGAAGCAATATTTATTTCAGAAGGCAAGCCCCATTTATTACCACTGATATATAAAATCATATAAAGCTAAAAGCTTCTTCAGATTTGAAGAAGCTTTTCTGCATTTTTATGATATATTTTTTCTTTATCCTCTGGGGAAAGGTCCAGTGTTTCAAGCATACCTGTATCCCAAGAAGGCGCGTGCCAAGGGCAATCCGAGCCGAAAAGGAACCAATCCACACCCTTTTTATCAAGTATTTTCTGTGCGCGTGGCTTTGGCATAGATGCGTAACCGAAAGCGGTATCAAAATACACAGGTATATCGCAAAGGTGTTTTAATACCTCTTCGCCCATATTTGCACCACCCCAGTGAGCGCAAACCATAGGTGAATCTATCCACCTTGCTGCCTTCCTCAACCTTTCAGGTGTTGCATGGTATGGTGCAGGGAAGCCTATATCCTCACCTGCATGAAAAAGAATAATAAGACCAAGCTCAGAAGCCTTTTTATAAAGAGGCTTCATTTTTTCATCATCTACAAAAAACTGCTGATATTCAGGGTGAAATTTAATGCCCTTCATTCCCATAGCTTTTATTCTTTCAAGTTCTTCGAGAGCATCAGGCGCCCAAGGATAAACAGAACCGAAAGGAATTATATCATCACTTTCCTGAGATTTTATAAAATCATTAACTGATTTTTGCTGTTTTTCGTTTGTAGCGATAGCAAGAGTTACGCTTTTATCTATCCCATCTTTTTTCATAAGCTCTTTCAGACCAGCCACAGTGCCATCTGTCTGAGGGATAAGTCCGCCTGCAGTAAAGCTTAGCTTTTCAATTGCACCCTTTGCAATTTTTTCGGGAAAGGCGTGTGTGTGAAAATCTATTACCATAATTTTTGCCTTCTTTGCTTTTAGTGATATGTATAATAATACTATTCCCCGAAAAATTCAATATAGCAAAATATGAGCTGCCAGTCGCCAGATGCCACCTTCAACCTCGTTCTGCGCTTTGCATTTTGCACTTTATAATTGCAACGCAGTTCCGACACTTTGCACTCTGCGCTTTGCATTTTGCACTAAAAAGACACGCCGTAGCGTGTCTTTTTACAAATCAAGCTCTCTTTTCAGATTTTCGCCTAAAATTGCTCTTTTTGCTTCCTCGGTAATCTGAAGATTTTTAATTCTGTTTATGGCTTTTATAGTTTTTTCTGCATTGTTGTATGGAAAATCAAGACCGAAAATGCTTGATTCATATCCAGCCTGATGAACAAGAGTGCAAAGGTCGTCGTCTGTTAAAGACCATGCACCCTGTCTTTCGTTGCCCATATCGTCAATTTCCATGCCGATGCTTGTCCAACCTGCAAAGGTGTTTAAAATCTCACCGCGAGAATTGTTATTCATTATAAGTAACGCTTCTCTGAAAAAGCTATAGCCACCCATATGCTCCATACTGAAACGCAGTTTTGGGAAATTAAAGGCAACCTCATCAAAAAGAAGCATACTGTAATCCGCAATTCTGTGCCAATGAAGACCTGTGTGGAAAGAGATAAAAAGATTTTCTTTTTCTGCAGCCTCATATACCCTGAAAAGCTCGGGAGAATCAATTTTTACCTCCTGATATGCAGGGTGAATTTTTATACCCAAAAGACCCAGCTCTGCTATATGCTTTACCTGTTCTTCAAGATTATCTTTCTCAAAATTTATAGAGCCAAAGCCTACGAGCTTCGGTTCGTTTTTTATTTCCTCCGCTATCCAGTCATTAGGGTTTTGCCCCCTGCTGACATCATACATATCCATCTGATTCTGAAACGGAGCAAAGCATACTGCTTTTTCAATTCCGCATTCGTCAAGCAACGCCTTAAGGCAATCCTTATCTGCATTAGGCTTTGTGTTTTTAGGAAATAAATGCGCATGGTTAGCGTAAATTTTATAGTCAGACATAAGCTCACCTCAGTGAAAATTCAGAATTCAATATTGACGCAGAGAAAATTGATGAAGTTTGTGATTTATAGATCGACGCTGTATGTGGATACTGCGAGGGAGATAAATCGCAAAATTCGCAATTTAATCAAGCGTATATCATTTACCGAGCTCGAGGGTGCGCTTATATGCCTTCTTAACTGCATTCATAACACTTGCTCTGAATGCACCCTCTTCAAGAGCTTTCACACCTTCAATTGTGCTACCTGCAGGGGAGCAGACTGCATCCTTTAATTTGCCCGGATGCTCGCCTGTTTCTATAAGCATTTTAGCGGAACCGATAAGTGTTTGAGCAGCGTAAAGGAGTGCCTTATCTCTTGGGAGACCACACTCTACTGCACCGTCTGCAAGTGCTTCGCAGAACATAAAGACGAAAGCAGGTCCGCAGCCTGATACTGCAGATGCAGCATCAATTTTATCTTCATCAATTCTGTCAAGCACGCCTGCATACTGCATTGCATCAAGGAAGCCGTCAAGGTCTTCTTTAGACACAAAATCATTAACTGTATAAAGAATCATACCCTCGCCTACCGCAACAGGCATATTTGGCATAATTCTTATTACAGGGCAATCCACCTGTGCCATCGCTCCGATAGATGAAAGGGACACGCCTGCTGCCATTGAAACAAGAGTAAAATCTGTTGTTCTGTCTTCAATAACAGGTGCAATTTTTTCAAAAAGGGTTTTAAGCATCTGTGGCTTTACGCCTAAGAAAATATAGTCGCAGTTTGAAACAATATATTCTGCATCTGCCACGTTAACGTCTGTTTCATCTGCAAAATCCTTGATTTTTTTAGTATCAACATCAAAGATGAAAATGTTTTCTGCGCCAACAGATTTAAGCGCTGCTTTTGCAAGAGCACCACCCATATTTCCGCAACCTAAAAATCCGATTTTCTTCATAAAATCACCCTTATCTTATTTGTCCGTCGCCTTTGATAATAAACTTATATGTTGTAAGCTCTTTAAGCCCCATAGGTCCTCTTGCATGGAGCTTCTGGGTTGAAATACCCATTTCACATCCCAGACCAAATTCACCGCCATCAGTAAAACGTGTTGAAGCGTTTACATAAACTGCGGCGCTATCAACAGCCATTGTAAAGAGGTCTGCATTTTTCTTGTTTTCTGTAATGATTGCTTCGCTATGACCTGTAGAATGGAGAGCAATATGCTCAATTGCCTCTTCTACAGACGAAACGACTTTTACAGCTAATATGTAATCAAGGAATTCTGTATCAAAATCATTTTCGCCTGCAGGAGTGCCGTCAATAATTTTTATTGTTTTTTCGTCAAGGCGAAGCTCAACGGGTTTAAGACCCTTTGCTTCTCTGTCTGCGCAAAGACGTTTTTTTATTTCAGGAAGAAATTCCTTTGCAATATTTTCGTTAACAAGCATAACCTCGCAAGCATTACATACAGATGGTCTGCTTGTTTTGGCATTTTCTATTATATTAAGCGCTTTCTCCATATCTGCGCTTTCATCCGCATATATGTGGCAAATGCCTGTGCCCGTCTGTATACAAGGCACCTTTGCATTCTCGGTAACAGCCTTTATAAGACCTGCGCCACCGCGAGGAATAAGTAAATCCACATAGCCCACCGCATTCATAAGCTCGTTTGCACTTTGTCTTGTTGTGTCCTGAACAAGATTTATAAGGTTTTCGGGAAGACCAATTTCCTTAAGACCTTTTCTCATAGCGGTTACGATAGCATCTGCTGAAAGGAAGGCCTCCTTGCCTCCACGAAGCACACAAGCATTGCCGCTTTTAAGGGCAAGTGCTGCCGCATCGGATGTTACATTCGGTCTGCTCTCATAAATGATTGCAACAACACCCATAGGTACTGCAGTTTTTTCAACTATAATTCCGCTTGGCCTTACAACTGTATCAAGCACCTCGCCTACAGGGTCAGGAAGAGCTGCAACCTGACGTATACCCTCAGCCATACCCTCAATACGCTCTTTTGATAGGGCAAGGCGGTCAAGCATAACCTCGGAAATAGTGCCTTTTGCTTTTTCTAAATCCTTAGCGTTTTCCTCTAAAATATAATCTGCATTTTCTGTTAATGCATCTGCCATTTTTAAAAGCGCTTCATTTTTCTTTTCAGTTGAAAGAGTGCAAAGAACACTCTTTACGCTTTTAGCATCCTTTAAAATTTCTAAAGTTGTTTTCATAAAATCACTTCTTTGAAATAAATCTTGTACCAACCTTTTCGCCATCAAGTATCTTATAAAGAACTGATGGTGATGAGCCGTTAGCAATTATAACGTCTGTACCGCGAGCAGTACATCTTTTAGCGGCTGCAAGCTTTGTTGCCATACCGCCAGTACCGAGACCGCTGCTGCTTTTACCGCCTAATGCTTCAATTTCGGGTGTAATTTCTGTAATTTCATCAATAAGCTTCGCATCAGTGTCTTTATGAGGGTCTGCGGTATAAAGACCGTCTATATCAGAAAGAAGCACAAGTAAATCAGCGTGCATACTAACCGCAACAATAGCGCCTAAAGTATCGTTATCGCCAACGGAGATTTCGTCGGTGTTGACGGTATCGTTTTCGTTTATAACAGGTAAAACAGATAATTCAAGAAGTCTGTTCATTGTTGTTTTAATGTTGTGGTAGCGTGTAGGGTCTTCAAGGTCAAGACCTGTAAGAAGAATTTGGGCTACAGTATGGTTATACTCAGAGAAGAGCTTGTCGTATGTATACATAAGCTCGCACTGACCAACTGCGGCAGCAGCCTGCTTTGTTGCCATATCTGCAGGGCGCTCTTTAAGAGAAAGCTTACCTACGCCCATTCCGATAGCACCTGAAGAAACGAGGATAATTTCATGACCTGCATTTTTAAGGTCTGAAAGCACCTTGCAAAGCTCTTCAACGTGCCTGATATTTATATTTCCTGTGCTGTGGGCGAGAGTTGATGTACCCACTTTAACTACAATTCGCATCTATTTTCACCTTTATTTTTACTGAGCATCCTCTGTGGTCCCAGTTCTTGATTTAAGCTTCTGTGCTCTTGTTACAGCAAGGTCCTCCATCATCTGCTCTTTAACCTTACCATCAACATTAAAGAACATAAGTGAAACTGCCTTACCGATTCTGCCTATAGCAGGAGCAAGAGCAAAAACAGTCCATATAGCGCTAAGCATTTTAGGATCTGTCTGCGGAATAACAACTCCGTGAGAGTTGATAAGAGGTTCATACTTGATTGCGGCAATTATAACACCACTGAGAATTGTTGAAATATTATTTGAAACAAGTGTGATATAGCCCATAGCCGCGCTCATCATACCCTCGTTTCTTATACCTGTTTTCCACTCAACGTAGTCATAAAGGTCGCCCTGAAGAGCGGTGTTGCAATAACGCTGAACGCTGTTCATTGCGCCTGCAAGGGTAAGGAATATAACAACAATTATAATATTCACCAGATTGTTATCTGTAGGTCTGAAGCCTACAAAATACATTACAAGGTAAACAAGTCCACAGTAACCATATGAAAGTACGGCAAGGTTTTTAAGACCTATTTTCTTTGTCATTTTAGTTGCAAAGGGAAGAACAAAGTAGCTTGGAAGACCTGTGAAAAGACCTGCTATAGCAGCGTTTGAAAGCTTACCTGTACAGTTAAGCCAGAAATAGTTTGCAACGCTCTGACCCGTACCCTTACCTACACCAAAGAAGTTCTTAATCATAAGAACCCACATAGGACGGCAGGAAGCAACCTGCTTTATGGATTTGAAAACGCTTGTGCTCTTCATCTCCTCACGAGAAGCAAGTGGCACGCGCTCACGAAGGCTGAAGAAGCCGTACACACGGAAAATCACAACAAGCGCCATAAATATGATAGCACCGCCAAGATATATGCTTCTTGTAGGAATTGTTCTCGGCAGATAGTCTACAAAGAACGGGAAAAGCGACGGAAGCCACACACCTAAAAGGTCTACGTATGTATCTGTAGCAATAAGCTTGTTTCTCTCGTTCACGTTAGGAGTAAGGTTATAAAGCACCGCCTGATATGCAGGTGTATAGAATGAATTGGAAATTGAACCTACATAGCGGATTATAAGAAACATTATAAGCAGCGTTGCCTGTGAAAGACCATCCGGCAATAAATACGGCATAGCCGCAGAAAAGAGCCAGAAAGGAAGAGTTAAAATAAGATATGGTCTTACTCTGCCCCAACGCGTTCTTGTTCTGTCAAGAATAGGGCCTGATATTGCATTGTCAAAGGTATCAAGGATACTGCAAACAGACTGAGCCACACTAAGAGTAATGGGGCTTACATGCTGGAATGTTGTAGTATAGAAAAACTCGTTGTTACCATTAAAGGTTTCCCAGTTTTTATCACCAATACCTGAAATAATATAAGCCGCCATTTCTCTGGGACCTAAATATTCCTTTTCCTGCTGTCTTCTCTGTCTTTCTATATCTTCTTCTGAAACCTCAGGTTGAACAAAAACTTCTTTAGTTTTCTCTGCCAAGAATGACACCGCCTTTTTATGATTTCATTTAGTAGTACTTAATTTGTGTTATGGATGAATTTAAGGAGTTCCCTTTTTACTCTCGCTACAGGGAAGCCAACAACGTTGAAATAATCTCCGTTTATGCCCTCAACAAGAAGGCTTGCTTTACCCTGAATTCCATAAGCGCCAGCTTTGTCATATGGTTCCTTTGAGGATATATATTCCTCTATTTCTTCATCTGACAAAGAGAAAAAAGTAACATCTGTTTTCTCGCTGAAGGTAGTGCTATTACCTTTTAAAGAAAGCGTTACGCCTGTGTAAACCTGGTGAGTCTTTCCGCTTAAAAGGTTTATCATTCTGCGGGCATCCTCTTTATCGGCAGGCTTACCTAATATTTCGTTGCTGACTGCCACAACGGTATCTGCAGAAATAATAAGCTCGTCATCTGCAGAAATCGCCTTTGCGGCATGGTTTTTTATTTTTGAAAGATATTCTACTGCTTCTTTTGCACCGATTCCTTCGGGCAACGTTTCGTCGCATTCTGCAGGGCGGATTTCTACGTTATCCGAGATAAGAGAAATAAGCTCTTTTCTGCGCGGAGACGCGGAAGCAAGCACAATTTTTATATTTTCAAAGCTCATTTTCTCACCAATTCAGTTTTTCTTTAACTGCCTTAAGGGTGTTAAGACCATATGTGCAAGCCATAGTTGCTTCTTCGAGACCTTCAAACTCTAAGGTTACATAACCGTTATAGCCATTGTTTTTTACAATTTCAAGGCATTTAAGTACGGGCACATCGCCATGACCTAAAATTGCACCTTTAAGGTAGTTGCCGCCTCTTGTTTTAAAGAAGCCGTCAGAAGAAAGCATCTCTTCTTTTGATTTAACACAAAAATCTTTAGCGTGAGCATAAAAAGCATAAGGCGAGGTTACTGCAACTGCTTTTTCGGGAACTTCATCAACGCAAAGGAAGTTACCTATATCAACAAGTGTACCGAAGTTATCGTAATTCACGCCTTCAACGATTGCTTTTACTCTTTCGCTGTCCTGACTGAAATATCCGTGGTTTTCAGTCATTGTTTTAATGCCTTTCGTTTTGGCATATTCGCTGACCTTTCTGCAGCCCTTAATAATTCTCGGAAGAGCGTCTGCAAAAGTATATTTTTCCGCATCCTCCCCCTTGTATCCGCCTGTTGTATCATGGCGCATACCCTGAACACCAAGAGCCTCTGCAACATCTACTTCGTACTTTAATCTCTCAATTTCCTTTTCAAGATTACCATCTGAACCGTAGATAAAATCTGCTCCGATAGAATATTGAACAATAGGGATGCCTACCCGCAGGGCTTCTTCACGAAGTTCACGGGCATACTCTATTTTATCCATACCCTCAGGAGTTCTTATTTCAGAAAACTCGAAGGCCTCAAAGCCTAACTCTTTAGCAAGAGAAATAAGCTCTTTTTCTGTCTTCTCACCTTTGTTTACAAGGGAAGAAAGGCTGTAACTGCATATTGCAAACTTCATTGTGAATTTCCTTCCATTATTTTATCATTGTGTCTAAGCCTTGTGAGTATTATGATATTAGAAGACACTAAATCCACAAGGAGGCGACGCTTTTGAATATTCAGGCAAGCGGGGAAGAAAAAATCTCCGTTACCTTAACAAAAACAGATATGACCGATTTCCATATAACATATGATGAGCTTGATTACTCAAACATAGAAACACGACGAATTATCTGGACTATTTTAGACGAGGCAAAGAAAACCCTTGGAAAAGCAGTTAATATTGATAACCGGCTTCTTATTCAGGTTTCTCCCGCAGAGGACGGCGGCTGCTTTTTTGAGTTTACTCAGCTTCCTGAGGTTGCCGACACAAAAAAACGGCGCCTTATTATGAAAAAAGAGGCAGAGCCTGTTTTGTTCTGTGCTTTTGATGAAAATGCATTTTTAGATTGCTACGATTTTATCAAAACAGAAGACATATCAATCAAAGAATATAGCCTTCACCTTTATGATGGCGAATATTTTGCATTGATTCACCCAAAGATTGCCGCAACAGAAAAGCTTTTATTCTCTCTGTGCGAATTTGGTGATGCAACTGTTTCTCCAAAAGAACAAATTGCAGAAATTCTTGAATTCGGTAAAAAGTTATCTTAAAGAATTTACTGCCTCAGTAATATTTTCTGCTCCGAATATGTAGCTTCCCGAAACAAGCACGTCTGCGCCTGCTTCAACGCAAAGCTTTGCTGTTTGAGGCACAATTCCGCCGTCAACCTGAATCATAAGAGCCGGGTTTACTTTTTCAGCCTCTTCTCTTATTGCTTTGATTTTAGGAAGCATATCTGCCATAAATGACTGACCGCCAAAGCCGGGCTCAACAGTCATTACAAGCACCATTGCAATATCTTTAAGATATGGGAAAACTGCTTCAGCTGGTGTTTTTGGCTTTACAACAAGTGCGGGTAAAACACCTGCACTTTTTATTTTTTCAATTGTTTTTTCTATATCGCTGTTGCTTTCCACGTGGAATGCAATTAAATCTGCTCCGCTTTTTGCAAAAGAATCAATGTAATCATACGGATTACTGATCATAAGGTGGCAATCAAGGAACATATCCGTTGCTTTTCTTATAGACTTCACCACCGGTGGACCTATTGAAATGTTGGGCACAAAATGGCCGTCCATAACGTCAACATGAAGCATATCTGCTCCTGCCAGCTTCACTTTTTCAATATCGCCCTTCAATGCGGCATAATCTGCTGAAAGTATAGATGGTGAAACCTTAATTTTGTTTTTAAATTCCATAATCTGACACCTTCCTTAATATTTCAATCGAGCGCTGTC
The DNA here is from genome assembly GCA_045579445.1 of Acutalibacteraceae bacterium. Classification (GTDB taxonomy): domain Bacteria; phylum Bacillota; class Clostridia; order Oscillospirales; family Acutalibacteraceae; genus DTU089. The sequence continues at coordinate 5,096 of JAZNME010000047.1, read as the reverse complement.
TGTCAATTGCTATCTGAGTGCTCAGCTCATCAAGAGAATTAAATTTCAGCTCTCCGCGTATTTTCTCAACTACAAAAACTTCAGGGTGTTTACCATAAAGGTCGCCCTCAAAGCCTATAATATTTGTTTCGCTTCGTTTTTCGCTGACACCCTCAATAGTGGGGCGCACACCGATATTCGTAACAGACGGATAGCTTACTCCATCAACAACTGTAACCGAAGCGTAAACGCCAAACTCTGCCACACAAAAATCCTTCATAAAAAATTGGTTTATTGTTGGCGAGCCTAATATTCTTCCCCGCTCATCACCATGGCGAACCTCAAAATCGTAGGAATAGAACCTGCCTAACATATCTTTTGCAGATTTCATATCGCCCCGGGTGATTGCGTTTCTTATTCTTGTAGAGCTGACAGGCGCACCGTCATAATCCACCTCGTCCACAATAGTAAGCTTAATTTCTTTTTCTGCGCAAAGGGCTTTAAGAGTTTTAACATCACCCTGTGCATCTTTGCCGAAACGGTAATTAAAGCCACAAGCAAGAGAACGGGCATTATATCTTTTTACAAGAATTTCTTCTACAAACTCTCTCGGAGAAAGCTGAGAAACCTCTCCGAAATCAATATGCTCCGCCTCAACGCCCCAGCTTTTAAGAAGCTCCGCTTCCTTTTGGGGAGTTATAAGTATGCCGGGATGCTTGCCCTTTAAGGTTACCTGAGGGTGCTCCTTGAACATAAGGGCAATTTTTCTTTCATATTCACTTTTTTCGCTTGTGATAACTGCCTTGTGGCCTGTATGGAGACCATCAAATGTTCCCAGAGCAATAAATGCTCCCTCAAACCTTTCATTCATCGTTCTACATAAACTCGCTTTACTGTAAGGCTTTCGGCGCCGTCAATATACTCGCCTAAGCCTAAAAATTCGTTATTACTATATACTCTGTAGAGCCCCGTACCATTTAATTGGCGGACTCTCTGAGCCATTAAATCTCCGCCGTTTTTAAAGCGTATTGCCTGATTATCCGTAACATGAAGCTCAGGATATTCCAGAAGAAGCTTATCAACAGGAATAACCGCTTTACTTATATCTCCGCTTTGAGATAATGCGTCAAGCTCCTCGAGGGTGAGACAATCCTCAATAGAAACTCCGCAGGCATATGTGCGCTGAAGAGATGTCATTACAGCACCTGTTCCAACTGCTGTTCCTATATCGCTTATAAGGCTTCTTATGTATGTTCCGGCAGAGCATTCGCAAAAAAGGGTGAATTCCCCTTGCGCCTCGCCTATTTCTAATTTATAAATTTCGCATTTACGCAGCTCTCTTTCCACTTCTTCGCCACGTCTTGCCAGCTTGTAAAGACGCACACCGTCTTTTTTAAGAGCCGAAAACATTGGTGGAAGCTGCATTATTTCACCGCGAAAATTATCCGCAACATTAAGGATTTCCTCTAATGTTGCTTTTTTATTTGTTTCATTTAAAACTGTACCCCATATATCAAGAGTATCAGTTTCAATACCTGTTTTAAAGGTTGCTTTATATGCTTTTTTGTGGGTAGGCAGAAGCTCTATAAATCGGGTAGCACCGCCTAAAGCAATAGGCAAAACGCCTGTTGCATTGGGGTCAAGAGTACCTGTATGGCCTGCCTTTTTTTCACCCGCAATACGCCTCACCTTTGCTACCGCAAAAAAGGAGGTTATATTTTCACCTTTGTGAAGTGGAATAATCCCTGTCATTATTCAAGACCTTCCAATGATTTTTTAACAGAATCCAGTAAAAGCTTTTTTGCCTCTTCATAAGTACAATCAGGTCTGCAGCCTGCTGCGCCCTTATGACCGCCACCGCCTAAACGACCGCAGATTTCAGAAGCATCTATACCTTCTTCTGTTCTTACAGATACACTGAACCTGCCCTCTTCGTTTTCTTTGAAAACAGCACCAACAAGAACTCCCTCAATCTGCCTCGGGAGAGCTGTTATAGGGTGGCATTCATGCTCAGATGAACCGCTTTTTTTGTACATATCCTGAGTGATTGTAATAACAGCAAACCTGCCGTCAAAATGGTACTCAAGAGTTTCTCTTGCAAGCATTTCAAGATTAAGAAAGCTTTTGGACTTTGTTTCAAACATACGCTTGTTAATAAGTCCTGTATCAATACCCTCTGCAGTAAGCTCTGCTGCAACCTTGAAGGTATCTGCGGTTGTGTTCTGATACCTGAAGCAGCCTGTATCCGTAGAAATACCTGTGTAAACGCAATTTCTTATATATCTGTTTGGCTCAACAGGCAAAGCTTTTATTAAATCATAAATGATTTCGCAAGCCGCCGCTCTGTCTGCCAGATATGTGTTTTCAGCATAGAATGTGTTTGACATATGATGGTCTATACACAAATCTATTTTACCTGTGAGCTCCACTGCTACAGGGCCTAAAAGAGCATCGTCTGCCACATCAACGCACACGATAACAGGATTTGAAAGTGTGTCGGGAGAAAAAGAATCTGTCATAAAAGAAAAATCTTTTGTAATCTCATCTGCGCACAAAAAAGCTCTCTTTTTACCCATAAGGCGTAAAGCCTCACAAAGTGCAAAGGCGCACCCCAACGTATCGCCGTCGGGATGCTCATGAGAAACTATAAGAAATTCCTGATTTTCGTTTAAAATTCTTAAACACTCATCTTTACTAATAACCATAAAGCACCTTTGGAATTATTCCTCTGAAGAATTATCTGAAGAACTGTTTGATATTTCTTCAAGTTTTTTAATAATGTTCATACCGTACTCAACAGAATTATCGGCAACGAATTTAAGCTCCGGCGCCTTCCTGAGACCTAAGCGCTTGCTTATTTCTCTTCTGATAAGACCGGTTGCACCGGTGAGGGCTTTTGTTGCGGCTTTAGCAACATCCATACCCTCAACAGCACTTACATATACCTTAACATATGAGGAGTCTGATGAAACCTCTGCTCTTGCAACGCTTATAAGATGCTCAGAAACACGTGGGTCCTTAAGCTCTCTTACAATTGCAGAAATTTCACGCTTTATATCCTCAGCTGTTCTGTTTTGTTTATATGTTCCCATAGATTAATCTCTATACTCCTCTACAATGTATGCCTCGAGAATATCGCCCTCTTTAATATCGTTGAACTTTTCAAGACCGATACCGCATTCGTAGCCTGTAGCAACCTCACGCTGGTCATCTTTAAATCTCTTAAGAGAAGCAATTTCGTCTTCAAACACAACAATACCGTCACGAACAACGCGGATTTTTGAGTTACGTGTAATTTTACCATCGATAACATAAGAACCTGCAATTGTACCTGCGCTTGAAAGCTTGAATACGTTTCTTACTTCTGCTTTACCCATTTCAACATCACGATATTTAGGAGCAAGCATACCCTTAATAGCAGACTCAACTTCTTCAATACAGTCGTAAATAACTCTGTACATTCTCATTTCAACGCTGTCGCGCTCTGCATTCTGCTCTGCAACAGGGTCAGGACGAACGTTGAAGCCAACGATAAGAGCGTTTGATGCATTTGCAAGCATAACGTCTGACTCGTTGATTGCGCCAACGCCACCGTGGATAACCTTAACGCGAACCTCTTCATTTGAAAGCTTTTCAAGGCTCTGACGAACAGCTTCAACTGAACCCTGAACGTCTGCCTTAACAATGATGTTAAGGTCTTTAAGTGAGCCTTCATTGATTGAATCAAAGAGGTTATCGAGAGTAACCTTCTGCATTGAACGGAATGCTTCTTCCTTCTGTGAAGCCTTTCTCTGTTCAACAAGCTCACGCGCAAGGCGCTCGTCGCTTACACAGTCGAATGCATCGCCGCCAACAGGAACCTCTGCAAGACCTGTAATTTCAACAGGAACTGATGGGCCTGCTTCGTCAACCTTTCTGCCCTTGTCATCTGTCATAACGCGAACACGGCCAACTGCTGTACCTGCAACAATAATATCACCGGATTTAAGTGTACCATTCTGAACAAGAAGAGTTGCAACAGGACCGCGACCCTTATCAAGACGAGCTTCAATAACAATACCTTTACCTGCACGGTTAGGGTTAGCCTTAAGCTCACGCATTTCTGCTACAAGGAGAACAGACTCAAGAAGAGTATCAATATTCATTCTTGTTTTTGCAGAAACAGGAACGCAGATAACATCACCGCCCCATTCTTCAGGAATGAGCTCATGCTCTGTAAGCTGCTGCATAATCTTATCAGGAGATGCATCAGGTTTATCCATCTTGTTAATAGCAACAACAATTGATACGCCTGCAGCTTTAGCATGGTTAATAGCTTCAATAGTCTGAGGCATAATACCGTCGTCAGCAGCAACAACAAGGATAGCAATATCTGTTGCCATAGCACCTCTTGCACGCATAGCTGTGAAAGCTGCGTGGCCGGGTGTATCAAGGAATGTTATATCCTGACCGTTAAGGTTAACTCTGTAAGCACCAAGGTGCTGAGTAATACCACCAGCCTCTGTTTCTGTAACAGAAGTGTTTTTGATAGCGTCAAGAAGAGATGTTTTACCATGGTCAACGTGACCCATAACGCAAACAACAGGGCTTCTTGGAAGAAGATCTGTTTCATCGTCCTCGTGGTCGTCAATAATTCTGTCTTCAATTGTAATAACAACTTCTTTTTTAACCTTTGCACCAAGCTCTGTTGCTACAATTTCTGCAGTATCAAAGTCAATAACCTGGTTAACTGTTGCCATCATACCGAGAGAGAAGAGCTTTTTAATAACCTCAGCTGCTGTTCTCTTAAGCATTGCGGCAAGGTCGCCAACTGTGATTTCTTCAGGAACAGTAATCACAAGTGTTTTCTTTGCGCGCTCTGCTTCGATTCTCTTAAGTCTCTCTGCTTCGCTCTCCTTACGCTTGGAGCGCATACCCTGCTGCTTTCTGTACTGCTGACTCTTCTGCTTAAGCTTCTGCTTTGTCTGTACATTATCGTTTATTGAGTGTACGGGAGCGATATTTTCGTATCTCTCATTGTACTTATCAAGCTGAACGTCGTCTGCACGAGTGTCGATAGTTCTCTTCTCGCCCTTTGTACGGGACTGCATAGGACCATCGTTCTTCTTTTCGTGCTT
>JAZNME010000046.1:0-3576 GCA_045579445.1 Acutalibacteraceae bacterium | reverse complement strand
AGGATAAATTTCAAAAATCGGCTCCTCGTTTATATCTTCAGGAATCACCAAAGAATCGCTGATGTTGTATTCACCAACTACATAGTTGTTAAGCAATTTATAGTCATTATGTAGCCGTTCAATATTCCCTTTCGGGTATGGATCCCAATTATGTAATGAATAAACGAAATAACGGAAAATGGTATCCTGAATCAAATGCAAATAATAACCAAGATATAGTTCATCCGTTTTCATTAGCTCGCCGTAGGTTTCACGAAACCAAGCTAATTTATAAGTCTTTTTTGTACCGTTTTCAGTGGTGTATTTCAAATGGCTGTCGGTAGCTGATTGAATATTGTGCTTATAGGCATCAGGCAGAACAACACCAAGACGGAAACGCTCAACATCTTCAATATGCACTTGTTTCATAATCTCATTAGCAATCGCTAAATGCATAACTCTTGACGCCATACAACACCTCACCATATCTTATAAATCTTATTAAAACTCAACTCTGCCAACAGGCCTTGCATTTTGGCTGTTTGTGCCTGCAAGTATGTTGTAGCTATTGTCAAGCTCCCATTCGCCTTTTTCGGCATTGTAGAATTTAATATCTTCAAGGTCTATTTCAACCTTTACACTTAGGCTCTCACCTGCTTTAACGCTAACTCGTTTAAAGCCTTTAAGGAGCTTAACGGGTCTGTCCTGTTCTGCATTTTCGCTTGAAACATAAATCTGCAGAACCTCGTCACCATCAGCAGAACCGATATTTTTAACATCTGCCGAAACCTCAACTGCATTTTCAGTTTGTGAAACTCTCTCGTTTTCAATTTCAAAATCAGTATACGAAAGTCCGTAACCGAATGGGAATTGGGGTTCAATTCCTTTTTTATCAAATAATGTATAGCCGTGGTAATAGCCATAATCAATTTCTCTTGTGCTGTCTTCAATGCGTAAGAATGAGGGATAATCTTCATCATCATTTGCAATAGTAAATGGCAATTTACCGCCTGGATTAACATCACCGCTTAAAACATCTGCAAGTGCGTTACCACCCTCAAGACCGCTATAGAACGAGAAGAGAATTGCATCTGCTGAATCAGACCATTCCTTGATAACATATGCACTACCGCCCATTACATTAACCACAAGCTTTTTGCCTGTTTCCGACAAGGCTTTAATGAGCGCAACATCTTCTTCGGGCACTCTCAAATTAACTCTGTCGCCGCCCTTGCCAATAGGCTTTTGCTTAATGTTACCTCTGTTTACAAGGAACTCTCCCTCTTGCTTGTAGTCACTACCAACACAAGCAATTACGTAGTCACAATCCTTAACAGTTTCAGTAGCTTTAGCAATATCGCAACCATTATATACAACTACATTCTCTGCACCAAATCGGTTCTTGATGCCCTCAAATGCTGTAACAGTATATGGACTGTAAACTCTACTGCTACCGTGGTCGCCAACGTTTATTTTATCTGCATATCTGCCAACAACGGCAATTTTCTTGCCATTGGCAACAGGCAGAGTTTTATTTTCATTCTTAAGAAGAACCGTACCTTTTCCTGCAACCTTACGTGATAATTCGGTATGCTCTTTTGCAAGAATAACGGACTTGGGTTGATCTTTATATTCGGGCAATGTTTTGATGAGTGCTTTAAGAACTCTTATTACTGATAAATCAATATCAGCCTCAGTAAGCTCACCTTTTTTCAGCTTACTGTTCAAAAACGCATACCTGAATGTATAGGGCATTTCAACATCCATACCAGCTTTAACACTTCTTGCAGCATCATAAATACCATAAACGAAGTCAGAAAGCGCAAAGCCTTCAAAACCCCATTTATCACGAAGAATATCGGTTAAAAGCTCTTTATTTTCACAAGCATAGGTGCCGTTTACTTTGTTATATGCACCCATAATAGACATTGCACCTGCATCGATGCATTTTTTGAAATGTGGCAAATAGACCTCGTGGAGAGTTCTTTCATCTGCCTTGGCATCAACGCTGAAACGCAAATCTTCAATACTGTTGAGAGCATAATGTTTAGGACAGGCAATTATACCGTTTTCCTGCATTGCCTTTGTGAGAGCAACACCCATTTTGCCAAGCAAGAACGGGTCTTCACCATAGGTTTCCTGGGCTCTGCCCCATCTGGGATTTCGAAGAAGATTTATACAAACACCTGCATAAAGATTGGCACCGAAAGCACTAGCTTCCTTAGCCATAACCTGACCGATTTCATATTCCAATTCGTCATCAAAGGTTGCACCGCGAAGCATTGAAACGGGAAAACAAGTACATTTACCCATAACAATACCACGAGGACCATCTGTGAAAAGAATGGGCGGAATACCCAGCCTTTTACAACCGCCTGCAGGATAAGCCTCACCATTATAGTACCTGCCACGAGTGAAAACATTTTTAATGGTTACACCCATAGCGTGACCACGCATCATACGGATTTTTTCTTTAAGAGTCATTTCAGCGAGAAGCTTCTCCGAAACCTCGCTCAACCTCTCACTTGTAGGATTTTCTTTATAAAGCTTAACCGCTGTATTAAAATCAAAACTCATAAAATCAGCTCCTGCATTTTAATCACACACCAAGAATATAAACACCGTTAAATTCTTTAGCTTTAACCAGCCAATCTAAAACAGTTTTATAGTCTGTAGGTTTCGTTTCTTCTATAATTTTTATTATTTCGTCAACTTGCTCAGGCGAATAATAGTTAATGCCACACAAATCAATTTCGCCACTTTTTAGATTATTGTATGTACCATTCTTGAACACATCTTTGTAGCACTTATAAAAAGCATCCATATCATCGCCTGATATATAAAGAGAATCGTTGCGCCAATTTTCAGTTTTATTAACAATTCTTTTTATACTTGTTCCGCTTTTGTGTTCGCAAAACTGCAACTCCAAAAAGTCAGAACCACCAAACGCCCTGCGTTCCTCTTGATTATTAAATCTATGGAATAACATTATACCATACCCTTTTTAATAATTTAAATAACATCACTTTTTCAATTCACCAATAAACCCGAATGAATTGGACTTATTTCCGTTCATTGTAGGTATTACGAATTTTTGATAATCAAGTGTTTTAAAATCTGAAAGCAGATTCAAGATATAGTCTTCTGCATGGTGGCGTACTGTTGCACCGTCATAAGTTTTAAATGCACCATATATACCTGTTTCTTTTTGTGCCTTTTTATAAAACAACCATCTTTTAAAGTCTGAATTCAAAAGGAAATCATTAATATAAACTATACCATCGGGCTTCAACACTCTTTTGATATCGTTTAAAAGCACTTTTTGAGATTCGTTATCGGGAACACAAGTGAGAACTCCGAACAATATTACCGCATCAAATGTGTTTTCCTCAAATGGTAATTTACCATCGGGATTGGCAACCAAATTCAAATTCGGATACTCTCGCATTCCCCTTTTAATCATATTTTCTGCAGAATCAACACCTGTTAAATCGGTAAAACCTGCTTCTGTTAACTCATTCAGAATTCTTCCGTAACCGCAACCCACATCAAGAATTTTGCAATCCTTTGAAACATATTTTGAAAACAATTCAACAT
>JAZNME010000045.1:0-29643 GCA_045579445.1 Acutalibacteraceae bacterium | reverse complement strand
TACAGGGAGTGTGAGTTGGCGCAGTGGTCAAAATTGTGCGAAGTGAGCAACGAGCAAACAATTTTGGGTACCACAAGAGGGCTTATCATTACTTGCCCTAAGAATAAATTTTTAAGCGAGTAATTGCTTTGGTTATAAAGGTCGGAACGGTGGTGGGTAGTTCTCTTCCATCTTTTCTTCGGTTGGATAGCTCGACTTTTTAAAGAATAAATAATAAAGAAAAAAATGAATAAAAAGAGCAAGTAAAAACCCGAATGCAAAAGCATTCGGGTTTTTGGAGCTGATAACCGGATTTGAACCGGTGACCTCATCCTTACCAAGGATGCACTCTACCTACTGAGCTATATCAGCACTGAACAAGGGATATTATACATTTTTGCACTTTTGTTGTCAAGGTGTTTTCTCTAAATTATATAGTGATTGGGTGGGCGAGCCGTCAGGATAAGATTCTTGTATATTTTTTGCGTTGTGGTATAATAAAATAAAAAATTTAGGTGAAATTCCTATTTAGCAGAGATAATGGTGGTGATCCTTTTGGAAATGCTTGTTGAAATTGTTTTAGATTTAATTTCGGGTTTATTTGATGAGAAGAATTTCCTTTGCCTGATCCCAAGAAAAAAGTCATGGAAGCGTCCGCACAAGGCTATTGTGATAAGTGTTTTTGTGGTTTTGGCTGTAGTAATACTCCTTTCTGTTGGTCTGATTGTTTCAGGTGATTTTCTCGGGTGGATTATTTTAGCAATTATTGCTCTTTATCTTTTGGTTGTTTTAGTTTCAAATTTAGTGCATATTATTAGCAAAAAATAGGAGGTTTTTGCCTCTTATTTTTTATTTTTTCAATTTTCCCTATTTCATTTTTCCTCTATATATGGTATACTCTAATAAATATATATAAAATAGGAAAATAGGGCAAATATGTACTTAAGTACGTGTTGCCGATACCATAAAAATTATCTGATTACTACGGAAGGAACGCTTTAAATGGCTAAAATAATTTCGGTTGTTAACCAAAAGGGTGGTGTAGGTAAAACTACAAGCGCTGTAAACCTTGTTGCCTGCCTTGGTGCTTTAGGCAAAAAGGTTTTGCTTGTGGATATTGACCCTCAGGGAAATACTACAAGCGGTTACGGTATTTCAAGAAAAAATCTTACCGCCACATCATACGAGCTTCTTATAGGTGCGTGTACCGCTCGTGAAGCTATTATAAAAACTAATTTTCAGGGTGTAGATATTATTCCCTCAAACATAAATCTTGCAGGTGCAGAGCTTGAAATGGCAGTGCTTGATAAGCGTGAGGCGCTCCTTAAAAATGCTCTTGCTCTTGTGCAGAATGATTACGATTTCATTTTCTTCGATTGTCCGCCATCTTTAGGGCTTATAACTCTTAACGCTCTTACCGCATCTGACAGCTTTATAGTTCCTATTCAGTGCGAATATTACGCTCTGGAAGGTCTTTCACAGCTTATGGCAACTGTGCGAACAATTAAAAGGTTGTATAACCCCTACATAGAGCTTGAGGGTGTGCTTCTTACAATGTATGACGGAAGGCTTAACCTTACTCAGCAGGTAGTTGCAGAGGTTAAAAACTTCTTCCCCAATAAAGTTTACGCTACGGTTATTCCCCGTAACGTAAGGCTTTCAGAAGCACCATCCTTCGGTGAGCCTGTTATTTATTACGACAGAGCTTCCCGTGGTGCAGAGAGCTACAATGCTCTTGCAGACGAATTTATGAAAATGCAGAAATAAGGTGAAATAAATGGCAGTAAAAAAATCAGGTCTCGGCAGAGGTATAGATGCTATTTTTACAGATAATTCTGTAGAAGAGCTTTCTGCCACATCGGGCGCTGTTAAGGTTAAGCTTATTGATATTGAGCCTAATCGGGACCAGCCTCGTAAACAATTTGATGAAGATGCTCTTAATGATTTAGCAAGCAGTATTGCTCAACACGGAGTTTTACAACCTCTTCTCGTAAGACCTATGAATGACGGCACATATCAGCTTGTGGCAGGTGAACGCCGTTGGAGAGCTTCAAGAATAGCAGGGCTTACTGAAGTACCTGTTATTATAAGAGATTTAACTGATGCTCAGGTTGCGGAGCTTGCACTCGTTGAAAACTTACAGAGAGAAAACCTTAACCCAATGGAAACTGCAAAGGGCTTTAAAGAGCTTCAGGACAAGTTCCAGTATACTCAGGAGCATATATCCGAAATTATCGGTTGCTCTCGTTCCGCAGTAGCAAACGCTTTAAGACTTCTTACTCTTTCTGATGAAATTCAGGATATGGTGTTTGATGGCAAACTTTCTGCAGGACATGCTAAGGCTCTTCTTATTGCAGAGGATGAGGAATACAGACTCTCTCTTGCAAACCTTGTTGTGAAAGAAGGTCTTTCAGTAAGAGATACGGAACGCCTTGCAAGAAAAGGCGGTGCGCCTGCAACATCAGGCAAAAAAGCAAGGAAGAGAAATCCTTATTACGATGAGGTTGAGCTTGCTCTTTCAGATGTACTTAAAAGAAAAGTCAAGGTTACGAAGTCCAATAAAAAGGGCGCACTTGAAATAGAGTTCTTTGATGACGATGACCTTAAAAAGCTTTTGAAAATATTTGATAATGAATAACAGGAAACAGGAGATAGATTAAGATGATTGATATTAAATTTTTAAGAGAAAATCCGGAAATAGTTAAACAGAACATTAAAAATAAATTTCAGGACAGTAAATTAGGTCTTGTAGATGAAGTTATTGAGCTTGATGCACAAAGCCGTAAGGTTAAAGGCGAGGCAGATAATCTCAGAGCTTCAAGAAACAAAAACAGTAAAATGATTGGTGGCCTTATGGCTCAGGGCAAAAAGGAAGAGGCAGAGGCTATGAAGGCTCAGGTTGCTGCAGATGCAAAGCGACTTGGTGAGCTTGAAGAGCAGGAAGCAGAGCTTTCTAAAAAGGTTAACGATATTATGATGATTATTCCTAATATTATTGACCCAAGCGTACCGATCGGTAAGGACGATTCAGAAAACGTTGAGGTTGAGCGTTTCGGAGACCCTGTAGTGCCTGATTTCGAAATCCCATACCACAGAGAGATTATGGAAAGTTTTGATGGTATTGACCTTGATAGTGCTGCCCGCGTAGCAGGTAATGGTTTCTACTATCTCTGTGGTGATATTGCAAGACTTCACTCTGCAGTTATCTCATACGCGAGAGACTTTATGATTGACCGCGGTTTCACATACTACATTCCACCATTTATGATTCGTTCAAACGTTGTTACAGGCGTTATGAGCTTTGCAGAAATGGACGCTATGATGTATAAAATTGAGGGTGAAGACCTTTACCTTATCGGTACAAGCGAGCACTCAATGATTGGTAAGTTTATTGATACAATTGTTCCTGAAGAAAAGCTCCCTCAGACTCTTACAAGCTATTCTCCATGCTTCCGTAAGGAAAAGGGCGCTCATGGTATTGAGGAGCGCGGTGTTTACCGTATCCATCAGTTTGAAAAGCAGGAAATGATTGTTGTTTGTAAGCCGGAGGATAGCCCATATTGGTTTGACCAGCTTTGGAAAAACACAGTTGATTTGTTCCGCACACTTGATATTCCTGTAAGAACTCTTGAGTGCTGCTCAGGCGACCTTGCAGATCTTAAGGTTAAATCTATCGACGTTGAGGCATGGAGCCCACGTCAGCAGAAATATTTTGAGGTTGGCTCTTGCTCAAACCTTTCAGATGCACAGGCTCGTAGACTTAAAATCCGTGCAGGCGGTAAGGATAAGAAATATTTCCCTCACACTCTCAATAATACAGTTGTTGCTCCACCAAGAATGCTTATTGCATTCCTTGAAAACAACCTTAATGCAGATGGTAGTGTAAATATTCCTGTAGCATTAAGACCATATATGGGTGGAAAAGAAAAGCTTATACCTAAAAATTAAAAAATCAAAATACAAAATTCAAAATTAAGGGGATGCTACGCATCCGATTTAACAGGATTGTATATGTATAAAGATAAAAACGATAAACGCTTCAATGACCGAAAAAGAGATTTTGACGACAGAAAAAAATCCTTTGAGGCAGAAGAAAAAGAAAACGATAAAGATATAATTTTCGGCAGAAATTCCGTAACTGAGGCTATTAAGGCGGGCAGACCGATTGATAGCGTTATGGTTGCACGCGGTGAGCGTTCAGGCTCAATCCCCAAAATTCTTGCAGATGCCAAGGATGCAGGGCTTCCTATTAAGGAAGTGGACCGTAGAAAGCTTGACTTTATGTGTGGCCATGGCAACCATCAGGGCATAATTGCCGTAGGTGCGGTTAAGGCATATTCTACAGTTGAAGACATTTTCAACACTGCCGAAGAGAGAGGTGAGCTACCTTTCATCATAGTGTGCGATGAAATTGAAGACCCTCATAATTTAGGCGCAATAATAAGAACTGCAGAGGCGGCAGGCGCTCATGGTGTTATAGTTCCGAAAAGGCGTAGTGCATCTCTCAGCTTTACTGTTTCTAAAACATCTGCAGGCGCAGTTGAATTTATGCATGTTGCGAGGGTAACTAATATCCCTCAGACTCTTGATGAGCTTAAAGAAAAGGGCTTGTGGGTTTATTGCGCAGATATGGATGGTGAGCCTTTCTATAACGCAAACCTTAAAGGCGCGGTAGCTCTTGTTATCGGCTCTGAGGGCAAAGGCGTCGGCAGACTTGTTAAAGAAAAATGTGATGTTGTTCTTTCAATGCCAATGAAAGGAAAAATCAACTCCCTTAATGCTTCGGTTGCAGCGGGAATTCTTATGTATGAAATTTCCAAGCAACGTGATATTTAAAATCTTAAAGTAAAAACCTTAAGGTGATAAAAGAATGTTTGAAGAAAACAAAACACCAAGAAAGTGGTCTTTGGAGGAAATAGATGAGCTTCTTCAGGAAAGCGGTATGCTTCCTAAGGAAGAAAATTCAGCTGAAAGCGTGGAAGAGGTTGCTCCTACACCAAAAACAGTTGCGTTTAATCCCAGACCATCTCATAATGAGAATATAAAACACAATATTATCACTGAAACTGTTGAAAAATCAGAAGGTGTTGCAGAGCCTCAGGTTTACGGCAACTTTGTAAGTGAAAAATATCGTGATAAATTCTTCAATAAACCTATACAGAACCTTGAAAAAACAACAGAGCATATTTTCGTGCCTGTTGAGGAGCAGAAATTTGAACGCGGTGGATTTGTAAAAAAGAAAAGCAATTTTGCTGCTACATCAGATTTTACTCCAGTTCCAAATCTTGTTCCTGATAGTAAGGCTTCTGTGGATGTTGGAGATAAAACAATTGTTTTTGATGATAAAACTCACACTAAAACAATTGCTCTTCGTTCTCTTGCTGTAACAGATGGGGACGCCCACGATTTTGAAATCACAGAGGAGGATGATGCTCAGCTTACTTTTGAGGGCTTTCACACTACAGAAGTTCCTAAAGTTGATGAGCGTCAGGTTGAAGAGGAGCTTATTCAGAAACGCAAAGCAAAGGTAAGCACTTTTGCGATTACAAGTGATATAACTGAAGAAGAAAAAACTGAAGAAAAAAAGCGTTATGGTACAGATGAATATCGTACTGCTGATGATAAATTCAAGGTTAAGTATTATCTTAAAAAGAGAAAAACAAGTGCGCTTGTAGGTCTTATGGCAAGCGCGGCAAGTGCTTTAGTTCTTCTTATGCTGTCCCTTATTGCAAAGGGTAGCGAAGGCGCCGTAGCAATAATTCTTATTTCAATTGTTTTAACAATTATTCCTAGTGCAGTTAATTTTAATGTTATTTCAGATGGTATTAAAGCTATCAAGGGATTAAAGCTTAACAGACATACAGGTTGCTTTGTTGCACTGGTAGCATCACTTATTCAATGCATTGTTCTTCTTGCTACAGATACTCCGTTTGAAACAGGCGCAAGCTTATTTTCTGCTTGCTCCGTATTTGCCCTTGCTTTGAATATGGCGGGCGAGTACCTTGAAATCAAGAGAATATCAGAAAATTTTGATTATCTTTCATCAAGAGAAAATATATATTCAATTAATCACATAGAGAAAGAAGAAACAGCCTTTGAAATTGGCAGGGGCTTGCTTCTTGATTCTCCTGAGGTGTTATCTTCACAGAAAACACTTTTTCCAAGACGTTTCCTTGAATTTTCGGGGATGTATTATCCATCTGATGATATAAATAAAAAACTTATTCCTATAGGTCTTGCGGCTTCTGCTCTGGTAGGCGCCCTTACATTGCTTATAACTAAAGATATACGCAATGCTATAACTGCATTCAGCGGTGCTGTGTGCGTAAGTGTACCATACCTTTCCTGTCTTGTAGAAAGCATTGCAATCCAGAAGGTTTCAAGCGGACTTCGCAATAATGGAGCTATGGTTTCAGGTTGGCAGGCATTAAAAATGTGCGAAAATTCAAATGCAGTGGCAGTTGATTCGCGAGATGTTTTTGATGAACATGGCGGTAACGTTTACGGAATCCATCCGTTTTACGATATACAGATTGATGAGGCTATTATTTATACCGCTACTTTGGCTATTGCTTCAGGCGGTCCTTTAGGCAACCTTTTCAAAAGAGTTATTGTAGGCGAAACCTCTCTTCTTCCGCCTGTTGATACATTGGCGTATGAAGATAAATTAGGTCTTTCAGCGTGGATATTCAATCGCAGAATTTTAGTGGGAAATGAAGACTTATTGAGAAACCACAATGTTGAAATTCCTGACACCGCGTTAATTGCAAAGCATATGAAGGATGACAGATATCCTCTTTACCTTGCAATTGATGGGAAAGCAGCGGCAGTTTTCATTATTTCTTACGATATAGACTCTAAAAATGCATCAATGTTAAAAAAGATTGAAAGCAACAGTATAACTCTTCTTATTCGTTCTGATGATGCTAACATTACAGATGAAATGGTGTCCCGTAAGCTTTCAGTTCACCAGAGTGGCGTGAAAATTCTTTCTGCTGTTTCAGGTGATGTTTATAAATCGTATGTAAAGGAAACCACAACTGCTGCAGATGCATTGCTTATACATGACGGCAACGCTCATAGTTTCCTTTACGCTATAAAAAGCGCTATTTCCTTAGGCGATTTTAAACAGGTGCTCAGCACATTCCAGATTTGTGCTATGGGTATAGGTATTGCTCTTGTTGCAGTCCTTTCATTTGTGTCAGGGCTTCATAATCTCAGCGCAGTAAGCCTTTTGGTGCTCCAAAGCTTGTTTACAGCAGTTTCTGCTTTCGCGATTTCAGGTAGCCACGCTATCAACAATAGGAAAAAGAGTAAAAAGAAAAAATAAAGTTATGAGTCTTACAGGTCGTCCGCATCCTGAACAGGTTGTTCAAGCTCGTCAAGAGGAACGCCTGTGTAAGAACCGTCTACATCACTTTTGATTCTGTTATCAAGATTTTTATAGGCGTCGATTACTTCGTTTACTTTGTTTTCAATTTTCGTTTTATTGGTTTTTTCATTGTTTTTCATAAATGACCTCCCTTTGTATTTTTTACAAAGAGGAGTAGGATATACAAAACAAACTGTTTCAATGAAAGGAAGATATATATGCAAAAAGTTCGTTTAGGTATTATCGGTGTAGGTAATATGGGTTCAAGCCATATCAAAAACTACCTTAAAGGTGCTATGCCTGAGTTTGATATAGCTGCAGTAGCAGATATTAAGCCTGATAGATTGGAATGGGCTAAAGAGCAACTCCCTGAAGTAAATACATACAGTACTGCAAGTGCTCTTATGGATTCAGGTGATGTTGATGCAGTTCTTGTTGCAACACCTCACTATGACCATCCACCTCTTGTTATTGAGGCTTTGGAGAAGGGGCTTCATGCAATGAGCGAGAAGCCTGCAGGCGTCTATACTAAACAGGTTCGTGAAATGAATGCTGTTGCTGATAAGAGCGATAAAAAGTTCGGTATTATGTTCAATCAGCGTACAAACTGTCTCTACAGAAAAGCGAAAGAAATTGTAGACAGTAAAGATTTTGGCGAGCTTAAGAGAGTTACATGGATTATTACTGACTGGTACAGAACTCAGGCATATTATAATTCAGGCGGATGGAGAGCTACATGGTCAGGTGAAGGCGGAGGCGTTCTTCTTAACCAGTGTCCACATCAGCTTGACCTCTGGCAGTGGATTTGCGGTATGCCTGAAAAAATTACTGCTATATGCCACGAAGGTAAATGGCATAACATTGAAGTTGAAGACGATGTTATGATTTATGCTCAGTATCCTAACGGAGCAACAGGTACATTTATTACAACAACAGGCGATTATCCGGGTACAAATCGTCTTGAAATTACTCTTGATAAGGCAAAGCTTATCTGCGAGAATGGCAAGCTTACAGTTTACGAGCTTTCTGTAGGTACAGACGAGTTTACAAAGAATTCAGAAGAAGGCTTTGGCAGTATTGAATACAAGGTATACGAGGCAGAGTTGGATGGCAGAAATGATCAGCATATTGAGGTTATGAATAAATTTGCAGCTTCAATTCTCCGCGATGAGCCTATGACTGCATCAGGTCAGGAAGGTATTAACGGCTTAACAATTTCAAATGCTGCTTTCCTTTCATCATGGCTTGGTGAAACAGTTTCTTTACCTATTGACGAAGATAAATTCTATGAGCTCCTTCAGGAGAAAATAAAAAACTCAACATTTAAAAAAGAAGTTAAAGAAATAGTTAACGAAAATATGGATTCTACTTATTGAGGATGAAAAGATGAAGAGAAATTTATTATTTATACTTTCTGTGATTATGGCTTTATGCATATTTTGCAGTGGCGTTACGGTTTTTGCAGAGCCGGATGAAAATATAAGCGTTGAGGATACTGTTGAGGCTACAGAGCCTGTAACAGAGCCTGTAACAGAGCCTGAAAGTGAACCTCAGGAGGACACAGAAGTTCCTACAACGGAAGAAGAAATTTTCGTTCCCTCTGACTACGATACAACAGAGGAAGATACAACAAGAGAGAGACCAACCTCCTCTAATAAGCCCACCACAACCCGTAAGCCTACAACTACTCGTAAACCTACAACGACACGTAAACCTGTTGATAACAATGATAGGGATGAAAATGATAGAAACGAGCAGAATGTTGAAACTGTAAAAACCACATCTGAGGAAGAAGCGTTGCCGGAAGGAGCGTTCTATGTTTATCTCGAAAGAAACAACGGAACAAAACGCTTGAAAACAGTTCTCACAAAACCTGAGCTTGTAACCGAACCTGAAACGCCTGTAAGACCGGGATTTATTTTTGATGGCTGGTACGCAGACCCTGACTTTACAACACCGTGGCAATTTTACGCTATGTTGGCAGAAGAGGGTACTGTTATTTATGCTAAATGGGTTCCGGACCCTAATGCTAAAGTATACAAGGTAACAGTTCAGCAAGTTGAAGGCGGTACAATTGAGGTTAATCCTGCAGAAGCCAGCGTTAACGAGCCTGTAATTATAACTGTAAATCCTGAGAATGGTATGCGCCTTGTTGCGGGTAGCGTTACAGTTAATGGAAAACCTACAGATGTTCTCAGTTTCCAGATGCCTGCTGAAAATGTTGTTATAAGCGCACGTTTTGAAGCAATTCCTGAAAATGAGCAACAGACAGAGGATAAGAAATCACCGCTTCCGTTTATTATTGGTGCGGTCATTATACTTGCTATTGCGGGTGCTGTTGCATTTATTCTCCTCAGGAGAAGAGATGATTTCTCGGAAGATGAAATTGATGAAAACGGAACAATCATTGATACAGAAAACGATATGTCCTGGGTTGATGAGTCAATAGTGGTTGAAGACGGATTCAAAAACGGTGAAAAGGTTGTCGGAAACTTTATTCCTGAAAGTGATTTTAACTTTAACTTTGACGAAGAAGATGAAGAGGACGATAAATAATTAAGAAAAAACTCTCTGCTCACGTTTAAGTGAGCAGAGAGTAATTTTTTATTTATAATTGATTGCTACCATTAAAAGCATTATTAAAGCCGAGAAAATAAATTCTCCTAAGAATAGCTTCCAGGTCCATTTAAGCCATTTGCCGTAAGACACGTTTATAAGACCTATTGCAATAATCATAAGACCGTTTGTAGGATATAAAAGGTTTGTAAAGCCATCTGCAATACAGAAGGTGGTTACCACACTTTGTTTCGAAAGACCTATAAGGTCCGCCAACGGAGCAACAAGAGGAATAATGAGGAAAGCCTTTGCAGTACCACTGCTAACAACAAACTCTAAAAGGGCAATAACACCTAAAACAAGGAATATAGCGGCGTATGGTGATATGCCTTGCATTATATTTGAGAAATGGTAAAGTATGGTGTGCATTATTTTACCTTCGTCAAGTACATATGCAATTGCAATTACGAAGATTATAAGTAATACCGCAGGAGAGATAGATTTAACACCATCAACAAATGTGTTGAAAAGTTTCTTTGCGTTGGAGCCTGTAAAGTAACCGGCTAAAATACCGCCTGTAGTAAACAGAATTGCCATAGCAGGTAATGAGAGTGCGCCACCTGTGCTCAGGACAAAATCAAGTACTATAAAGACAATGTCTATAAGCATACATATAAGGTATGCCTTTGTACCTTTTCTGATTTTATCGTCGTTGAGAACTGCTTCGGCATCATCGAGTGAATATTTTTTTCTGAGCTCTAAATCTGATTCGTAAACAAGTGATGCTTTTGGATTTTTCTCAATCTTTTTAGCGTATGTGTAAAGGAAGATAAAGAGTATGAGATAAACGCCTGCAAAGACAATGAATCTGAGCCATGTTCCTGAAAAAACCTCAAGTCCCGAAAGTTTTTGAACAGTAACAACATTGAATGGGTTAAAGGTTGCTGCTGTGAAGCCCCATGCAATAGAAACGATACTCATTCCGAGGCCAACAAGTGAGTCCCAACCCATAGCAAGAGAAACAGCAACAGCGATGGGAATCAACGTCAGTGATTCTTCAAGAATACCTGCGGTTGAACTGAGTGCCATTAAAACAAATGTAACAACTGCCATAAGCGCATATTTTTTATGGCTGAATTTTTTAATCAGGGTTGCCATTATGAATTTTAATACACCGCATTGTTCAAGTATTAAAAATGAACCGCCGATAAGCACAATCAGTAATATGATAAGTACGCCTGTACCTGCATGGCTACTTGTAAGGCACATTATTGGTGAAAACAATATTTTCCACACAGGGAGCTTATAGCCCTCTAATACATGATATGTACCATCAATTATAGTGCCGTCTACAATTTCATATTCACCCGGTGTAACTGTCTGTGTTAAAACGCCAACAACGCCTAATATGATTATAAGAAGACCAACAATGGCTGATACGGTTTTAGCATCCAGCTTTAATGCCGATTCTTTTTTTTCGTTATCCACATAATCACTTCTCTTATATATGAATTGAAAATAATGTATTGATTATACACATATATCTGGTAAAATACAAGCCTGTTTTGATTGACAAAACATACGATAAATTCTATAATAACTGTTGGAATTTTGATATATTTATCATTGAGGTGCAAAATGAGAGTACATAAAAAGAAACACGGTGCAGAACGTCTTGATGCTTGCGGAGACATAGTTATAAAGGATTTAAAAGCAGAGGGCAATAATTCCCGAAAGCTTTTTGGTAACGATAATCCTCTGAGAATAGAGATTGGTTGCGGTAAAGGTGATTTTATTGTTGGTACCGCCGCTAAAGAGCCTGATGTTAACTTCCTTGCTATTGAAAGAGTTTCTGATGTTCTTGTTACAGCTGCAGAAAAAGTCAGGGAAAGTGGACTTTCAAATGTGCGTGTGTGCTGTGTAGATGCAAAAGAGCTTACAGAGATTTTTGAAAAGGGTAGTATAGACAGAATATATCTTAATTTCTCTGACCCATGGCCAAAATCACGCCACGAAAAAAGAAGGCTCACATACAGAACCTTCCTTGCAATTTATAAAGAGATTTTAATGCCACAGGGCGCAATATTCTTCAAAACAGATAACAGAGGTCTTTTTGATTTTTCTCTTGAAGAATTTAATGCTTTTGGTATAAGAACAGAAAAGCTTACCTTTGACCTTCACAATTCAGAATATAATGAAGGTAATGTTATGACAGAGTACGAAAAACGCTTTTCCTCTATGGGTGTTCCTATAAACAGAGTTGAGTGTTATTTCGATTAAAGCTGAAGCGGTATAATTCCTTTCAGGATTTATACCGCTCTTATTATCCTATAAAAAGGCAAAAAAATAGCCACCCTATTGGGTGGTTACTTTGTTTGTGTCGGCATCGCCCTATTTTCCCAAGCGGCTTCCCACTAAGTATCTTCGGCGCGGTTGAGCTTAACTACCGTGTTCGGGATGGGAACGGGTGGACCCTCAACGCCATCAACACCGACTGCGAAGAACTGTTCGTCCTCCGAAGAACATTGACTATTATAACAGAAAAATTAATAAAGTCAACACTTTTTTTCGATTATTTTTATTATTTTTTTGATTTTTAAGAAGTTCAATACATAGTACTAATTTTTGTGCAACTTTATAAGAAATAAATGTTGATTATTACCATAAAATAGTGCATAATTAAAATGTATATATTTGTGTGGAGTGGGTAAAGCGTATCCAAACTAGCCTTAAATGGCGTGGTTTCGGCACTTTTGCCCGATTTGCCTTTGAAAGGTGCCAGCCTATCTGCAGTCAAATGCGAACAAAATTCCTCGAAACCACATCCATTTAAGGTCGAAGAATTTTGTGATTAAGTATTTTCCACTCAGATGAGGCAAAAACGCAGCTAATCCTGACGAATTGGCGAGTATTTTAACGAAATATGAGTGGAAAAGACTTTTCCAAAATCTGGTTCGGATATGCTTTATCCACTCCAAATATGTAACGGAGGAACAAATATGGGTAAATATGCTATTACATATGATATAGGAACAACAGGTGTTAAAACTTGTATATTTGAATTAGGCGAATCAATTAAACTTGTTTCTGCTGCATCAGAGGGTTATAACCTTTATGTTTTTCCTGATGGCGGTGCAGAGCAGGAGCCTCAGGAGTGGTGGGATGCTATGTGCTCCACTACAAAGAAGGTTCTCGGCAAGTGTGAGGTTGATATAAAAGATATTTGCGGTATTTCATTCTGCTCACAGATGCAGGGTCTTGTTCTTGTAGATAAGGATGCAAAGCCTGTCAGAAGAGCAATGAGTTATATGGACCAGCGCGCAAGAAAAGAACTTAAAGAGGGTATTGCATATGGTCCTCAGGTTGCAGGAGCATTTATTCCGAAGCTTTTAAAATCACTTATGATTACAGGCGCTGTTGCAGCTTCTGTTAAAGATCCTGTATGGAAATATAAATGGGTTGAAAAGAATGAGCCTGAAAACTTTAAAAGAGTACATAAATGGCTTGACGTTAAGGAGTATTTCATTGCAAGAATGACAGGTGAGTTCTGTATGACTCACGACTCTGCATTTGCAACACTTCTTTACGACATCAAGAAAAATGAGTTCAGCCCTGCAATGTGCAAAATGCTTAAGGTTGATATGAAGCACCTGCCGGATATTAAAAATTCTGCAGAAAAAATAGGCGAGCTTCTTCCCACCCCTGCTGCTGAATTAGGTCTTGCTCCCGGTACTCCTGTTTTCGGTGGTGGCGGAGATGCATCTCTTATAGGCGTTGGTGCAGGTAGCGTTGCTATGGGTGATACTCACGTTTATAGCGGTACATCAGGTTGGGTTTCAACTGTTGTAGATAAAAGTATTGTTGATGCATCTGCTATGATTGCTGCTGTTTTAGGTGCTGAGGTTGGCAGATACAACTATTTCGGTGAGCTTGAAACTGCAGGTAAATGTCTTGAATGGGTTAAAGACCATTTAGCTCTTGATGAAATCGGTGTTTACCTTGAAAAGACTAATGTTACAGATGGTTATGAGGGCAAATATACAAGCCTTTATGATTATATGACAGATGTTGTAAGTAAAGTTCCTGCAGGCGCAAACGGTGTTATCTTTACTCCTTGGCTTCACGGTAACCGTTGTCCTTTTGAGGACCCTAACGCACGTGGAATGTTCTTCAATATAAGCCTTGAAACAGGCAAGAGCGAAATGATAAGAGCTGTGCTTGAAGGCGTTTGCTATCACCTTCGTTGGTTCCTCGAAACAGAGGAGAAAAAGGTTAAATCTTCAGAACATATCCGCTTTGTTGGTGGCGGTGCTCTTTCTGATTTAACTTGTCAGATTCTTGCAGACTGCACAGGTAAGGTTGTTGAAACTGTTGATACACCTCAGAATGTTGGCGCAATGGGTGCAGCGGTGCTTATTGCAGTTGGTATAGGTGAGGTTGAGTCAATAGCTGCAGCTAAAAAGCTTATTCCTGTTGCAAAAACCTTTACTCCGAATATGCAAGCAAAGGCTGTTTATGATAAATATTTTGAGGTTTATAAAAGTCTTTATCCTTCAAACAAAAAGAATTTTGCAGTCCTTAATTCATAATTGTAAAAAAAGAAATAAAAAATTAACGAATCTTGTTGAAAAATAAGGGTTTTTCTGCTACAATAGCAATATAGTTTTCCATTTTATAAGGAGCGTGATTTAATGAATATAGCATTGATAGCTCACGATTCTAAAAAAGAACTTATGACACAGTTTTGCATAGCTTATTGCGGTATTTTAAGCAAGCATAAAATCTGTGCAACCGGAACTACAGGTAAGTTGGTTTCTGAAGCTACCGGATTGGATATTGAAAAATATCTCAGCGGTGGTCAGGGCGGTGCTCAGCAAATAGGCTCAAGAATTGCCTGCGATGAAATTGACTTGTTGCTCTTATTCCGCGACCCGCTTAACCCGAAGCCGGGCGAGCCAAACGAGGCAAATCTTTTAAGACTTTGTGATGTTCACAATATCCCTGTAGCTACAAATATTGCTACTGCTGAAGCGCTCATTCACAGCCTTGAACGTGGCGATCTTGATTGGCGCGATATTGTTAATCCAAAGTAATAATAACTCATTATATCGGGTGGATATTGTTTCACCCGATTTTCTATTGACTATAATTTTTTAAGGAGCTTAATATGGCAGCAAATATTAAAGCAATTAAAGGAACAAAAGATACATTACCATCAGAAAGCTATAAGCTACAGTATATTGAACAAGCAGCTCTTGATACTGCGAAAGCATATGGCTATCATGAAATGCGTACACCCGTTTTCGAATATACAGAGCTTTTTGACCGCTCTGTTGGTGAAACAACAGACGTTGTTCAGAAGGAAATGTATACTTTTAACGATAAAGGCGACCGTTCAATCACTCTTCGTCCTGAAGGTACAGCAGGTGCAGTGCGTGCCTTCCTTGAACATGGTCTTTTTAACGAGCCTCTTCCTCAGAAGGTTTGCTATCTTACTTCCTGCTACCGCTACGAAAAGCCACAGGCAGGCAGACTTCGTGAGTTCCACCAGTTTGGTGTAGAATGCTTTGGTGCTGCATCTCCTCTTGCGGATGCAGAAATTATTGCCCTTGCAAAGCAGTATTTTGATTTTATTGGTATAGAGGGCTTGGCAGTTGAAATTAACTCAATTGGTTGCCCTGAATGCAGAAAAAAATATTCAGAGGCACTTAAAGCCTTTTTTGAAAGCAAGAAGCAGGATCTTTGCGAAACATGCCTTTCACGTCTTGACAGAAATCCAATGAGAATTCTTGACTGTAAAAGTCCTGTTTGTTCGGAAATTGCAAAGGATGCACCTGTTGTTCTTGATTACATCTGCGATGATTGCCGAGACCATTTTGAGAAGCTTCAGAGCTATCTTGATGCTATGAATATCACATATGTGGTTAATCCTCAGATTGTTCGTGGCCTTGATTACTATACAAGAACAGTTTTCGAATTCGTCTCTCTTGAAGAGAAAACAAAAGGTCTTGTTCTTGGTGGCGGCGGTCGTTATGATGGACTTATTGAAGAGCTTGGCGGAGCATCTCTCCCTGCTTGTGGCTTTGCTATGGGTCTTGAAAGGCTTCTTCTTCATATGGAAGAAAGCGGAATTGCATTCCCTGAAGCACCAAAATGCAACCTTTCAATTGTAACTGCAGGCGAGGGCGCAACTCTTAAGGCTCTTGAACTTTCATCATCTCTTCGTGCTCAAGGCTATAGCGTAAATATTGATACTGTTGGCAGATCAATAAAAGCGCAGATGAAGTACGCAAATAAAATCAATTCTGAGTTTACTGTTGTTATTGGTGATAATGAGCTGGGCGAGGGATCCGCAAAGCTTAAATGTATGGCAGACGGAACTGAAACAATAGTTTCTCTTAATGAATTTGATGAAGGCTTTGAAAGAGCCTATATGAACAGTGTTATGTCTGCTTTTGAGAGCGCTGATTTTTCAGCTCTTACACAGACAGATATTAATAACCTTTTGAAATAATTTAGTATTGTAAGGTGTAGTTATGGAGATTATAGATATTTCCAGAGATTTGTTAAAAACTCCCGTTTATCCCGGAGACCCTGAAGGGTATATTGACCCTATACAGAGCATACGCGCAGCAGATGCGTGTAACCTTAACTCTGTATACACCTGCTTGCACGCTGCAACTCACATAGATGCACCACGTCATTTTATTGATGGTGGCAAAACTATTGACCAATTCCCGCAAGATATTTTTATTGGTGAGTGTGTGGTTGTAGAAGCGCCACCGGGACCTATTACAGGTGCTTTTGCAGAGGATAATTTCCCATGGCAGGATTGTGAAAGATTGCTCATTAAGGGTGATGGCCTTGCTTATTTTATGGAGAGTAGCGCATACTATATTGTGGATTCAGGAGTTAAGCTTCTCGGCACAGATTCACAAACTATAGGCAATAGCAGCTCTAATTCTGTTATTCACAAGGCTATTTTAGGTGCTGATATTCCTATAATTGAAGGTCTCGACCTTTCCAATGTGGAGCCGGGCAGATATTTCCTTATGGCTCAGCCTTTGAAGGTGTCCGGAGTTGAAGCCGCACCCTGCAGAGCTGTACTTATAAAAGATCATCTTTTCTGGACAGGTCGTTAAATTCGTTTCTTTACGCATCCTTCGGTTTTCAGCTACCCAAGCTTACGTACCCTTGTACGCTACGGGGTGTCTGAAAAACAAATTATACGCAAATATACGAATTTATAAAACACGGTTTTTCGTACATTCTTCAGCTTCAAACACATAAAGAATAGGAGACAATATGAGATTAGATAAATATTTAAAGGTATCGCGTATTATCAAAAGGCGTACTGTGGCTAATGAGGTTTGCGATGCTAAGCACGTTGAGGTAAACGGCAAAATTGCCCGCGCTTCATACGAGGTTAAAACAGGTGATATAATTGCTATTCAGATGGGTAGTAACCTTACAAAATACAAGGTTTTATCCGTTAATGAATATGCAAAAAAAGACGAAGCTGCTAATATGTATGAGGTAGTTTCATAATAAATCTGATTAGAAGAGTAAGGATAATATCCTTGCTCCTTCTTTTTGGTGAAATAAGACCACAAAAAAATAGATTAATGGAAAAATATATCAACTTTGCACAAAAGTTATTGACAATTGGGTGCAACAGTGCTAATATATATGTGAAAGGAGAGCAAGTTAAAGTAATTTAACCTGTTCTCCTTTTCGGCTTATCAGGGCTGAAGTTCATATATTGCGGTCTTGTAGCCGAACTTCAATCCGAAAGGGTGTTACTATGAATATTACTATCGTTGGTCGTAAATGTAATCCACGAGAAGATTTTCATCTTCGTGCAGAGAAGCGCCTCTCAAAAGTTGAAAAACTTTTTGGCGAAGAGGCAAACGCAAAAATTACTGTAACGGTTGAAAAAACCTGTCATATAGTTGAAATCACAGTAACAAAGGGCGGTATGATTTACCGCGCAGAAGAAAATGCCGAAAATATGCTTGA
Source organism: Acutalibacteraceae bacterium (assembly GCA_045579445.1). Lineage (GTDB taxonomy): Bacteria > Bacillota > Clostridia > Oscillospirales > Acutalibacteraceae > DTU089. The sequence continues at coordinate 11,717 of JAZNME010000045.1, read as the reverse complement.
TGCACTAGATATGTGCGTCGATTCACTTATAAGGCAGATAAGAAAAAATAAAACAAGGCTTGATAAAAAGCTTCATGCATCTGTTCTTGACGATTTCTTTACAGATGAAATTGAAGAAGAAGCAGAGTTTGATGTTATAAGAGAAAAAACTGTTTCGCTAAAGCCTCAGAGCGTTGAGGAAGCAATATTGCAGATGAACCTTTTAGGCCATCAGTTTTATATGTTCCTTAATGCGGACACAGATGAGATAAACGTAGTTTATAAGCGTAATGCTACAGGCTATGGTCTTATTTCACCTGAATTTGATTAAGAATTTACACATTTAATAATTCCTTTCTCTAAGGGGAGAGCCCACCGGTAACGGTGTGGCTCTTCTCTTTGTTATAAATAGTACATATATATTAAAAGAATGTTAAAAAATATATGTTATTTTTCTATTTTAGTATTATAAATGAATTATAATGTTATATAATTTTTTGTATATATTTTCATGAATTATTCTTTTATAGATGAAAGGGGTTCGTGTTATGGCACGAGTTTACAATTTTTCTGCGGGTCCTTCAATGCTTCCCGAAGAAGTTTTAAAGAAAGCAGCGGCAGAGATGCTTGACTATGAAGGTTCAGGCCAGTCTGTTATGGAGATGTCTCACCGATCAAAGGTTTTTGAAAGCATTATTAAGTCTGCTGAATCTCTTCTTAGAGAGCTTATGGATATTCCTGAAAACTACAAGGTGCTTTTCCTTCAGGGTGGCGCATCCACACAGTTTGCAGCAATTCCACTTAACTTTATGAATGGCTCAGGCAAGGCTGATTATATTATCACAGGTCAGTGGGCTAAGAAGGCTTTTGCAGAAGCTCAGCGCTATGGTGATGTTAAAGCGGTAGCTTCATCTGCTGATAAAACATTTACATACATTCCTAAAACAACTAAGGAAGATTTCAGACCTGATGCAGACTATGTTTATATCTGTCTCAATAACACAATCTACGGCACAGTTTATAAGGATATTCCTGATACAGGTGATATTCCTCTTATTGCAGATATTTCAAGCTGCTTCCTTTCAGAGCCACTTGATATTTCAAAATTTGCAATGGTTTACGGCGGCGCTCAGAAGAACGTTGCTCCTGCAGGTCTTACAATTGCAATTATCCGTGAGGATATGTTAGGCAAAGCAAGGGATATTACTCCAACAATGCTTAACTACCAGATTCACGCTGATAATACTTCACTTTACAACACACCACCTTGCTACACAATTTACATCTGCAAGCTTGTGCTTGATTGGATTAAATCTCTCGGTGGTCTTTCTGCTGTAGCAGAGCGTAACCGCAAAAAAGCAGAGATTATCTATAACTTCCTTGATAACAGTAAGCTTTTCAAGGGAACTGTAGTTCCTGAAGATCGCTCACTTATGAACGTTCCGTTCGTTACAGGTAATGAGGAGCTTGACGCTAAGTTTGTTAAGGAAGCAACCGCTGCAGGTCTTGTTAACATCAAGGGCCACAGAACAGTTGGCGGTATGAGAGCTTCTATCTACAATGCTATGCCAATTGAAGGCGTTGAGAAATTAGTTGAATTTATGGCTGATTTCGAAAAGGCTAATTCATAATTTAAATAAATTACATAAAGGTTGATTTTAATGTACGATATTTTAACTTTAAATAAGATTTCTCAGATAGGTCTTAAGGAGCTTGACGAGAAGTATACAATAAGCGATTCTTGCGAAAATCCTGATGGTATTATTGTTCGTTCAGCTGCTATGCACGACTTCGCTTTCAGCGATAAAACTGTTGCAGTTGCTCGTGCGGGTGCAGGCGTTAATAATATTCCTGTTGAGGATTGCACAAAGAAGGGTATTGTTGTTTTCAACACACCGGGCGCTAACGCAAACGCAGTTAAGGAGCTTGTTATCGCAGGTCTTATGCTTTCTTCAAGAAGGGTTGCAGCTGCTTATGACTGGTGCAAAACTCTTAAGGGTGAGGGCGAAAATGTAGGCAAGCTTGTTGAAAAAGGTAAATCACAGTTTGCAGGCCCTGAAATTCTTGGCAAAACACTTGGTGTGGTTGGCCTTGGTGCTATCGGTCGTCTTGTGGCAGTTGCAGCAAACGGCTTAGGTATGAAAATTGTAGGCTACGACCCATTCTTTAACGATGCACTTAAGGAGCAGCTCCCTGCAGATACAGAGTATGTAGATTCACTTGATGCTCTTTACGAAAAGGCAGATTACATAACACTTCACCTTCCTTGCACAAAGGATACAAAGGGTATGGTAAATGCAGATACAATCGCAAAAATGAAGGATGGCGTAAGAATCCTTAACTTTGCACGCGGTGAGCTTGTAAACGGTGCAGACCTTGTATCAGCCATGGAAGCAGGCAAGGTTGCAGCATATGTAACAGACTTCCCAAGCGATGAGGTTATTGGTGTTGACGGCGTTACTGCTCTCCCACACCTTGGTGCTTCAACTCCCGAAAGTGAAGAAAACTGTGCATATATGGCTGCAGTTGAAATCAGAGAATTCCTTGAAAAAGGTAATATAAAGAATTCTGTTAACTTCCCTAACGTTGAGCTTGATGCTCAGGGCGAAAGAGTTGCGGTTATTCACCACAACGTTTTAACTGTTATGAACGATATCCTCGGTGCTTTCACAAGCGTAGGAGTTGAAACAACAGGCTTCTCTTCAAAAGCTAAAGGCGATTTTGCATACACACTTGTTGCAGCAGATAAAATCCCCGACAGCGTAATCGCTAAGCTTACAGCTAATGAAGATATAGTTAAAGTAAGAAAGATATAACAAAAAGCTCGGTCGAAAGACCGAGCTTTTTAAATTAGGAATTAGGAATTTCGGGGAAGCTACGCATCCGAATATTATAAGCTTCGCAACTATTTACTAATTGATAATCGTATTTACTTAAATCACGGAATAACATTACCCGCACTTGAGAATATCTCGTACCACTCCTGCTTTGTAAGTGTTATGTCTGCTGCTTTAGCACACTCAAGAAGGCGCTGAGGATTCATTGTGCCTGTAAGTGGCTGCATTTTTGCAGGGTGGCGGAGAATCCAGGCAATAACAATTGTTGATTTTGTAACGCCATATTTATCAGCTAATTCCTGAAGCTTTGCATTTATTTCAGGGAAATCGGGGTTGTCTACATACACGCCCTCAAAAAAGCCGTATTGGAATGGTGACCAAGCCTGAATTGTAATATCCTCATATCTGCAATATTCAAGCACACCACCATCACGGTCAATGGCGTTGTCTTCTCTCATATTCACATACAAGCCCTGCTTTATAATGTGGCAGTCTGTAATGCTGAACTGAAGCTGGTTTGCGCAGATAGGCTCTTCACCTAAGTATTTCTGTAAAAGGCGCATCTGCATTGGATTCTGGTTGGAAACACCGAAGTGTCTTACCTTACCACTTTCCTTTAAGTATGCAAATGCTTCTGCAACCTCCTCAGGCTCATAGAGTGTGTCGGGTCTGTGTAAAAGCAAGAAATCAAGGTAATCTGTGTTAAGCCTTTTTAGGCAACCCTCTGTTGATTTTATGATATGCTCTTTAGAAAAATCAAACATTACTTTTCCTGGACATATACCGCACTTTGACTGAAGAATAATTTTTTCGCGTACATCATCATTCATACCGATAGCCTTTGAGAAAACCTCTTCGCTTTTACCACCACCATATAAATCTGCGTGGTCAAAAAAGTTAAGGCCTTCACCCATAGCAGTATCAAGAAGCACCTTTGCCTCTTCAACAGACTTGTCTGCCATTCGCATACATCCTACAGCAATAACGGGTACGTCTACACCGCTTTTTCCGAGCTTCATCGTTTTCATCTGAATTTCCTCCAATCAATATATTTCACAAAGAATTCTTATTCTACCCTTTCGGGTATCGCCTGAAACCTCTTTAAATTTAAACCTGCCTTTACCCCTTACGGAGACAATATCATTTTCCTTAAGAGATGCAGAGTTATTTTTTATTAATTTACCATTGATAAAAATCTTTTCTCCGTCAATAAGAGAGGAACTCTTGCTTCGGGACAAATTGTAAACTGCAGATATAATGCCGTCAAGTCGTAGTGATGATACAATAACCATTTTCTCTTTTGGTTGCGGTAAATCTTCAAGAGGTATTTCATTACATCTTTCGCAAGTAACGCTGGTGTGGCGCACTTTAGTAAGATTATCTATTATATATTGAGATATTGTATCAAGGCAGATAAGGTAACCTTTGTTTTTGTTTATTACAATATCACCCAATGTCTCTCTTTTTATACCAAGACCCATAAGTGAGCCTAGAAAATCACGGTGAGTAAGGTCGTCTGCAAATTTCTCCGAAAGGGGAGAAATACAGATTATTTCAATTGGTGGGCAGGGTGCATAGCCAAAATCATTTTCGTTTCCAAAGCAGGCAAGCTTTCTTTCTGCATCAGGGTATCCACCCTCGGATGTGTATCCATAGTGGATTTCCTCTTCTAAAAGGGCTTGCTCATATGCATTTAAAAAATCACTATAAACATATATACCTCGATTCTGTGAACGGTTGTAAAGCTCACGGAATCGGTTTTTTAATATATCCTTTTCGTCTGCCACCAAATCACCACCTGACCCTTTCAGTATACCATATATAATAGTATATTTCAAATAAATAAAAATTCCCTATGCAGAGTTAACTGCATAGGGAATAGTGAATATTACTTATTCAGCATCAGGAGCATAGAGATCCTTAAGTCTGAGAAGGTGAGCATATCTTTCCTGAGCTGCCTTCTCTGACTGAGCGAAGAGTTCTTCTGCTCTTGCAGGGAATGAGCGAGTAAGAGATGCATAACGAGCCTCGTTAAGAAGGAAGTCTTTATAAACGCCTGTTGCAGGCTTAGAATCAAGTGTGAATGGGTTCTTGCCTTCTGCCTTGAGAGCTGGGTTGTAACGGAACATATTCCAGTAACCGCAGTCAACAGCCTTCTTCATTTCGTTCTGGCAGTTAACCATACCACCCTTAATTGAGTGCATTTCACAAGGTGAGTAAGCAATGATAAGTGATGGACCATGGTAAGCTTCAGCTTCCTTGATTGCCTTAAGTGTCTGGTTGTTATCAGCACCCATAGCGATCTGTGCAACGTAAACATAGCCGTAGCTCATTGCGATTTCAGCAAGGCTCTTCTTAGCGATAGCCTTACCTGCAGCAGCGAACTGAGCAACCTGACCGATGTTAGAAGCCTTAGAAGCCTGTCCACCTGTGTTTGAGTAAACCTCAGTATCGAATACCATAATGTTTACATCTTCACCGGAAGCAAGAACGTGGTCAACACCGCCGAAGCCGATATCGTATGCCCAACCGTCGCCGCCGAAGATCCAAACAGATTTCTTTGAAAGGAATTCCTTGTTAGCAATGATTGACTTGCATGTTTCGCAGCAAGAACCGTCACCGATAGCAGCAACAAGAGCTTCTGTAGCAGCGCCATTCTTTTCGCCATCGTTAACTGTGTCAAGGTAAGCCTTAGCAGCAGCCTTAAGCTCATCAGAAGCCTTGTCAGACTCGAGAAGAGTTTCAACCTTAGCAATAAGGCTGTTTCTGAGAGCTGACTGACCGAGGAGCATACCGAAGCCGTGCTCCGCGTTATCCTCGAAGAGTGAGTTAGCCCATGCAGGACCCTGACCCTTAGCGTTTACTGTGTATGGAGATGTTGCAGCAGGACCACCCCAGATGGATGAACAACCTGTTGCGTTAGAGATATACATTCTGTCGCCGAAGAGCTGAGTTACAAGACGAGCATATGCTGTTTCAGCACAACCTGCGCAAGAACCTGAGAACTCAAGGAGTGGCTTCTTGTACTGGCTGGAGATGATTGTTGCAGATGATGCAACGCCTTCCTTCTCAGTTACGTTTGCTACGCAGTAATCAAATGCTGCCTGCTGAGCATCCTGGCTCTCACGAGATACCATCTTAAGAGAGTTTGTAGGACAAACACCGATACAAACGCCGCAACCCATACAATCCATAGGAGATACTGCAAGAGTGTATTTGTATTCTGTTTTAACGATTGGCTTTTCAGCAATCTTCATAACCTCAGGAGCATTAGCAACTTCGTTTTCGTCAAGAGCGAATGGACGAATTGTAGCATGAGGACATACATAAGCACACTTGTTACACTTTGCGCAAGTATCTGCATTCCATTCAGGAACCATAACTGCAACACCGCGTTTCTCGTATGCAGAAGCACCCTGCTCGAATGTACCGTCAGCGTGGTCTGTAAATACAGAAACAGGAAGAGCATCACCATTCATTGAGCCAACAGGCTTCATGATGTTGTCAACCATCTTAACGAGCTTTGCAGGACCTTCTGAGGCAACAGCTGCTGCATCGTCAGTTGCATTTGCCCAATCTGCAGGAACATCGTATTTCTTGAATGCACCGAAGCCGGCATCATTAGCCTTGTGGTTCATATCAACGATATCCTGACCCTTTTTAAGGAACTTAAGAGCGGCATTCTTCATGTAGCCGATAGCATCTTCCTTAGGAAGAACGTTAGCAAGAGCGAAGAATGAAGCCTGAAGAATTGTATTTGTTCTCTTGCCGAGACCGATTTCTGCAGCAAGGTCAATAGCGTTAACTGTATAGAGCTGAATGTTGTTCTTTGCAATATACTGCTTTGTTTCTGCATTGAGCTTTTCAGCTACTTCAGCGTCATCCCACTGGCAGTTGATAAGGAATACACCGCCAGGTTTAACGTCGTTAACAATCTTGAAGCCTTTTTCGATGTAAGCAGGTGTGTGGCAAGCAACGAAGTCTGCCTTGTTTACATAGTATGGGCTCTTGATTGGTTTGTCGCCAAAACGAAGGTGAGAAATTGTAACGCCACCGGTTTTCTTTGAGTCATACTGGAAGTATGCCTGAACGTATTTATCTGTGTGGTCGCCGATAATCTTGATAGAGTCTTTGTTAGCACCAACAGTACCGTCGCCGCCAAGACCCCAGAACTTGCACTCGATTGTACCTTCAGCAGCTGTGTTTGGAGCAGCCTCTTCAGGAAGTGAAAGGTAAGTAACGTCGTCGTTAATACCAAGTGTGAAGTGCTTTTTAGAATCTGCCTTAGCAAGGTCTGCATATACTGCGAAGATTGATGAAGGAGGAGTATCCTTTGAGCCGAGACCGTAACGGCCACCTGATACGAAGATACCTGATTTGTTGCAAGCATCAAGAGCAGCAACAACATCGAGGTAAAGAGGCTCACCGATAGAACCTGGCTCTTTTGTTCTGTCAAGAACAGCAATCTTTTTAACAGTTGCAGGAAGAGCTGCAACGAATTTTTCTGATGCGAATGGTCTGTAAAGACGAACCTTAAGAAGACCAACCTTTTCGCCCTTAGCAAGAAGGTAATCAATAACTTCTTCAGCAACGTCGCAGATTGAACCCATAGCAACGATTACGTTTTCTGCATCAGCAGCGCCGTAGTAGTTGAAGAGCTGATAATCTGTGCCAAGCTTTGCGTTAACCTTACCCATGTATTCCTCAACAATTGCAGGAACTGCATCGTAGTAAGTGTTGCAAGCTTCTCTGTGCTGGAAGAAAATGTCGCCGTTCTCATGAGAACCGCGCATTACAGGATGCTCTGGGTTGAGAGCTCTCTTTCTGAAAGCATCAACTGCATCCATATCGCACATTTCCTTAAGATCTTCATAATCCCAGATTTCAATCTTCTGGAGCTCATGAGATGTACGGAAACCATCGAAGAAGTTGATGAAAGGAACGCGGCTCTTGATTGTTGCAAGGTGAGCAACTGCACCAAGGTCCATAACTTCCTGTGTGTTTGTTTCAGCGAGCATAGCGAAGCCTGTCTGACGGCAAGCATAAACGTCTGAATGATCGCCGAAAATGTTAAGTGCGTGTGAAGCAACGCAACGAGCTGATACATGGAAAACGCTGGGGAGAAGCTCACCGGCAATTTTGTACATGTTAGGGATCATAAGAAGAAGACCCTGTGAAGCTGTGTAGGTTGTTGTAAGCGCACCGGCTGCAAGTGAACCGTGAACAGTACCTGCTGCACCTGCCTCAGACTGCATCTCAGAAACCTTTACGGTTGTGCCGAAGATGTTCTTCTGGCCCTGAGCTGACCACTGGTCAACATAGTCTGCCATTGGGCTTGAAGGTGTGATTGGGTAAATACCTGCAACTTCTGTGAAAGCATATGACACATAAGCAGCGGCATTGTTACCGTCCATGGTTTTCATTTTTCTAGCCATAGTTTTTGCCTCCTATAAAAATGTTAATTATAAGTATTATTAAAACACCAACAATTATATTACCACTTATTTATTCTCTTGTAAACAAGAAAAAGTTAAAAATTTCACGATTTTTTACCAATTATAATGGATATTTTTGGGAAATATAGTACTTTAAGGAGCGTAATCTGTAAATCACGTCAGTAAAGTGGCAACTATTGACAAAACATTAAAAATTTGAGATAATATATGCTAATGTGGTGTAGAATTTCCACACATATTTCTTTTTTGAAAGGAGCTTATCCTATCATGGATGAACCCGGACCTAATTTTATTTTGGCCCAACTTTTAAATCTTGCAGACAGTGCTTCTGCAACAGACGGCTTGATTTTTAAAATCTTACTTCTTTTAGTGCTCATTCTCATTAACGCATTTTTTGCAATGAGCGAAATTGCTATAATTTCTCTTAATGATGCCAAGATTGAACGTATGGCAGAGGATGGTCATAAAAAAGCTAAAATGGTTTTAAAGCTTACAAGCAATTCAACACGTTTTCTTTCAACTATTCAGATAGGCGTAACCTTAGCAGGTTTCTTGTCATCTGCTTCAGCATCAACCTCATTTGCAGCTATTCTTACAGGTGCAATTGCAGGTGCCCTTCCGGGCGTGCCTGAGAGCTTGATTTCAGGTGTTTCTGTTGTTGTAATTACGCTTATAACTTCATATTTTTCTCTTGTTTTAGGTGAGCTTGCTCCTAAGAGAATTGGTATGCAGGCTTCTGAAAAAATCGCTTTTGCAGTTGTAAAGCCTTTGCTTGTGATTTCTAAAATCACCGCACCATTTGTAAAGATTCTTTCTCTTTCAACAAATGGCGTTGTGCGCCTTTTTGGCTTTGACCCTAACGCAGATGAAGAAACCGTTACCGAAGAAGAAATTCGTATGATGGTTGACGTTGGTGGCGAAAAAGGCGTTATTGAAGACGCTCAGAAAGAAATGATTAACAACATTTTTGAGTTTGATGACACTGACGCAGGCGATATTATGACCCACCGTACAGATGTGATAGCTGCTGATATTAATGATATAACGCTTGAAGAATTTGTTGCTCTTGCAATAGAACACGGCAGATCAAGAATTCCTCTTTATGATGAGGATATTGATAACATTATAGGTATCGTTTATGTTAAAGACCTTCTTAAATACGTTGGTAAAGAGGTTAAGGCAAAGGGTACTCTTAAAAACATTATGCGTGAAGCATATTTCATTCCCGAAACAAAGGCTTGCGGAGAGCTTTTCAAGGAAATGAGCGCAAAGAAAATACAGATGGCTGTTGTAGTTGATGAGTATGGCGGTACAGCAGGTATTGTTACGCTTGAAGATATTGTTGAAGCTATTATGGGTAATATTCAGGATGAGTATGACCATGAGGATGACGAAATTTCAAAGATAGACGATAACACATTTACCGTTGACGGAACTATAGATATTGAAGAAATTGATGAGCTTATAGGTAAAGCTCTCCCTGAAGGCGGATATGAAACGCTTGCAGGCTTTATTATGGATGAGCTTCAGTGTATTCCTAAAGACGGGGAAATGAATGAAGTTATTTTTGAAAATGTTAAGTTTACTGTTTTAAGCGTTGAAGACAGGCGAATTGAAAAAATCAAGGTAGAAATTACCCCTGTTGAAGACGAAGATGCAGATAACGACCAGGATTAATGAAACTAAAGCTGCATCAGGAGAAGTTCTCTTGGTGCAGTATTTTTTTAAAAGGGGGAGTCGGTATGAAAAAGATTTTAAGAATAGCTTTTTCTGTTTGCTTTGCGGTTCTTTTAAATGTATCTGTGTTTGCAAATCTTTATGAGCATAAGGGTTTATACAGTGTTGATATTCCTGATAATTTTCAGCAGACAGAAGACGGAAAATTTATTTCAGACGATAACTCTACATTTTTAATCAGTTATGAAGATAACACAGAATTAAAATATTGCGTTTCTGACTTTAGCGAAAAGAAACTAAAGGAAACGGCAGAACTTATGGCAAGCGAAGCTTCCAATGCTTTTAAAGCCATAGGAGAAGAAGGTAAAATGGAGCTTGTTTCGGTAGAAAAAATAAAACACTCCAACGGAATGAGCGCTGCAGTTACTGTTTTTAAAACATCTGCTATTCTCGACGGAGAAGAAAAATCTCATTTGCAGAAGGTTTATGAATTTGGCGGAGCTGTTAATAAATATACTTTCGTTTACACACCATACGATGATGAAAAAATTGACGATCTTGACGAAACTTTCAATTCTATAATTATCAATGAATCTGAACTTCCCGGTGTTGTTGATAAAATTGGATATGCTGTTGTTTTAATAGTTATAGTTGTTTTGTTGGTTGTAGCAATTCTTAAGTTTTTACGAAAACCTACATCGAAAAGAAAGTAAAAAGGCGATGACAAAATGTCAACTAAAATTCTTGTAACTGAAGATGATGTTTTCCTTCGTGACGGGCTTTGCGAAATGCTCAAAAAGGAAGGCTATGATGTTGTTACTGCAGGGACAATTGAGGATGCAAAGGCGAGTTTCTTAAAAGAAAACTTTAACCTTATAATCCTTGATGTTATGCTTCCTGATGGTAACGGTTTTGATATGTGTGGCTTCATTCGTTCAAAAAACGAAGATGTACCGATACTCTTTTTAACTGCTTGCGATGATGAGGTTCAGGGTGTCCGTGGTCTTGATGCAGGTGCAGATGATTATGTTACAAAACCCTTCAAGCTTCTTGAACTTTTATCAAGAATCCGTGCTCTTTTGAGAAGAAACAAATCAACTGTATACAGTTGCGAGAATATTGTTATTGATATAAACACAATGACTGTAAAAAAGGATGGAGAAAATGTTTTTGTTACTCCAACGGAGTTCCAAATTCTTTCTGCCCTTATAAGAAACAGCGGTGTAATTGTTACAAGAGCAATTCTGTTAGAAAATATATGGGATGAGGGTGGCTCATTTATTGATGACAACACTCTTTCCGTTCACATCAGCCGACTTCGTGAGAAAATCGGTCCTGAGCATATTGTTACTGTCAGAGGTATCGGTTACAGATGGGAGGACGGCAAATGAGTCCTTTAGAAATCTGTTTGGTTATTTTTGTTTGCTTATTGCTTTTTGTTGTTCTTATTTTGAGCCTTTTGCTTACCAAAAACAAAAGAAATGTGAAAAAGCTTACTAAAAGCATAAATAAATATCTCGAAAAAGGTGAACTGACAAAATTCAGTACAAAAGATGATAGCTTTGCACCTCTTCAAAATGCAGTTTGCGATTTGGAAAATGCTCTTGAGGTGCAAAAGCAAAACACTGAGTCTGAAACTAAAAAGAATACGGATTTTATTGCAGATGTTTCTCACCAGTTAAAAACTCCTCTTGCAGGACTTCGACTTTATCTTGAAATGGATAATGCGCAGAATCCTACAGAGCATACAGAAAAAGAGCTTCAGCTT